>NZ_JAUZVW010000002.1:0-498459 GCF_033441575.1 Flagellimonas baculiformis
TACTCATCTGACAAATCTAATTTAAGGGTTAAACTAATTTATAAAGATTGTCAGATTAAGTCTTAACTATTACAAATTATCATTATAAGTATTTCCAATAATTGTAAAAACAACCTCTTCAGAGAAATTCTCAATTCCCTCTTTGGTAACTCCCAAAGCCTTGGCAATCTCTTCAAGTTTCACATCATCCACCTTTTCGCTGTTCTCAATGTTGGAAACGGCCTGTTGGCTAATACCCAGTTCCTCAGCTAAGGTCTCCTGTTTCATTCCACGGAGTTCCCTTATCCTACTGATCTTTCTGCCTATATGGTTGTTCTTGGTCTTTGTCTGCATATCTCAAATATAGGGTGTTTCGTACAATAATCCGATTGTAAAACACAAAACAGGTTTAATAAAATACAAGTGCCCATGGTGGGGTACTTCGGAATGTGGCCTTAATATGAACGATGATTCTTGAACCCTTTAAAACACATTCCTATGACATATGACACAAACATACCGGAAATCTTTGAAAAAGCGGAAGAGCTGTCCGAATTGCTCGATAGCATCCTGAACATCATAACCATTGACAGTGCCTTTTTGTCCAGAAAGCAGAAGGAGGGTAACTCCGAATACTATTTCCTCACCCTTTTTGTGGATGTCAACAATGATCCCTTACCCAATGAGATCCGTTCCCTAGTAGCCAAAAAAAGGAAAAAGCATCCCGATTTCAGGATAAGGGTCTATACGGAGAGCCAATCCGAGATAGGCCTTGAAAGGGGTTCGCTCTATTTCTTGGAACACTGCTGTCTGGGGGAAACTGTTTTTGCTCGCTTACAAGGAGGAAACATTATGGGTTACCCCTCAATGGCATATGAGACCCTTGTCAAGAGGGCCATTCGATATCATAAATCGGAAATGGGAAAAGTGAATGCCTTTGCCTATACTGCGGACATACTGATAAAGGAAGGGGACTATGCCATTGCCACTTTCAACATGCACCAGGCCTTTGAGCTTTCGTTCCGCTTCATTGAACAGATGTGCATCGGGCGGAGTATGGTGACACACAGTATCATTAGTCATATCAATTACTGCAAACATTTCTTTCCTACCCTACAGCCCTTTTTGGAATCTTCTGAGCCAAACAGCAATGAACTGCTGCTCCTTTTGGAACATGCCTATAGCGTTGCCAGATATGGCAATGAGTTTGAGATTTCAAAAGTACAGACCAAGACCGTCCAATCCAAGATGAAGGAATTCATCAAAGAGGTCGAGTCCATATTCCATAGGCATCTTGAACAGTGCAAAGACCAAATCGATGGAATCGGAAATGATTTTGAGAAAGCATTCCCAAAAGTGACCGAGAACGCGGGGAACAATGATGAAACATCATTGATTGACCAATTGAAGGAACTGGAAAAAATGCATTTCCATACCTTGAAGCCCTATCTCCCCGAAAAGGGACTCTATAGCATAGAACTCATTACCAAGGGATACTGTGAAACCTCTTTTATGATTTCCGACCTCATCAAGGTCTGTATCACAGCTTTGGAAAACGAAAATTTCTCCACACGTTCCGTTCCCCAACCCCACAGCAATATTAGTGGGGTTCTCGGATTTATACTTGATCTGATACCCCATGATGAAATGGAGTTCTTGGACAAGGTCAAAAAACTGCTTTCGGAACAAAAGACAACCACAACCCAATAAATCTATTCCCATGAAATCAAATAAGAAAAGGTTAAAGACCTTGGAAGAGATACAACAGCTCAGGAACAATCTTTCTGGACTGTTGGGAAACAATAAGTCCATCGGCCCCAAGGGAAACCAAGTGTCCTTCGAGGTCAGGGACAACAATCATCTATTGACACAGATCATCAGTCTTTTGGAGGTTTGCGTGTTTGCCCTTGATGGGGAGGGAATGATGTTGTTTCCTGCCAACCAAAATGCATCAAAAGAGGATAGTGTGATCCAAGTATTGGAACTGGTACTGAGCATCCTTCCGGATAGCCAATTGTACTTCATGGACAAATTGGACGAAAAGCTATCCATATTAAAGGATTAAATCTTTAAAATAGAATTTAAGTATCTGGGATTAAAAAATTAGCAACTTAGTCATATCAATACCTCTCGGACCTCTCAACAATTTGCACTTTTGGGAGGTTTTTTGTTTTTATACCCTCCTTTAATTAAGTAATCGGGAACTATAAAAAGTTAAAATATCACGGGTGAAATTAATATTCCCTAAACAATGGTTGACAAAATTAACATATTTTGTACTTTTGTAAACACATTATCAACAGACTTATGAAGGAACTGTTTTCAAAACGATTAAAAAATGCTCGTCTGCTTTCCGCCATGTCCCAAGACAATTTGGTGAAGGCCATGGGTGATATTGTCTCCAAAAATGCCATTTCAAAATATGAAAAAGGAGAAATGATGCCCAACAGTGCCACCTTAATTCAACTGGCAAAGGCTCTTAACGTAAAGCCTGATTATTTCTTTAGGCCATTGGGTGCTGAAATAGAAAAGATAGAATTTAGGAAAAGAAGCATTTTGGGCGTAAAGAAAACCAATGCCATCAAACAACAAGTGGCCGAAAGTGTTGAGCGTTACTTGGAAATTGAGGATTTGCTTCAAATTAAATCCGCTTTTGTCAACCCAATAAAGAATGTGTTGATTTCAACTGTTCCCGATATTGAAAATGCTGTCAATGCCCTTCTAAAAGAATGGAAACTAGGAATCAACGCTTTACCCAATGTCATTGAAATATTGGAGGACAAAGAAATCAAAGTCATAGAGCTTGATGCGGATCTTGCCTTTGACGGTCTATCTGGATGGGCGGATGGTAGTGTGCCAATAATTGTAATCAACAAAAATTACAGCATAGAAAGGAAACGTTTTACTGCACTCCATGAACTTGGACATATTCTTTTAAATTTTTCCGATGCTTTAAGCGAAAAAGAAATTGAACGGCTCTGCCATGCCTTTGCCGGTGCAATGTTAATTCCATACGAGACTTTTATTACCGAGCTTGGTTCCAAAAAAAGAAAAGGAATAAGCATTCCTGAATTGATTAGCATTAAGGAAACCTATGGTATTTCTATTCAGGCCATAATGGCACGCGCAAAGAATCTGGAAATTATCGATGAACATCGCTATGTAAAATTTAGAAAGTATATTTCCGCCAACCGGGAAGAGGAAGGGCTAGGACAATACAAAGGAAAAGAGCATTCAGATAGGTTTATGCAATTGGTCTATCGTGCAGCTTCTGAAGAAATAATCAGCCTTAGCAAGGCTGCCAATCTTTCAAATGAAAAACTGGCTGTATTCCGGGACCAATTCATTGCGATATGACCATAGTTGTTAATGATGCGAATATCTTGATTGACTTGGTGAAACTGGAAATCCTGAGTCACTTCTTTGGATTGAATTTTCAGTTTTGTACCACTGATCTTGTGCTTGAAGAGTTACATGATTACCAGAAGTCTGAATTGCAAGCATATATAGATAGTGGACAACTTGAGGTCCATGAAATTTCAGAAATACAACTTGAAGACATTATTGAAATTCGTTTGCAAAAACCAGCTTTATCAGAACAGGACTGCTCCGCCTTTTACCAGGCGGAAAAGTTGAAAGCAACATTGCTGACAAGCGACAACACCTTGCGGAAATTCGCAAAAATCAAAAAACTTGACGTCCATGGACATTTATGGGTTTTTGATCAAATGGTTTCTGCTGAAACACTTACCCCGTCACAAGCTACCTTAAAGCTCGATGAACTTTGCCAAACGGTTAACCCAAAACTCAATTTGCCCAAAAAAGAATGTGATCTACGAAAAAGAAAATGGCAAAACGACTGATAAGCAAATTAATGCTTTCAATAATTAAACAAGAAAATTCTGAATTCCCTCGTGGTTAATTGTTAAAGTGGAGTGTAATAGCTATTTTGGTAGTTTACCAAACCATCAAAATAAATATGCCCGATTGCATAGAATGTGGTGAATACACCAAGTTCAAAAACGGTCTTTGTACCGATTGTTACCAAAAGGAAAACGGAAATAAATGGGTGGCCGGTGTAATAAAAGGCCGCATTGCCGAAACCATTATAGAACAACTTTTCATATCCCTAGATTTTCAGGTTTACAAATATGGGATGGAAAACACTATACCTGGAATAACTGATTTGCTGAAGGGAGTTAGAGGCGATGTATCCAAAAACATTCGACAGATGCCGGACTTTGTAGTATTTAAAGATAAGCAGGCTCACTTCATCGAAGTAAAATACCGGAAAAGCGGAAAACTTAGCTTAAAGGATATTGAAAACTATGGCGATTACCCATTTGAGAATGCACTATTTGTTTTGGTTACGCCAAAACATATAAAATGCATCTCCTATTCTGAACTCAAAGAAGGTAAGGAAATCACGGAAAAATGCAGAAATTGGCTAGGAAGCAGAAAAGAGTTTGAGACCTGTAAGGATACCATCATGGAATATTGCAAATATGCTGTTAAGTTTTTTGAAAATGTAGATTAACAAATGACCAAAACAGAACAGTTAAACCAATTATTTGAAAAATGGGAGAATGAAACTCCTGATTATCAAGGTAAGTTTATAAAAGATGGTATAAACAACGAGAATCTCTATTTAAATGCAAAAACTAAGATTCTTTTTTTAACTAAGGAACCCAATAACCCCAAACAGGAAGCCGGTGATTTTCGCGAATGGTGGAAGGAAGGCCTTAAATACACTTTTTCACATCGATTAGCAGAATGGAGTTATGGAATACTTAATAATTTTCCTGAATTTGAATCAATGTGGTATGACAAAGAGGGGTATAAAAATGCTATTTTTCATGTAGCTTTTATGAATGTCAAGAAAATTGGTGGTGTTGGACAATCCAACTATTCAGAAATGGAAAAGCACTTGATACGAAACAAAGAATGGTTGCTTAAACAAATAGAAATCATAGAACCCCAGGTTATTATCACTGGTTTGACCTGGGGAAGATTGAGAAATATACTTTTTGATACAGTTGAATGGAAAAGTAGTGGATACAACATCACTATCGGAAGATATAACGAATCAAAAATCATCGATTTCTATCATCCCTCGGCCCGCAACGCAGCAGCAGCTTCGTATAGCTTACTGGGCAATGTTATAAGCTCAAAAAGGTTTCAAGAATTATAGAATATGAATTCAATTGCCAAACCAATTAAACCACGAAAGGCGTTAAACAAGGCCTTTTTAAAAGTAAAGCCCTATCGTGAGGAAATAGAACTTTTTAAAACAAACCTGATAAAGGTTTTAGATTTTTCCAATGAGCATGAATCAGAAGAATATCATAAAAACCTTGTTTCAGGGTTTCTGAAAGATTCTCTTTATCATGGTAACCATTTCATTAACACAAGTGGGCGCAAGGACCAAGTAATCCATATCGGACCCAAACCCGATAGCCCAGTTGGTGTAATAATTGAGGCTAAGAATCCTAAAAATAAAAGTGAAATGGTTTCTGTTGAAAATCTCAACAAAAAAGCGTTTCACGAATTGCTCTTATACTTTTTAAGGGAACGTATTTCCAATGGAAACTTAGAGGTAAAAAACCTAATTATCACTAATCTTTTTGAATGGTTCATTTTTGATGCCAATGATTTTGAAAAAAATTTTGTGGCCAATAAAAGCTTGGTGAAACAATTCAAAGATTTTGAGGCTGGAAATTTATCCGGTACAAGCACCGATTTCTTCTATAATGAAATTGCAAAGCCTTTTTTAACTGCATTTGAAGAGACATTGGGTTTTGTACACTTTGACTTGCGCAAATACGAAAGAGTAGTTCGCAATGATGACCCGAAGGATGACCAAAAACTTGTTTCCCTTTTTAAGTTGCTTTCTCCGCAACATCTTTTAAAAGAACCTTTTGTAAATGATAGCAATAGCCTTGATAAAAAGTTTTATAGTGAATTACTGCATATCATAGGGCTTTCGGAAATCAAAAAAGGCAGTAAGAAATTAATTCAGCGAAACGAGGAAGGACAACGAAACTTAGGAAGCCTTTTGGAGAACACCATACTTCAATTGGATAGTCGGGATAAAATTAACCGATTGCCCAACCCCAGAAAATATGGGGATACTAAAGAAGAGCGGTTGTTTACTGTGGCTTTGGAGCTTGTTATTACTTGGGTCAATCGAATTCTTTTTTTAAAGTTGCTCGAAGCACAACTTATTCGCTACCATAAAGGAGATTCAAAATATGCTTTCCTCGATCTAAAAATGATTAAGGACTATGATGATCTTGATAGTCTTTTCTTTCAAGTGCTGGCAAAAAGACAAGGAGAGCGAAATAAGGAAGCTCAAACCCTGTTTAATAAAGTACCATACCTGAATTCATCGCTTTTTGAACCAACTGACATAGAGCATGATACCATATTTGTTAGCAACCTTCGAGACGATAAGCCTATACCCATAATTGCTTCAACCGTACTTAAAGATGAAAAGGGTAAAAAACGTTCAGGTGAGCTTTCAACACTCGAATATTTATTTGAATTTTTGGATGCTTATGATTTCAGCAGTGAGGGTTCCGAAGATATTCAAGAAGATAACAAAACACTGATCAATGCCTCGGTACTCGGACTCATTTTTGAAAAGATAAACGGTTATAAGGACGGCTCTTTCTTTACCCCTGGCTTCATTACCATGTATATGTGTCGGGAGACTATTCGTAAAGCCGTGGTCCAAAAATTCAATGAGGTTAAAAGTTGGAACTGTAAAGACTTAGATGAAGTCTATGACAAGGTTGAAGACAGAAACGAAGCAAACACTATTATCAACAGCTTAAAAATCTGTGATCCCGCAGTGGGTTCTGGGCATTTTTTGGTTTCGGCACTCAATGAGTTGATTGCCATCAAGAACGATTTAAAAATATTGCAAGATGTTGAAGGCAAACGATTAAAAGAATATGAGGTTGAAGTCGTAAATGATGAATTGGTGATAACCGATGATGAAGGAGAACTGTTTGAGTACCATCCCGGTAATAAAGAAAGTCAACGGATTCAAATGGCCCTTTTCCATGAAAAGCAAACCCTAATAGAAAACTGTCTTTTTGGGGTGGACATTAACCCCAATTCTGTTAAAATATGCCGTTTGCGATTATGGATCGAGTTGCTCAAGAATGCCTATTACAAAGGGGATAACGAGCTGGAGACGTTGCCCAATATTGACATCAACATCAAAACCGGCAACTCTTTGATAAGCCGTTTTTCCTTGGACGATGATCTAAAAGCAGCTTTTAAGGACAAAACAATAGCCTATGGCTTTTTGGATTATAAAAAAGCCGTTGCCGACTATAAAAACACGGCCTCAAAAGAGAAAAAGCGTGAAATTATACAAATCATCAACGAGGTCAAAAATAATTTTAAAAGCACTCTCGACAATAAGTTTATTGCCAAACTCCAAAAGGCCCAAGGTGAAGTAATCAATGAACAGGAGCGACTAAATAACCTAACAGCTTTTGGGGAAAAAATAACCAAAGCTGATAAAAACAACCTTAAAAAACTACAGCAAAAGTCCGAAAAAGCACTGTTGGAAAAAGAGGAAATCGTAAACAATGTCATTTATGAAAATGCCTTTGAATGGCGTTTTGAGTTCCCAGAAGTATTGAACGATGATGGAGATTATCTTGGCTTTGATGTGGTAATTGGGAATCCGCCATATTTAAGGGTAAGGGATGTATCAGAAAACTTTAGAATGTATTACTCTAAATCCTATAAAGTTTCTGAAAACCAGTTGGATTTGTATCACTTATTTGTTGAAAAGTCATTTGCTATAGCCAGTAATTCCAGCATACACTCTTTAATAGTTCCTAATGCTTTTTTAGCCAACAGAAACAATTTAAGGTTGAGGCGTTTTATTCTATCCCATTTTTCAATAGATAAAATAATTGAAGTTAAAGACGATGTATTTGAAGAGGCCTCTGTCGAAGTTCTTATTTTCATTTTTGTCAAGCCCAAAATTTCATCTTCAAGTAACTATTTTATAGCTGAAAAAGGCGATTTTAAATTTAAGAATTCATTTAATCAAGAAGCTTTTGAAAACACCCCAAATAACAATTTTACTGTTACTGTTGATTCAAAAAGTCAAAAAATTATAGCCAAAATTTTAAATAAGTCGGTTGAGCTTTCCGCTTTATTCAAAACTATTTCAGGTATTAAAGAATATCAAGTAGGAAAAGGAAAGCCGCCACAAACTATTGAAGATGTTAGGGGTCGGATATTTAATTCCTCACAAAAAATTGATGAAACGTACCTTCCAGAACTTAGAGGTAAAAACCTTTCGAAGTATATGTTTAATTGGAGTGGGGAATATATTAGCTACGGGGAGTGGTTGGCTGAACCCAGGGTTCCAGAATTTTTTGAAGGAGATAAAATTTTGATTCGCCAAATTCCGAATAAAGACTCTCTTATAGCCTCATATGTTAAAGATAGATTTGTCATTGACCAGACAGCCTACATAGCTAAGCCTTCGGTTCAACTAGATGTTTTCTTTTACTTAGGAGTCCTAAATTCAAAACTGATATTCTGGTATTTTCAAAATATTAATAACGAGTTTGACCAATTGTTTCCAAAAATTAAAGTAAAGGAATTCAATTCTTTGCCTATACCAAATGTGGCTTATTCGAACCCACAATTAACGAATGTTGTAAAAAATATCTTAGCGGCTTTAGAGGCTAATAAAGAACGTGATATTTCAGGCTTCGAAAAAGAAATTGACAATTTGGTTTATCAACTTTATGACTTGACCGAGGAAGAGATTGAAATTATTGAGAACGCTTAAAGCCATATGAAAGCCACCGAACTACCCATCATCAATTTTTTACAGACACCGAATGTGCAATTTGTAATACCCGTTTACCAACGCAATTATGATTGGGAACTAGGGCATTGCAAGCAATTGTTGGAGGATATCATAAGCGTTGAAAAAGAAGACCGCGGAACACATTTTATTGGCAGCATAGTTTTTATTCACGAAGGTACTTACACCACCCGAGAGGTCCGCGAACTGGTGATCATAGACGGCCAGCAACGTCTCACTACTATTAATTTGTTGTATGTCGCCTTGTACCGTTTTGCAAAGAACAATGGGCTGGAAAAAGAGGCCGAGATGCTCTACAATATGTTCCTGGTCAATCAATATGTGCAAGAAGACGATAGTAAGCTCAAACTAAAACAGACAGACACCAACTCCATGGCGTTCAAGGCAATTTTGGAGGGGAATGAAAAAGGGTTTACTTCATTTTCTAATGTGATTGAAAACTATAATTTTTTCAGTTCTCAAATCAATGCCGAGAATTTTGAGGTCATCAGAAATGGTTTGAAGCGATTAATTTTTGTTGAAATTTCTCTAGAGCGCGACAAGGATGATCCACAACGGATTTTTGAAAGTCTCAACTCAACCGGACTAGATTTGTCCCAATCCGATTTGATACGGAATTATATTCTAATGGATCTACAGCCACGGGAGCAGCAAAAGGTTTTCAACACGATTTGGAACCCCATTGAAGAAAATGCCCGGGACCTTCTAAAACAAAAGTCTCTGGTTTCTGAATATATCCGAGACTATTTAACGCTCAAAAACAAGAAAATACCTAATAAATCAAAGGTCTACCAAGAGTTTAAAAAGAACTATCCCAACAAACTGGATGAAGAGTACATGAACGAGTTGGAAAACATGAAAGGGCTTTCCCTATTTTATAAAATGTTTATCAATCCGGAAACTGTTGAAAACCCTCAAATTCGTAAAGAACTCGAATACATCAACCGATTGGAAGTGAATGTCGCCTATCCATTCTTGTTACAGGTTTTTGAAGATTGGGATAATGGGATTACAGACGAAGAAACTGTCATTCAAGTATTGAAATTGGTTCAAAATTATGCTTGGCGAAGATTTATAGTAGGATTGCCGACCAATGCGCTAAATAAGATTTTCATGACATTGTATTCAGAGATAGATACCGAAGACTATTTTGAAAGTTTAGCCAAAGCCCTATGTAAAAAAAGAGGTAATTCACGCTTTCCGGATGATGAAGACCTCCTAACTGCCTTAAAAGACAAAGATCTCTATAATATCAAAGCAAAAAACAGGAATTATCTTTTTGAGCTTTTGGAAAACCACAACAACCGTGAGCATGTCAACACTTCCAGTGAAAGCATCACAATTGAGCACATTTTTCCACAAAACCCTAGTTCTGAATGGTCCAAGCAATTAGATGAGGAAGAGATTTTCCTATTTAAGGAAAAATATCTGAATACATTGGCAAACCTCACTTTGTCTGGCAACAATGGTTCATTAGGCAACAAAACCTTCTTGGAAAAAAAGAACATGAATCATCAAGGTGGAGAGCAAGGTTATAAATACAGTAGGCTATGGTTAAATGATTATTTAAAAGGAATTGATGTTTGGGATAGCAATTCCTATGAATCAAGACTTAAACTAATCAGCCAACGGTTTCTTAGTATCTGGAGTTATCCTAATGTTATACTAGAGACGGATGAAGAACCTGTAGAACAATCTATTTTTGAAGCAGAGTCTCCAACCCACAAAAAACTCGAATATTTTATCTTCAAGAACAACAAGGTGGAAGAATCAGCCATTGCAAATATGTACTATTACGTGCTTCAACAGTTATATGGCATAAATACTGGACTATTACTTGGGAACAATATTCTTAAAATAACAAGAAATAAAGAAGATTTTAGAAGTGCCCAGGAAATAACCAATGGCTATTTTGTCGAGTTCAATATAGATAGCAATACAAAGTTCAATATTCTAAAAAAGTTATTGTCCTTATTTGATTTGGAAGATGAACTTATTATCAAATATGATATTGGTTCCTCTCAGGGCAACAGGTTTTATGTGCGTAAAGAATATTGGGAGCAACTTTTGCCCCAATTGCAAGAGAAGGGCCAGTTTTCAAATGTTAATCCTGTGAAATCTCATTGGATAAGCATGGGTGCCGGAAAAACAGGAGTAAATTACTCTATGGTCGTTACCGGTTCCCATTGTCAGGTTGAGCTTAGTATAACAACAGCAAATAAAGAGCTGAACAAAAAGTATTTTAAAAAGTTAATCAGACGAAAAGTGGAAATTGAAGATGGTTTTGGTAAATCTTTAATGTGGGAAGAATTGCCAGATAACAAAATGAGTCGCATAAAGTATGTTCTTAACGATGTGAATCTTTTTGACAAATTCCATTGGCCAAAAATGAATGCTTTTTTTGTGGAGAATGTGCCAATATTTGAAAAAGTGTTTAAAAATGAAATCCTTAAGTTGTAAAAAGGCATGGGCACAGGCAGGAGAAACTTTCTTAAGTTAACGTCAACTGCATTAGCTGGATTGGCAATCAACCCACTTCAAGCAGTTATAACCAAGAACAATCTATATGTAAACAAAGTTCTTGGGCTTGCCTTTTCCAAGCCACAGGATTGGTATTTTATCAACGTTAAAGATTTCGGTGAGTTAAAAGAGAAAACGATTCTATCAGAAGATTGGGAAGAGTTTAAGGATTTTGTTTGGGAAAACACGGGTGACCCTATTTGTCTAATGGCCAAGTATGATCAGAATAATCCCTTAAATTTTGGAAAATACTCCCCAAGTATTGCTGTTTGGGTTGAAAAAAAATCCGATTATGATGAGATTGGTATACAAACGGTAGAAGAATATGCCATTAGTTGGACTACAAATAGAATTCAATACATCCAAGATCCCAATGTTACCAAATCGAAAGAAGTGAAGGATATATCTGGAATCAAGACTGTTCAATATGATTGTGATTTTATGGTTGAACACCGAGACCTACCAAACTCGTACCGTGCTCTTTGCCGAATGATTTATATTGAACATGGGGATTATTTTTACTGTTTTGACTTAACAGACTCTATTGAAGCAGGTGAAAAATCTGATTTAGAGTTTAAAATGTTTCTTGAGGAAATTAATTTATTCCGATAGTTGCCCCCCAATTTGCCCCCTGCAAAAACAAAAACCCCTCTAAATCAATTGTTTAGAGAGGTTTTCCGTGGTCCCACCTGGGCTCGAACCAGGGACCACCTGATTATGAGTCAGGTGCTCTAACCAACTGAGCTATAGGACCCGCAATTTGCGGATGCAATATTAGTGTTTATTTTTCTACACCGCAAGGTTTTAACGCCTCTCGTTGGCTTTTATTTCTTGGCAAAGCTCCACCAAAACTCCATTTGTGCCCTTTGGGTGCAGGAATGCCACCAGTTTGTTATCGGCCCCCTTTTTGGGTGTTTCGTTCAATAGCTGGAACCCTTCCTCCTTCAGTCGGGCCAACTCCGAAACTATATCTTCCACCGCAAAGGCGATGTGGTGGATGCCCTCTCCCCTTTTTTCTAAAAACTTCGCGATCGGGCTGTCGGTGCTTGTGGCTTCCAACAATTCCACCTTGTTGGGCCCTGATTCAAAAAAAGAGGTCCTCACGCCTTCCGAGGCCACCTCTTCCATTTTATAGGGGGGCACTCCCAACAATTTGGCGAATAACTGGTTGGACGTTTCCAAATCCTTAACGGCTATGCCGATGTGTTCGATTTTATCCATGGACTTACTTGGTTTTGTATGCTGCAATGCGCGGTTTTTCCAAAATTACGGACTGTAATCCATTCAAAGTGCGCGGTTAGTCAGGATTTCCTTTATTTTTGCACCATGGAGGAAACACAACGGCAAAAGAAAATAGCGGGGATCATCCAAAAAGATCTGGCGGACATCCTGCAACGAGCGGCCACCGATGGCGGGCTCAAGGGAACTTTGATCTCTGTTTCCAAAGTATCCGTAACCGTGGATCTGTCATTGGCAAAGGTCTATGTGAGCATTTTCCCCAACAAGGACGCCAAAGAGCTGTTGGCCGGGATCAAGGCCAACCAGGTAAGCATTCGCCACCAACTGGCCCTTCGCACCAAAAACCAATTGAGGCGGGTGCCCGAACTGGTTTTTTATCTGGATGATTCCTTGGAATACATCGATAGAATTGAACAATCGCTCAAAGGGGAGGAAAATCCCATTGAGAACAGGGACCTGCTCGACAAACGAAAGAAATCCTGACCTTGAACTTCCCGTTTTATATCGCCAAGCGCTATCTACGGTCCAAAAGCAGTCAAAATGCGGTGAACATCATCAATTTTGTCACTTTTTTGGTCATCGTGATCGGTTCCGCGGCACTTTTCATCGTGCTTTCGGCCTTTGCTGGGCTAAAAACGTTCAGTCTGTCCTTTTCCAACACTTTTGATCCCGACTTGAAGGCCCTGCCCACAACCGGGAAATATTTTTCCATGGTGCCGGGCGAAGAAGCTGCTTTGCAAGACATTGCCGACTTGGCCAATTTTTCCAAGGAACTGGAGGAACGGGCCTATTTGACCTATAAGGAGAAAAGCACCATTGCCTATATAAAAGGTGTGGATGAACGATACCGATCGGTGACGGGGGTGGACAGCACCCTACAATTTGGCAATTGGGGCAACATGGAGTACAACGGCGTCATCGGCATTGGCATCTATAACCTGCTGGGGGTCCCCACCAACAACCGAACGCCCATGATGGTCCTGGTGCCAAAGCCCGGAAAGGGTTCTTTTACGCAACAGGGGCTTGTCAGTTCCAAACCCTACAACGAACTTCCGTTGGTGGTCAGTGGTGTGTATGCCGTGGAAGAGGGCCTGGACAAAAAATATGTGTTCGCCCAACTTCCCCTCATCCAGAAATTGTTGGAAAAGGACAGCACGATGGTTTCCGGCATCAATTTTAAATTGAACGACCTATCAAAAATTGATGACGTGAAAAGTTCCATTCAGGCCGTTTTGGGCGACAAAGTGCAGTTGCTGACCCGGCAGGAACAGAACAGTACCCTCCACCGCATGCTGAAAACGGAAAACCTTGCCACCTATCTCATCTTCACCTTGGTGTTGATCATTGCGCTTTTCAATGTGGTCGGGGCCATCATCATGATGATTTTGGACAAGCAGCAGAATTCCAAGACCTTGTTCAGTCTGGGCACCACCATCAAAGAATTACGAAGGATCTATTTCATCCAAGGGCTTTTGGTGACTTCTTTGGGTGGATTTATCGGGGTGTTGATCGGCACTTTGTTGATTGTTTCGCAATTGGTCTTTGGCTGGTTGAAAATCACCCCTTCCTTGGCCTATCCGGTGGAGTTCGATGCCATGAACCTATTGATCGTGATGGCAACCATTGTGGTTTTGGGCTTTATTTCATCAAAAATTGCCAGTAGTCGAATTTCCAAAAAAATGATTGCTGTCTAAGCGAACTGAAAGTCCCCGAATTTCTCGAGCACTTCATCAAACGCCGCAAAGACATCCACAGCGTCGTCGCTGGTCACCATTTTCATGCGGTGTTCCTTGAAGTGGGGTATGCCCTTAAAATAGTTGGTGTAGTGCCTTCGGGTCTCGAAAACACCCAGTTTTTCGCCTTTCCAGTCGATGGACATCTGTAGGTGCCTACGCGCAGCGTCCACACGTTCTTGCATGGATGGCGGTGCCATGTGCTCCCCTGTCCTGAAGAAATGTTTTACTTCCTTGAAAAACCAGGGATAGCCGATACTGGCCCTGCCGATCATGGCTCCGTCCAGACCAAAATCGTCACGCATCCTCATCGCGGCTTCGGGGGTGTCCACATCACCATTTCCGAATACGGGGATTTGCATCCGTTGGTTGTTCTTCACCTCGGCAATGGGCTTCCAGTCCGCCTCGCCTTTGTACATCTGCACACGGGTGCGCCCGTGGATGGAAATGGCCTGTATGCCCACATCCTGCAGACGTTCGGCCACCTCAACAATTTTTATGGAATCGGAATCCCACCCCAATCGGGTCTTGACGGTAACGGGAAGTTTGGTCCGCTTGACGATTTCCTCCGTCAATTTTACCATGAGGGGGATATCTCGCAAAATCCCTGCTCCGGCATTCTTGCAGACCACTTTTTTTACAGGGCAGCCAAAATTGATGTCGATGATATCCGGATTGGATTGCTCCACAATATCCACGGCCTGGAGCATGGAGTCCAGTTCCGCACCAAAGATCTGGATGCCCACCGGGCGTTCCTTTTCATAAATGTCCAGTTTGAGGACACTTTTGGCCGCATCCCTGATCAATCCCTCCGAAGAAATGAACTCGGTATATACCACATCGGCACCCTGTTCCTTGCAGAGTGCGCGGAAAGGAGGGTCGCTCACGTCTTCCATCGGGGCAAGAAGCAACGGAAAATCAGGCAGTTCTATGTTTCCTATTTTTGGCAAATCCTATTTTTTGGACTGCAAAAATACAAAATACCCCAGAATCAACACATTAGTCTTGTGATTGTAGCCTGTCCCGCTCCTTTTTATCGATTCCACGCTGGTTATCCTCCAATCGGAAATTGCCAAAATTATAGGTGAACCCAAAGCGGACGAACTGTGTTTCGGGGCGCCTTCGGTAAAAATTGTCCTGATTGAGGTACTGCGAACGGTAGGTGGGCACATATTTTTCCAGAATGTCCTCGGCGGCCAACGATAAGGTTATCCTGTTGTCAAACAAGGTCTTGCGGAGTCCCAAGGTCAAGTTGAATTGTTCATCGGACACATACGACCCGAACAAAAATTTGGAAATATAGGTAGCAGTCACCTCCCCTGTAAAAGTGCCGTCTTTGGAGAGGGTGAGATAGTTCGCCAAGTAGCCATAGACCCCGTCCACTTTGTTGGTAAAGGGCACATTGCCACTTTCCGTCGCCAAAAAGGTCTCCTCTTCGTGGAAAAAAGAGGTGTAGGCATAGACGAACCAATTGGACAGGATGGATTTGCTCAAGGTAAAGTCCAATCCATAGGACTTGCTCTCCAGTACATTCTGCTTGAATTCCACCAAGGTTTGGTCCGCATTGTCCTGAAAGACCAAATAGGCAATATCCCTGCCGTTGTCCCGATAATAGACATCAAAGAAATATTCACTGTTGAGGGTATAGTTCAGGTTAAAATTGTTGCTGAAGCTTGGAACCAGTGTTGGGTTACCTTCCTCGTAATCATTTTCATTGTAAAAGAACCGAAACGGATTAAGGTCGTTGTATTTGGGTCTGTCCACATTTCTTCCGTAGTCGAACGAAATACTGTGCTTATCCGAAGGGGAGTATAACACATACAAAGAGGGAAAGGGTTCAAAAAAATCCTGTGTATTGGTCTCGCCAAGGGTCTCAGAAATCCCTTTGGCCTCGGTGAGCTCGCCCCTTATGCCAAGTTTGGTGGACCATTTGTCCCAGTTTTTCACCAAGCTGAAATAGGCTGCATATACCTTTTCATCATAGGTGTAAGTGTCGGAAAGGGTTGGGTCCACAGTATCGCTGGAGCCCGTGAAATTGAAAAAATCCATATTGCTCTCTGAGGCAATGGAGGAAATCTTGGCCCCGGTTTCCAAAGAAGCATTACCGATCGGGGTGGCATAATCCACCTGTCCGGTGAAAATGTCGATATCTTGTTCGGAATCTGAATCGAAACCAAAATCCCGAAGGAAAGCGTCGCTGGCATCAAAATATTCGGAAGATAGGTTCTGCAGTGCCTGTCCGTTGTAATGCGTATAATGTCCGTTCACACTTATTTTGGCACCCTCTTTTTTCAACCGGTGCACATAGGTTAGGTCAAATGCGAGATTGGTGTTGTCCAGTGCCGCATTGTTCCGTGTGGTAAATGTGGAATCCAATTGCCCCAGTCCATTTCTCATGGTGTTGGTCAAACGGGTTTCTTGATCTTCGCCCAGGTTGAACAAGAGGTTGGAAGTGATGCCCAAACTGTTCCTCTTATCAAAATCATAATCAAGGATAAGGTTGGCGTTCTGTGATTGGGAACTATTCGTCTGCTCATACTGGGTGTCCCATTGGGAAAACACCGAATTCGTATCATCCATAAAATGGATGCCCTTGTCCGTTTTTTTCAGTTCCTTTTGTGGGTTGATGGTGTAATTGGCAAACAAATGGAGTTTGTCCGTTTTATAGTAATGGCTGGTCCCCATGCTAAATTTTGGAAAAACGGCCTGCGTATAGGTTCCGTTGATGCTTCCCTTGTATCCCGGGACAATGCTTTTCGAGGTCACGATATTCAAAATGGGGCCACCGCCTGCATCGTAGCTTGCCGGTGGATTGCTGATCACCTCAACGGACTTGATGTTCGTTCCCGAAAGACCTTGAAGCAAATCCTGCACTTCCTGGCCCGACAATTGCACTTTTCTGTCATTCAAATAAACCGTGGCGTTTTGACCCCTGACCATCAATCTATCCTCGGCAACGATTACGCCCGGTGTGCTTTTGAGAACGTCCCATGAATTTCCTTGTGAAATCACAGTGTTTTCTACCGTAAAGACCAGTCTGTCTGGTAATTTTTGCAATTTTGGGCGTTGTGCGGTCACCACGACCTCATCGAGTTCGTTGCTTTCCAAAGGTATGACCAGTGCCCCAAGGGAAATGTCCTTGGCAATGTCCAGTGCCCTCGGCTCCGAGCCCCTGCCCACGTAGCTCGCTTGCAAGAGGTACAGATTGGGGGCCACTTCCGTCAGTTCAAAAAAGCCATTGTCGTCCGCAGAGGTGCCGCTCACAAAAGTGGAGTCGGAGGCCTGCAACAGTAGGATATTGGCATAAGGGATTATCTGGTTCTGTTCGTCCACCACCTTTCCGGCAATCCTGAACGTCTGCCCATGGAGGCAGCTGCACATCAAGGACACCGATAGGAACACAAAGGTGAGGTTTTTCATTTGAGGCTAAGGTTGGACCTCAAATCTAATAAATTATTTTAGAGCGATGTAGGTCCAATATTTTCTTATTCGCAAAAAACCATCGGCAGGTATTTAAAACAACTATATTTGCAGTTGCTTATCAGCCTTTTTGATAGGTTATTGTTGATATGGAGAAGATTAGGAATTTTTGCATCATTGCACATATAGATCATGGGAAAAGCACCTTAGCCGACCGTTTGTTGGACTTTACGGGCTCTGTCACCGAACGCGAAAAACAGGACCAGCTCTTGGACAGCATGGATTTGGAGCGCGAACGGGGCATTACCATTAAGAGCCATGCCATCCAAATGGAGTATGTGCACGAAGGGGAAACCTATATCCTTAACTTGATCGACACTCCCGGCCACGTGGATTTTTCATACGAAGTGTCCCGATCCATCGCGGCCTGTGAAGGGGCCCTTTTGGTAGTGGATGCCGCACAGAGCATCCAAGCGCAGACCATTTCCAACCTTTATTTGGCCCTCGAAAACGATCTGGAGATCATTCCCGTGCTCAACAAAGTGGACCTGCCCAGCGCCAATCCGGAAGAAGTGACGGACGACATCGTGGACCTATTGGGCTGCAGGGCCGAAGAGGTGATTCCGGCCAGTGCAAAAACGGGTATTGGCATCCAAGAAATCTTGACGGCCATCATTGAAAGAATCCCGGCGCCCAAGGGCAGTGTTTCCGAACCACTCCAAGCCTTGGTGTTCGATTCCGTTTACAACCCGTTCAGAGGGGTGGAAACCTATTTCAGGGTCATGAATGGTGAAATCAAAAAGGGCCAAAAAATCAAATTTGTGGCTACCGGAAAGTCCTATGAGGCAGATGAGATCGGTACGCTGAAGTTGAAACAGGTACCCAAGAACAAAATTTCGGCAGGTGATGTGGGCTATTTGATCACCGGCATCAAGGACGCACGCGAAGTAAAGGTGGGAGATACCATCACCGATGCTGCCAACCCCACCAAAAACGCCATTGAAGGTTTTGAGGATGTAAAGCCGATGGTCTTTGCGGGCATTTATCCCGTGGATACCGAGGATTTTGAGGAACTCCGATCTTCCATGGAAAAATTGCAGTTGAATGATGCCTCCTTGGTCTTCACTCCAGAGAGCAGTGCTGCCTTGGGCTTTGGTTTTCGATGTGGGTTTTTGGGAATGCTACATATGGAGATCATCCAGGAACGGTTGGAGCGCGAATTCGACATGACCGTGATCACCACGGTACCCAACGTGAGCTACCATGCCTTCACCACTAAGGACAGGGAGACGCCCATTATTGTAAACAACCCTTCGGACCTTCCCGACCCGTCCACTTTGGACCGTGTGGAAGAACCGTATATCAAGGCCACCATCATCACAAAATCAGATTTTGTGGGGAACGTGATGTCCCTGTGTATCGAAAAGAGGGGACAGATCAAGAACCAGACCTATTTGACCCCGGAGCGGGTAGAGCTCATCTTTGACATGCCCTTGGCCGAAATCGTATTTGATTTTTACGATCGGTTGAAGACCGTTTCAAAAGGCTACGCCTCATTCGACTATACCCCGATCGGGATGCGGATATCCAAGTTGGTACGAGTGGACATCCTCCTGAACGCCCAACCTGTGGATGCCCTATCCGCACTCATCCATTTTGACAATGCGCACAACATTGGCAAAAAAATGTGCGAAAAACTGAAGGAACTCATCCCTAGGCAACAGTTCGATATTCCCATTCAAGCAGCCATCGGTTCCAAAATCATTTCGAGGGAGACCATAAAGGCCCTTCGGAAAGATGTGACCGCCAAATGTTATGGTGGGGACATTTCCCGTAAACGAAAACTGTTGGAAAAGCAGAAAAAGGGGAAAAAACGTATGCGCCAAGTAGGGAATGTGGAAATCCCGCAACAAGCATTCATGGCCGTTCTCAAACTGAACGACTAGGCACCTTTTCCCTTGTATGGAATCCTTTTGTTACCTAAACGGAAAGAAATAGGGAATCACAAAAGTCGCTGCGATCCAAATGATAAGGTTCAAAGGGGTTCCTACCCTTAAAAAATCATTGAACTTGTAATTTCCGGGCGCATAAACCATGGTGTTGGTGGGATAGCTCACCGGGGTCATGAACGTTAGGGAACAAGCGAACATCACCGCAACCAAAAAGGGGCGTTCGCTGACGTTCATGGCGGCAGCAAGGCTGATCACTATCGGGGACATGAGCGCCGCCGTTGCCTTACTGGAGAGCACATTAGTACTCAGAAACGTGATCAGGTATATAATACTGAGCGTGATTTGGGCGTCATAGCTTCCCAAAGTCTGTTGTATGAAAGCAGCTATTTTTTCGGCACCCCCAGTTTTTTCAAGGGCCGTACCCATGGAAAGTACCCCAGCCATCATAAAGATCACTTTCCACTCGACAGCTTCGTAGGCTTCTTTTGGCTTCAAAGTGGAGGTGGCCACCAACAATAGGGCTCCCACCATACTACTGATCAAAATGGAAGTCAGGTTCAGCGAAGCGGCGAGGACGACTCCCACAGCGATAATAAGTGCGGGAATCGCCTTTTTGTAATTGGTCTTTCCCTGTTTGTGCTCAGAAAGGGCCACCACGAGGTTCTGGGATACCAACACCTCCATATCGGCCTCTGTGCCCAATATCAGCAACATGTCACCTTCCATCAGTTTCACATCGGATAGCTTTTCGTACAAAATCTCCCCCCTTTGCCTAATGGCAAGGACCGAACTGTTGTATTGCCTTCTAAAATTGAGCGTGCGAAGCGAACCTTCCGTCAATCGTGACCCGAAGGGCACGATTACCTCATAAATGTGTTTTTCGGACTCTACCTCGCCTAACTGCTTATTGCCCTTGATCCGATATCCTTTGAGGTCTCGCATACTGTTCAGTGTTTTTGGGGGCATCATCACCTTCATCACATCACCTTCCAATATGAATGTTTCGGGGCCAATACTGTTCTTGAGCGAGCCTTCCCTCAAGATAGCCAGGACCTGCACATTATGGTCGTTGACCAATTTGGACTTGTGCAGCGGTTTCTTGATGTCTGGACAACCCTCCTCCACCACCAGTTCGGTAATGTATTTTTCCGCTTCCTTGGTGAGCACATCCTGTTCCTTTTTGGCCTTGGGCAACAACAGGGGCAACACAAAAAAGATATAGGCAAACCCGATTGTGGCCAAACAGAGGGCCGCCAAACTGAACTCGAACATGCCAAAACCTTCTAGCCCATATTCCTCGGCATAACTGCTCACCAAAATGTTGGTGGAAGTTCCGATCAAGGTACAGGTGCCCCCAAAAAGTGCGGAAAAGGAAATGGGGATCAACAGCATGCCCGGGGCAATCTTGGTCTCCCGGCACACCGTGAGGGCAATGGGCAAGAGTAGGGCCACCACGGCAGAATCGTTCACAAAGGCAGAGAACATACCGGCAATCAGGCAAAAAGTGATCAGGGCCACACTATAATGTATCTTGGCCAGTTTAATGATCCTCTGGCTGAGACCGTCCAATATTCCTGAATTGAACACACCTGCACTTACCACGAACATGCACCCCAACGTCAAGGTGGCCGGGTGGTTGAAGCCGGAAAAACCCTCGCTTGGACTTAGTACCCCCGCCACAATGAACAGGGCCATGATAAGAATGGATGTGGTGTCTATGGAAAAGTAGTCCTTGATGAAGAGTACAATGCCAATACAGATAATGACAATGGTGATGATCAGATCGCTGCCCATAGAATCTACTTCATTACGTTTCCGTTTTTACATGATACGTTTGTTTTCAATTTGGATAAAGTCCGCCCTGGACAACTTTTTGGCGCTTTTGGAATCATCACAGGGAAAAGTTAAGCAGTTTCAGGAGCCTTGTTCTCTTTGTTCACCTCCAGTTCCTTACCCAAATAGACCAGTTTGTACCCCTCTTTGATGTCCGTAAAATCCAAGCTGTTGGAAGAGATGATCTGCAGGTCGCCATCGGGAGTTTTTAGGAAAATGGGCACTATGTCCCTATCGGCTTTCGTAATTTCTATCAACCCTTCATAATGTTCATTGTCCTTTAAGGCTATTTCATGCACCACTGGATTTTTCCGGGCCGCCTCTGTCAATGTGATATAATCATCCGTATGCGAAAAAAGCCCCTCCTTCGGATTGCTCTCCGGGTTGTTCATCTCTTCGGAATTCACCAGTCTGAACGAACCGTTTTCCCCAAACTGATCCTTGAAAGAGTCTATGGCGTATTGGTTGATGTCCGAGTTTCCTGTGAGTGCCATCAAATAGCCCACATCGCTCAATTCGATATAATCGGTAAGGTTGTCCGAATAAATGTTGGAGACTATTGCCTCAAGTCCATGCTTTTGGGCCTTTTCCACATTGGTCCTATTGTTGTCCACCAAGACCACGTGCCGTTTGTTCTTTTGCAAATAGCTCCCGATCAACCTGGAGGGCAAGGACGCCCCAATAATAATGATGCCTTCGGATTTCTTCAAAAAGACCCCGACCAGTTTGGCAAACAATCTTGCCGTGGTGGCATTGAACAGTACCGTTCCCAGCACGATCATGAACACCAGCGGGGTAATGTACTCTGCACCCGGTTCCCCATTGGCCAACAACTTGGAACCGAAAAGGGAGGCGATACCTGCGGCGACGATGCCCCGTGGGCCCACCCATCCTATAAAAAGCTTTTCATTGAGTTTGAGGTTGGACCCCTGTGCACTTAAAAAAACACCCAGCGGCCTGATCAGAAAAACGACCACGGCAAAAAGTGCAGCAGTGTTCCAGTTGTAGATCAGCTCCAGGTCGGCAATGTTGATATTCGCAGCCAACAAGATAAAAAGGATGGATATCAACAACACACTCAACGACTCCTTGAAATAGAGCAGTTCCTTCAGGTTGGGCAGGTTCATGTTGCCCAGCACCATCCCCATGACCACAACCGCCAATAGCCCCGATTCATGGGCAAAAATGTCCGATTCCACAAAAACGAGCAATACGGTGGACAGGGAAACCACATTCAACAGATAATGGGGTATAAAGTTCTTTTTTATGGCAAAACCGAGAGCGTGGGCGAAAGTGAACCCGAAGGTGGTTCCGAAAAGAATAATCTTTCCAAACTCCACCAGTGCCGTCACGGTAAAGGCCTGACCCCCTCCAACGCTGATGAACTCGAACACCAATACGGCCACCAACGCGCCAATGGGGTCGATGAGGATCCCTTCCCATTTCAGGATGGCCGATACGTCCTTTTTTAAGGGAATGTTCCTAAGAATAGGGGTAATCACCGTTGGCCCCGTCACGATGATCAAAGCAGAAAACAAGAAGGACACCTGCCAAGAAAGCCCAAAAATATAATGGGCGGCCACCCCCGCACCAAAAAAGGTGACCACGGAACCAATGGTAATCAATTTGGTGATCACAGGGCCCACATTTGCAATTTCCGCACGTTTTAGTGTAAGGCCTCCTTCAAAAAGAATGACACTGATGGCCAGGGAAACAAAATAATACAGCCCCTCTCCCGGGAAAAGCCCTTTTTGTCCGTTCCATATGGGTTCTATGAGCTTTGAGCCATCGTCTGTGTACAAGGTGGCGATCGGCCCCACCAACAACCCGATCAATATCAAAGGTAAAATGGCCGGCAATTTGAACCGCCAGGCCACCCATTGTGCAATAATGCCAAGAATAATGATTCCCGCAAGTTCCAGCATCGTTTAAGTTTTTTTGAAATTTACTGCTTTTCTTTTACATAATCGCCCGGCACTTGGGAACCCCAGGATTTTTTATTCCTTGTTCCGGGCCAAAGAAAGCCCTTGGGCGCCATTTTGTTAAAATACGGCCAATAAAATTGTTTTTATGTCTCTTTTGGATGGCGCTTTTCTTATTTTGCATGCCATTTGTTTTCTAAATGACGATTTATCCCATAGAGACCGGTAATTTCAAGTTGGATGGAGGGGCCATGTTCGGCGTGGTGCCCAAATCCATTTGGAACAGGACCAACCCCGCTGATGACAACAACATGATCGACCTGGCGGCAAGATGTCTTTTGGTCGAAGACGGGGACAAGCTCATATTGATTGACAATGGGCTCGGGAACAAGCAATCGGAAAAATTTTTCAGTTACTATTACCTCTGGGGAGACCACTCCTTGGACCGTTCCTTGGAAAAAGCCGGGTTCCACCGAGATGATATTACCGATGTTTTCCTGACCCACCTCCATTTTGACCATTGTGGCGGCAGCATCCAATGGAACAAGGACAGGACAGGATACGAGCCGGCTTTCAAGAATGCCCGCTTCTGGACCAACAAAGACCACTGGGATTGGGCCACCAATCCCAACGCCCGTGAAAAGGCCTCTTTTTTGAAAGAGAACCTGCTGCCCATGGAGGAAAGCGGCCAGCTCCATTTTATAGACCGGGGCGAAGCCCCTTTTTTGAAAAATTCCGAACTGGGCTTTGGGATCCACTTTGTGGACGGGCATACCGACAAGCAAATGCTCCCACACATCTCCTACAAAGGAAAGACTGTGGTCTTCGTTGCGGACCTGATTCCCACCGTTGGCCATATTCCCCTTCCCTATGTGATGGGATACGATACCCGGCCCTTGCTGACCCTTCAGGAAAAGGCCAAATTTTTGGACAATGCCGTGGAGAACGATTGGATATTGTTCTTTGAACATGACGCCCACAACCAGCTCTGCACCCTTCAACAAACCGAAAAGGGCACAAGGCTGAACGAGTCGTTTTCCTTTGATGAACTGTTTAAAACACCATAGAGATTTACTTTACAAACATATTTTATGAACCGCACATATCGCAAACTATCATTCATATCCGCTTCCGCTTCTGTCTTTTTGATGGGCTGTGGGGCCACTTCATTGGTATCTACCCCTATCGAGAACATCGATACCGTCCCCTTGAAGATTTCGGAACTTACCGAGGCCGAGGAAAAAAATTGGGGCCATGCAGACCTCATCTTGGACACCATTCCGGGAATGAGTGTGGACAAGGCCTACAATGAGATCATCAAAAACAAAAAGGGCAAGACCGTAGTGGTGGCCGTTCTGGACTCAGGAATGGACCTGGAACATGAGGACCTGAAAGACGTGCTCTGGACCAACAAGGACGAAATCCCCAACAATGGCAAGGATGATGACGGCAACGGATATGTGGACGATATCCACGGATACAACTTTTTGGGCGATGCCTACAACGAGCAGTTGGAATACGTGCGCATGCTGCGCTTGAACATTGGCGACGCTTCGGATAGGGCCAAGGCAAGATTGCTGCTGGATGAGGAATATCCCCAGGCCCTTCAGAACAAGCAACAGTACGAGCAGATTTTCCAAGTGGTGAAAAATGCGGACGCTGCAGTCAAAGAGGAACTCGGCAAGGATTCCTATACCAAAGAAGAGTTGCTTTCCATTGAGCCAAAAACGGCCCAAATGGAGCAGAGCGTGGCCGTACTCACGCAAATGTTCACCTATGGTGAAAGCATTCCAAAAGTAATCGATGAGCTTACGGAAGGCATAAACTATTTCACAGATCAAGTAAATTATAACCTCAACAAGGATTTTAACGGTCGCACTCCCGTCGGTGACGATCCCTACGACATCACGGACGTTCCCTATGGCAACGGAAACCCAAAAAACCTGGTCAAGACCGAAAGTCATGGGACCCATGTGGCCGGGATCATCGCTGCATCCAGAAACAACGGAAAAGGGGCCAACGGGGTGGCCAACAATGTGGAGATCATGAGCATCAGGGCCGTTCCCAATGGGGACGAATATGACAAGGACATTGCCCTTGGCATCCGATATGCTGTGGACAACGGGGCGTCCATCATCAATTGCAGTTTTGGCAAATCCTTTTCGCCAGAGTCGCAATGGGTCTATGATGCCATTCAATATGCGGCCTCTAGGGATGTGCTCATCGTGCATGCCGCCGGAAACGATGGTGAGGACCTTGACAACCCTGAAAACCCGAACTACCCCAACGATCACAGGTTTGGCAGTACCGAGTTTGTGGACAATGTGATCACCGTGGGCGCACTCACTAGTAGCTATGGCTCTGATATGGTGGCGACTTTTTCCAATTATGGCAAACAGAATGTGGATGTTTTTGCCCCAGGCGATAAAATTTATTCCACCATGCCCAACAATGAATATGAGTTCCAAGGCGGAACTTCCATGGCGGCTCCCGCCGTATCCGGTGTGGCTGCGTTGGTCCGGTCGCACTACCCCGACCTATCGGCACCACAGATCAAAAACATCATCATGCAATCGGGACTTTGGTCAAAGGCTTCCGTTATCGTGGCCGGAGACGAAACCAAAGCAACCACTTTTGACAAAATATCCAAATCAGGAAAAATGGTCAATGCCTACAACGCCCTCATTTTGGCGGACAACATCTCAAAAGGCAAAATGACCCTTGACAGTAACACCAAATAACTATGAAACGTTTACGATTTTTCTTCTTTTCAACATTGGCCAGTGCCTCTCTATTGACCGCACAGGAAAGTGGCCAGTGGTTACAGCATGTGGATTACACCATGGATGTGGAAATGGATGTAAAAACCTATCAATATACCGGAACACAAAAATTGGTCTATACCAACAATTCCCCTGACGAGCTGGGTCGTGTATTCTATCATCTGTATTACAATGCCTTCCAGCCCGGAAGCGAGATGGACATCAGGCTGCAGAACATAAAGGATCCTGACAATAGGATGATGGAAGATGGCAAGAGCAGGATTTCGACCCTTTCTGAAAGCGAAATGGGCTATCTGCACGCAGAGACCCTTACACAGGATGGCCAGCCCGTTTCTTTCAAGGAAGAAGGGACCATTCTTGTCGTGGACCTCGCCAAACCCATTCCCCCAGGAGGAAAGACCACGTTGGAAATGACTTTCAAAGGGCAGGTTCCCCTTCAGATCAGACGCGCCGGAAGGAACAGCAGTGAGGGTGTGGCACTTTCCATGAGCCAGTGGTATCCCAAGCTTTCGGAATACGATTTTGAAGGTTGGCACCCCAACCCATACATTGCCAGGGAGTTCCATGGGGTATGGGGCGATTTTGACGTAAAGATCACCTTGGACAAGGAATACACCGTGGGCGGAACCGGATACCTACAAAATCCCCAAGAGATCGGACATGGTTACGAAGCCCCCGGCACCAAGGTAAAGACCAAGGGCAAGACCCTGACATGGCACTTCAAGGCCCCTAAGGTGCACGATTTTATGTGGGCGGCCGACCCAGAATATATCCATGACATCCTTGAGATGGAAGATGGGCCCACACTTCATTTTTATTATAAGAACAATCCGGAGATCATTGAAAATTGGAAAAAACTCCAGCCCAAGACCGCTGAGGCGATGACTTTTTTCAACAAGAACATCGGCAAGTACCCTTACGAACAGTATTCCGTGGTGCAAGGTGGTGACGGCGGAATGGAGTATGCCATGAGCACGTTGATCACTGGCGGACGTGAGTTTGGAAGCCTCGTCGGGGTGATGGTGCACGAAATGGCCCATTCCTGGTTCCAGCACGTGTTGGCCACCAACGAATCCGAGCACGAGTGGATGGACGAGGGCTTTACCTCCTTCATCAGCAGCCTTTGCATGAACGAGATCATGCAGCAGGAAAAGCAAAACCCCTTCGAGGGGTCGTACAGGGGCTACTACGCCTTGGTGAACTCTGGTCTGGAAATGCCCCAGAGCACCCATGCAGATCGCTACACCACCAATTTTGCCTACGGCATATCGGCCTATAGCAAGGGATCTATATTCCTCTCCCAATTGGGCTACGTCATCGGGCAGGACAAACTCATGGAGACCATCAAAAAATATTATGAAGACTTTAAGTTCAAGCACCCTGTGCCCAACGACATCAAAAGGACAGCAGAAAAGGTCTCTGGCATGGAGCTGAACTGGTACCTGACCGATTGGACCCAAACGACCAATACCATTGATTATGGCATAAAAAGCGTGGAGGCCGATGGCGAAAAGACCAAAATCTCTTTGGAACGGATTGGGGAAATGCCCATGCCCTTGGATATTTTGGTGGTCGGCCAAGATGGCACCCAAGAAACCTATTACATCCCCTTGCGGATGATGTTTGGGGAAAAGGAAAACCCCTATCCCAACTTGAAGAGGACTGTATTGGAAGATTGGCCCTGGGCCTACCCTTCTTATGAGTTCACATTGGATATGCCGCTGGAGAACGTGAAGGCAATCGTGATAGACCCATCACAGTTGATGGCCGATGTGGACGGCGAAAACAACGTATATCAAGCGGAGGAATAAAACCCTCTTCCCGATAAAGCAAAAAAAGGGCGGCCCTTTGTGGCCGCTTTTTTTAATGGTCAACCCCATATATTGTCCCCTTGAGGCCTGCCTGCCGCAGGCAGGGGACCTTAGGGGTGTACTTTACCACATTCTTTTTGGTTGAATTGATTATTTTGTTGCCATTAAATGGCTTTTAGACAGTATTTTTTGAAAAACAAAATCATTCCATACAATCCAAAACTAAAAGAGCTTGCAAGACAGCTACGCAAAAACAGCACACTTTCCGAAGTACTGCTTTGGCAAAAAATAAAACAGCGTGCTCTTGGCGTTCAATTTCACAGACAGGTCCCCGTATTGGAATATATTGTTGATTTTTTTTGTCACGAACTGCAGCTCGCCATTGAAATTGATGGGGCATCCCATGAATTTAAATATGATAAGGACGCACAAAGGGAACGTCATCTAGAAAAAGTAGGTGTACATTTGATTCGGTTACAGGATAGTGAGGTAAAAAACAATATGTTCAGTGTTTTGTTGACCTTACAGCAAATTGTTTTTGAAATGCAAAATGAAAACCCTGATAGTAGTAATGGGAAGACACCCCTAAGGTCCCCTCAAGGGGACACTCAAAGGCTGACCTTCGCAAAAAAAGAGCGCTTAAAGAGCAAAAAGCTCTTCGAGACCCTTTTTGCCGAAGGAAAGAGCCTGCGCGAACCACCCTTGAAACTCATCTATACCAAAACCTCTGCCGAGCAGGATGTCCCGGTCAAAGTTGCCGTTGTGGCCCCAAAGAAAAAGTTCAAGCGCGCCGTTGACCGTAACCGCATCAAACGGTTGTTGCGGGAGGCCTATCGTCTCAATAAACCCCTTATTTTTAACAACATTGAAGGAAATTTTGCGTTCATATTTTTATACCTTGGCCATAAGATGCCCGATTATAATGAAGTGGAAAAAGCCATGAAACAACTGTTGGTGGCTTTTCAAAAAAAAGAATCCCATGAGAAGAATCCTTAAAAAAAAGCTTGTCGTTCCCTTTTTGGCGATCGCCGTCCTGATTGGGGCAAGCAGTTTCAGTTTCAAGAGCGATTTTTTCGAGATTGCCAAACAGATAGAAATCTTCACCACCCTCTTCAAGGAGCTCAACATGAACTATGTGGACGAGACCAATCCGGCAGAACTCATGGATTCGGCCATCAAGAACATGCTGGACGAACTGGACCCCTATACCCGTTTTCTGAACGAACAGGACGTAGAGGCCTTCAAAATCAATAATTCAGGGGAATATTCAGGCATCGGCGCACTTATCCGTTCCTATGAAAGTAAACTGCTCATCGTGGAACCCTATGAAGGATATGCCGCGGACAAGGCTGGCCTCAAGGCCGGAGATGAGATCATCAAGATTGGGGAGACCAAGGTCTCGGATTTTGACGACGATGCCGGGGAATTACTGAAAGGAGCCAACAACACCTCGGTAGAAGTCACCTTTGTGCGGCAAGGCGAAACCAAGACCGCCACCATAACCCGTGAAGGTGTGGAGGTGGACGCTGTCCCTTTTTACGACATGATCGATGACAAAACGGGCTACATTGTCCTTTCCCGTTTCAACGCAAAGGCTTCCGGCCAAACCAAATCTGCAATGCAGGACCTAAAGGGACGAGGGGCCGAAAGGTTGGTGCTGGACCTTCGGGGGAATCCGGGCGGACTGCTCTCCGAAGCCATCAACGTGACCAATCTATTTGTGGCAAAAGGAGAACTCATCGTCACCACAAAATCCAAAGTAAAAAAATTCAATCAGGAATACAGGACCAGAAACCAGCCGGAAGACTTGGACATCCCTTTGGTGGTCCTGGTGGATGGCAAAAGTGCCTCGGCCAGTGAAATTGTTTCGGGAAGCCTACAAGACCTGGATAGGGCAGTCGTCATGGGTGCCCGCAGTTTTGGAAAGGGACTTGTACAACGCCCGCTCAAACTCACCTATGGCACGCAACTGAAGGTGACCATTTCCAGGTACTACACTCCATCAGGTCGTTGCATCCAATCGCTGGACTACTGGAACAGGGACGAGGGCGGAAATGCCGTTCGCAACACCAACTTTAATGAATTTACCACCCGAAACGGCCGTAAGGTCTGGGACGGCGGCGGCGTGATGCCCGATGTGACCATCCATTCGCTGAGGACCAACTCCCTCATCGATGCGCTCCACGCGAACAACATCATCTTCGATTTTGCCACGAATTACTATTACGACCATTCCTTCAACGGGGTTGATGATTTTGTCTTTTCCGATGCGGATTATGCTGCGTTCAAAAAATATGTCAACGAACAGAACTTCACCTTCCAGACCAAGACGGAGGAGCTTTTGGAACAGTCCATCAATGCGGACGATTCCCTTTTGGGCCCAGAGGTACAGGAAAAATATAAAGATTTGCTCTTAGCGGTGAACCGGGGCAAAATCTCCGCATTGGATTCATATAGGACCGAAATCCAAAAAAGCTTGGAAGATGAGATCATTACCCGATATTTCTACAGGGATGGTCTCTACAAGCATTATCTGCAGAAGGATGACGCCATATTGACCGCCCAAGAACTTCTTGCGGACGGCCCCAAATACAAAAGCCTTCTGAAGTAAGACAAGAGTGCCTTATTTTTTGGATAGATCGTTCACAGACTAACTCAAACGGCACTTCCGTCAATTCATAAGCGGCAACCGTCAATTCATCGGTGCGTACATAGTCTTTGTTTGCTACTTTAACCGAAAACTTGTCTATGTCCCATACCGTGATTACCCTGACCTTGGTTAGCCTTGTTCTCTTGTTCTGGTTCTACAAGCTACTTTCCAGGTGTTTTTTTAGGTCATTTTGTATATGGAACAATCAAAAAAACGGTTCCATAACCCAAAAAGAAGCGACCATATTGTCGGTGACCACCCTAAAAGCTGGAAAAAAACCACTTTTGGAGCTTCTGGTCCTTTTTGAAAATCTATCCGGCCACCCTATACATCGAAAAATTAGGATTTGGGACAGTATGCCCCATTTAAAACGGTTTCAGCCGGACGACAAGATTCCCGTTGGCCTGAACCTGGCCAAAAAACCCAAAGGTCCTGTGCTGCTTTTTACCGGAGCCTGCCGTATTTCCTTTGCCTACATGGTCTTTTGTTCCTCCATGACCATTCTATATGTGGTTGGATGCTATTTTCTGATCGGGGAGTCCATTTCCAGGATCGATGCCGCTCCAGAAATGTATGAATCCCTTTTTCGGGCATCCGGAATGTGGCAAATGGGGGCCGTCTTTTTCGGCACGGCCATCTTTCTTCATTTCCTGTTTAATCGAATCGGATTGGTGGTGAGCGGAAGAAACCAGGCCCAAAATTGGGACCTGCTCTACCAAGGTTTGGGCGCGACGGCAACCATCAAAAAATATTGGGACACCGGAACTCTTGTGAATGACAACCCCGTGGTCGGTTTTGAATATACTTTCAGGGACGGGACAAAACAATTGTACGAAGGAAGCGACAAAAAAATAGTGGGAAAACTGGAAGTTGGCACACTGCCCGATCTTGAAAAACTGGAAATTATGTACCTGTCCGACAACCCTAACATCTCCCGTCTTACTGAAAATTTGGAAAATCAGGATGTGTTCACGTTTGTCAACTTTGTGTTCTATTTCACCCTTTTTATTTTTTCCGGAGTAGTGGTGGGCAATTTTATCCAACTTCTGTTCGGATAATCCGATCATGGGTTTTTAGTCGCCTTCTTCGTAATATCCATCAATCAGGAACAAGGTGTCCTTCCTAAAGGAAAATGTCATCGCCCCATATTCGTCCCTCAGATGAAAGATGTTGAACTTTTCAGGATTGCCCTTACGAAAACGCATGGCCTTGATAAATTCCTGTTTTGGGGTCCCAATTTTTATCCCACCCAGCACGGATAGTTTTGGGGTAGTGATATGTGCCCGGTGCTTCCCGGGCAATACATCGTAAAAAGCAATTTGGGTGTCATCATGGGTGATTTTTATAAAAGAATAGCCCTCGGGGAAATACTCATCTGCGAAATATTGGGTGTCAATGGCCATATTATGCCCCAAAAGTGCCTTGATCGACTCCACTTCCAAAGGAAAATCATAGGGGTCATAAATACGGCCCTCATCATCCGTTTCGGTATATTCTTCTTGGTTTGATCCAAGGCCTCCCCCTTGCTTATCGGCAGTGGACATTTGAGAAAATTGTACCGTCATGGCCTTTTTTTCTTCTGTGTTTTTCTTTGAACCATTTTTGGGGCTATGGCACGATGGAAAGGCCAATAACAACATTGTGATAAGAACGATGGTTTTCATGGTCGGTCATTGATTTGGGATTGTTTTCCCGAAAAGTAGCTCAATTTGATCTAACGCAAGGCCTCCAATTGACAGAGCCCCTGTTTAGGTTTACGGATTGGCCGTTTTGATCAACCGAAACCCCTCATCCGTCAATTTTACATTTTTAATTCATTCAGTTTTCATACATTTCCAGCAACTAATTGATTCCTAATGCCGAAAATCAGTCGGGAAGACATACAGCTAATTGCCACAAACAGCAATTGGTCCGAAGGTGGGGTCGCCAAATTCCTGGAAGAACATGTCTATTCCAACCCACCTTCGTGGCGCAAGTTTCTATCGTTGCTGTTTCTAGGGCTTGGCATCTCGTTCAGCACCGCGGGCATTGTTTTTTTCTTTGCCTACAATTGGGCCCATCTGCACCGTTTTGCCAAGCTGGGACTTATCGAGGGATTGGTCGTACTCGTCTTTTTGTGCCTTTTTTTGATAAAGGCCGGCCCTTTGGTCAAAAAAACAATGCTTGTTGGCGCATCGGTTTTGGTGGGCGTTCTTTGGGCCGTTTTTGGACAAGTCTATCAAACCGGGGCCAATGCCTATGATTTTTTTCTGGTGTGGACCCTTTCCATTGCCATTTGGAGCTTTGTTTCCAATTTTTCCGCACAGTGGGTGGTTTTTATTGCACTTATCAACATCACACTGATGCTCTATTCAGAACAAGTGGCGCGTGAGTGGAACGGGGCGTTGCTCTCTTTGTTGCTTTTTTCTATTAACAGTTTGTTCCTTTTGGCCTTTCTGATGCTTCCCAAATTCACCCAAATAAAAACCTATCCCTCTTGGTTTACCTCCTTGTTGGCATTGACAGTGGTGACCATTGGCACGGTGGGCGTTTCCGGAGGAATCTTAGATAAAGCCCACACGCCTTTTGTATACCTGTTACTGTTCGTAATCGTGTTGTTCGGGGTTGGAATAGGGTATGGTCTGAGAACAAAAAGCCTGTTTTATCTCTCCATCATCCCCTTTGGCCTGATTATCATCTGCTGTGCATTTCTATTGAACATTTCTGATGATGTGGGCATGCTCTTTGCCATTGGGGTGTTCATTATTGCGAGTATCACACTGTTGATCAAGACCCTCTTGGGCCTTCAAAAGAAATGGAACACATGAAGCAGCTGGAAAAAATATTGGAAGTCATTCAAGCCGCAGAAGGGGACAGGTTTCAGTACGATGAAGCCGCCATCCTTTCCGAATATGGGGAAAAGGAAGGTAAAAATTCGAACGTGGTCATTAAAATTCTTTCCATTTTTGGGGGCCTACTTGCCACTTTGGCCTTTGTGGTGTTCCTTTTTATCCTGGGCATTTACGATTCCGAATGGGGAATGCTGCTTTTGGGAATTGCCCTTGCAACCATAGCCGTTGTCATTGACATGACATACAACAGCTTCATTCTGGATACGTTCAGTGTCTGTTTTTATGTGCTCGGGGTCATCCTCTTTGCCTTGGGATTGGCCACTTTGGAAGTGAACGAGGAAGATATTGCCTTTTTGGTCATCCTGATGGCGTTGATCAGTTTGGTCATCACCCAAAACTATGTCATCTCCTTTATTTCCATCATCACCATTGGTGCAGCCATGTTGTTTTTGATCATGTCGTACAACATTCCCAATGCCATCCATGGCTATCTGCTTTTTTATACGGTCCTTCTTTCCTTTTGTTTTTTGAATGAAGCCACACTATTGACAAGCTCTCGAAAACTGGCCCAACTGAACGGGCCTTTGCGCATCGGGTTGGTTTTTTGCCTTCTTTTTGGGCTTGTGGCGGTTGGAAAAAATGGGCTTGCTCCGACTTTCGGACATTACCTCTGGATATCCTCTGTGGTGTCCATTGGATGTATACTGTATTTGGCGACCCAGCTGTTGAAAAGGTTTGGTATTGTCGGCCAAAAGAAGGTCCTGGCGCTCGTGCTGTGTGTTTTCACCCTGTTGCCCACCTTATTTGCCCCGGCCATTTCGGGAGCTTTGCTGATTGTGCTGCTCAGTTTTTGGGTCAATTACAAAACGGGCTTCGTCATCGGGATCATTGCCTTAATCTATTTTGTGATCCAATATTATTATGACCTCTCCCTGACCTTGCTCACCAAATCCATCATTCTGTTTTCGTCCGGCGTGGTGTTTCTGGTTTTTTACTTTTTTTTCACTAAAATGACCAAGACCGATGAAGAAGTATAGCTGGATCATCATACTAGCGAACTTGCTGCTCTTTTTGGGGTATTTTAACTATTCCGTGGTGCAAAAAGAAAAGCTGTTGGAGCAGGGAACTCTCATTTTCATGGAGCTGGCCCCAGTGGACCCCCGTTCATTGATGCAGGGCGACTATATGGAACTACGATACAAACTGACGAATGAAATGGTCTTGGACAGCTTGCCAAAGCGTGGGTTCTGTGCTATTGCACCCGATGCTTCGGGTGTGGCGCACCAAATCCGATTTCTAGCAGATGGAGAAAAGGTGAAACCGAACGAGCTTCTTGTCCAATATACCAAAAGGAGTTGGTGGGGGATACACATTGGCGCGGAATCCTATTTCTTTCAGGAAGGGGATGTGGAAAAATATGAGAATGCCAAGTATGGTGGAATCCGTGTGGATGATGAGGGAAACAGTCTCCTCATCGGTTTGTATGATGATCATTTAAAAAGGTTGGAATAAATCCTATTTTTGGGCATGCAAGAACTCAAGGTCTGTGAACTTTTTGCCGGAGTGGGCGGTTTTCGTCTGGGATTGGAAAAAACAGGACACTACAAAGTAGTGTGGAGCAACCAATGGGAGCCCTCCACCAAAATGCAGCACGCTTCATTGGTGTATGAAGCGCGTTTTGGTCCCGAAAACCATTCCAACGAAAACATAGAGGAAGTAACAACATCCGAAATTCCAGACCATGATATTTTGGTGGGCGGTTTTCCGTGCCAGGACTATTCCGTGGCCACCTCCTTGAAAAATTCCAAAGGTCTTATCGGTAAAAAAGGTGTGCTTTGGTGGTCCATTCACCGTATTCTTTCCGAAAAAAAGAACAGGCCCAAATACCTTTTTCTTGAAAATGTGGATCGATTGTTGAAATCGCCGTCCACCCAGCGAGGCCGTGATTTTGCCGTAATGCTGAGCAGCCTTTCCCAATTGGGCTATGCCGTGGAATGGCGCGTGATCAATGCGGCCGAGTATGGAATGCCCCAGCGCCGAAGGCGCGTTTTTTTTCTGGCGTACCACAAATCGACCCCCATTTTCAAAACACTCCAAAAAACCAAGCCCAAAGATTGGATCTTGGAAAAAGGGACCATTGCTTCTGCTTTTCCCGTGGAAAAAACTTCGCAAAAAGTCGTATCCTTTAGTTTGGATGCGGATTTGGTGAAGCTTTCCGAACAATTCAATGCCAAAAAAGGGCTTTCCCCTTTCCTGAACACCGGAATTTGTATCAACGGAAAGGTTTCCACAGTAAAAACCACTCCTTCCTACGATGGAAAACGGACACTGCTCTCGGATGTTCTGGAAAATGGCTCTGCCAGTCCAGACCTGTTCATTGAGCAGGAAGAATTGCACAAATGGGAGTATCTAAAAGGCTCCAAAAAAGAAACCCGCAAGACCAAGGCTGGTTTTGAATACCATTATAGCGAGGGAAGCATGGTGTTTCCCGATGCTCTCGATCAACCTTCCAGAACTATCATAACCGGCGAGGGCGGCAAGTCCCCGTCCCGGTTCAAGCACGTGGTCCGGACCTCCAAGGGACTGCGAAGACTTTCCCCAGTAGAATTGGAACGGTTGAACATGTTTCCTGACAATCACACCCTCTTGGATGGAATCCCAGATGCCAAACGGGCATTTTTTATGGGAAATGCCTTGGTGGTGGGCATTGTGGAGCAGATAGGTTCGGCCCTGTTCCGGAACATATCCCAAATTGAAGAGTAATTTCAAAGCCGATCTTTCCAAAGAAAAACAACTCGCCGTCTTATTGGATGCCTACTATCAAAAACACTTGAAAAAGTATGATTTTGAACGGACTCACGATAGAAAACAGCAATTGCAGGGCATAGACCTTGTCCTAAACGACAGGCTTTCCGGCATCCCTTATTACGTGGATGAAAAGGCGCAATTGGATTATGTGAACGAGAGTTTGCCCACATTTGCCTTTGAGCTTTTCTATGAAAAAGAGGGGGTAAAGAAGCAGGGGTGGCTGTTCGATGTTTCCAAAAAGACCCATTTTTATGCCTTGGTGACCAGTATTTTTTCTGATGTGGACAATCTGTTCACTTCGTGCAACATCACTTTTGTGAACCGTGAAAAACTTATCCTGCACTTGTCCACGCTGGGTTTGACGAGGGTTTTCTTTGAACAATTGGTACAGGACAACAGGGATGTGAACGGAAAGTTCATTTTGGAAAAGTTATGTCCCAAAAAGGAGGGTTGTCTCTATTTTTCCACCCAAAACAAGGCGGAAAAACCGATAAACTTGATCTTAAGACTGTCGTATTTGGAGCAAATCGGGGTGGCGAAACGGTTGGTTTGATTTTCATATAAAACACGCCTAAAGTCCCCTCAAGGGAAGAATTCTCACTTTTGGAAAGAGTTTGGATACTTAACATACCTGTTGTGCATTTTGACTGAAATTTGTCTGTTCGAGTGATTTTTCGAATGAAAAATTGTATCGAGAACCAGAATTTTAAGCCCAAACCCGATTCTCGATACAAAATCCCTTCGGAATTTCACTCGAATTGACGGCTTTGGTATAAAAAACCTTCAAAATGTACAACGGGTAGAATCATTACTTTTTCAACATTCGCACATGCGGGATACCATCTTCCAAATATTCCTCGCCAAAACGCTCAAAACCGAGCTCTGTGTAAAATTTGATGAGGTAGGATTGTGCCGAAATTTCAATGGAGGTGTCCGGAAAACGTTCCTTTATTGTGGACAAAGAGGTTTGCATGATCATTTTTCCATAGCCATATTGCCGCTGATCTTTTGCCACTACTACCCTTCCTATGCTGGCGTCCCCAAAATAGTCCCCAGGCTTGAAAATTCGGGTGTAGGCCACAACTTGGCCTTCCTTTGTGCCCAACACATGGAGTGCCTTTTGGTCCTTGTTGTCCAAGTCCTGGTACACGCAGTCCTGCTCCACCACAAAGACTTCGCTGCGGAGGCGCAACATTTGGTACAGTTCGCCAATGGACAATTCTTGGAATGTTTTGATCTTTGTTTCCATCAATCCTGAACGATTACGTGTTTGGAGTCAGGTTTGTCAAATTCCGGTTGGATGTTGACATGGTTGATTCCGTGTTTGTGATATACGAGTTCCTCTATCTTTTCCAAAATGGCATCGAATTCGGAAAGCTTGATATCCTCTTTAAAATCGATATGGGCCTCCATGTGCACCTCATCTTCGTTCAATTGCCAAATGTGGACGTGATGTACGTTCTTTATGGGTTCGATAGTACAAATGGACTCCACAATATCTTGGATTACAATGGATTTCGGAGTAAAGAGCATCAACACTTTGGTGGATTCTTTCAGGAGGTCGTACCCCATATAGATCAGATAAATGCCAATGAGCATGGTCAAAACAGCATCCACCCAATAGAGCTGGAACAAACTCATCAATATACCTCCCACCAAAACGGCCACTGAGGCCATCATATCCGTCAATAGGTGCAGATAGGCCGATCTCATGTTCATGTTTTCCTTGGAACTCTTTTTCAACAGAAGTACGCTGAACCCATTCGCCACTATGCCCAATATGGAAAGCCAGATGACCAGATCGGATGCTATTTCCTGTGGATCGAAGAGCCGTTCCATGGCTTCCTTCATCAAAAAAATGGCCACGACCACCAAAGTAGCGGCATTGACAAAGGCCGCCATGATCTCGGCACGTTTATATCCAAAGGTCTTGTGCTTGTTGGCCTGTTTTTTTCCCAATTTTTGGGCCACATAACTGATGATGAGGGAAAGTACGTCACTGAAATTGTGCAACGCATCCGACAGCAGGGCCAAACTCCCGGAAATGAGTCCGCCAACCACCTGTGACAAGGTAATCACAATGTTCAAAAGGATGGAAATCAGCAGATTCCTCCCTTTTAGATCGGTATGTGAATGTGAGTGACCATGGTCGTGGTGGCTACCCATAGTTTATCTGCAGGGTATTTTTTCTATTCGCCTTTCGTGTCTTCCTCCTTCAAATTTGGTGTTCAAAAAAGTCTCTACCATGTCCAAGGCCTGTGGAAGTGCTATGAATCGGGCGGGCAAACTCAAAATATTGGCATCGTTGTGTTCCCTGGCCAGCTGTACTATTTCTTTGTTCCAGCAGAGGGCACCCCTTACGTTCTGATGTTTGTTGATGGTCATCGTGGCCCCATTGCCGCTACCGCAGATAACGATCCCCAGGTCCACTTTTCCTTCTTCCACATCCGATGCCACAGGATGTGTAAAATCAGGATAGTCCACGCTGTCGGTTCCGTCGGTTCCGTAGTTGATAACTTCTATTCCCTTAGATTTGAGAAGGCCCACAACGGCCAGTTTATATTCCGTTCCCGCGTGATCGTTTCCAATGGCTATTTTCATGATTTTTGTTTATTTGAGGCTACTATACAAAGGTACAATATCTTTTGGTTTGAAGGTGTTCACAAAAATTGCGAAATAATTACATCTTTCTAAAAAACAGCTATTTATAAAAATACTTTATTTGTTGATCTTTTTAATAAAACTAACAGTAAGTAAATTTTGATTTTCCAGAAAATAGTGTAATTGATCTATTTTCTTTTGGAACGGTCCAAATTCCATTAAAAATTAATCAACCGGTATGAAACAAAAAAGGGTTGTAATTAACATTAAAATTACATTTACTTTTCAATAAATTGATGTTGAAAACGGTTATCAAAAACCGTGGATAAAAAATCTAATCCTTTGATTTTTAAAATTATTTTCTTCTCACAAATTGTGAATAAAATGATTTTGCTGTTCAGAGCAATATTTACCTGAAAAAATTATTACACATTTCAACAATCCATCATCATCATCATTTTTTAAAATTTCAAAAAAAGAAGAAAAGAACAATAATGGTTATTGTTGATAAAACCACTTGTCTTTACGATTACTTAACCCATTCCTTGTAGTTCAAGGATTATAATTTGTATTTTTCAAAAAAATAAGTCCATTTAATGTCGAAGAAGAAGAAGAGATCAAGGAGTCAGAGGAAGAATGAGTTGACCAAGGGCATTTTTACCGTACTTGAAAAAGAACCATCAAAAAGCTTTAATTACAAGCAGATAGCCGCAAAATTGGGCGTCACCGATACACAGGACCGTAACGAACTCATCAAGCGATTGGGACAGCTCAAGGCCAGTGACCGGATTCTGGAGGAAGAAAAGGGCAAGTACAAAAAGAAACCGTCACTGCACACCTATTTTACGGGAAAGGTGGACCTTACCTCCAGTGGCAACGCCTATATTGTGGTGGACGACCTTGAGGATGACATCTTTGTGCCCTACAACAGTTTGAACAAGGCCCTGCACGGCGATACGGTCGAAGTTTTCCTAAAGCCCAGGCGAAAAGGGAAAAAGCAGGAAGGGGAGATTTCCAAAGTATTGGAACGCAAGAAGACTTCCTATGTGGGCATTGTGGACAAGCAAAAGACCTTTGCCTTTGTGAGGCCATCCGATTCCAGAATGTACACGGACATCTTTATTCCCTTGGAGAAACTCAAAAAAGCAAATGATGGGGACAAGGTGTTGGTGAACTTGGGTGACTGGCCCGCAGATGCCGATTCGCCTTATGGAGAAGTTGTGGAGGTCTTGGGAAAACCGGGCGAGCACAATACGGAAATACATTCCATTTTGGCCGAGTATGGACTGCCCTACGAGTTTCCCTACGAAGTGGAACAGTTTGCCAAAACATTGGATACCAGCATCAAGGAATCCGAGATTGCCAAAAGAAGGGATATGCGGGATGTGCTCACCTTCACCATAGATCCAAAGGATGCCAAGGATTTTGATGATGCACTTTCCTTTCAGAAATTGGAAAATGGCAATTATGAGATAGGTATCCATATTGCGGACGTTTCCCATTACGTGGAACCGGGTACCATTTTGGAAGAAGAGGCCTATGACAGGGCCACGTCCGTTTATTTGGTGGACAGGGTGGTGCCCATGTTGCCCGAGGTACTTTCCAATATGGCCTGTTCGTTGAGACCCAACGAAGAAAAATATACCTTCTCCGCCGTTTTTGAAATGGACGATAAGGCCCGACTAGTGAACCAATGGTTTGGCCGGACGGCCATCAATTCCAACGAACGTTTTGCCTACGAAGAAGCACAATATATCATCGAAACGGGGGAAGATAGCATACCGGAAGCCATTTCCATCCGAGGAAAGGCCTATTCCGTTTCCAGTGACATTGTGGAGGCCATCCTCACTTTTGACCGACTGGCAAAGATCATGCGGCAGGCCCGTATGAATGCAGGTGCCATCTCTTTTGACAAGATAGAGGTAAAGTTCAACCTATCGGAGGACAACGTGCCCTTGGGGGTTTATTTCAAGGAAGCCAAGGATGCGAACAAGCTTATAGAGGAATTTATGCTATTGGCCAACCGAAAAGTGGCCGAATACATTGGCAAACAGAAAAAGACTTTCGTGTACCGGGTGCATGACAAGCCCGATGAAGAGAAATTAATGGCCCTGAACGGCGTTATTTCCCGATTTGGACATAGTATAGACCTTAGGGACAGAAAGACCATCAATAAGTCCCTAAACCAGCTTCTGGAGGATGTTAAGGGAAAAAAAGAACAGAATTTGGTGGATACCTTGGCCATCCGTAGCATGAGCAAGGCCATTTATACCACGGAAAATATTGGGCACTATGGATTGGGTTTTGATTATTACACCCATTTCACCTCTCCCATCCGAAGATATCCCGATGTGATGGTGCACCGTTTGCTGCAGCATTATCTGGATGGGGAAAAGCAACCGAGCGCTACCTTGTACGAAGAAAAATGCAAGCATTCCTCCGATATGGAAATGCTGGCGGCCAACGCCGAGCGGGATTCCGTGAAATACATGCAGATCAAATTCATGGAAGACCACAAGGACCAAGAGTTCCTCGGGGTGATTTCTGGAGTGACGGAATGGGGTATCTATGTGGAGATCATCGAGAACAAATGTGAGGGCATGGTGAGAATCCGTGACATCAAGGACGATTATTATGTATTTGACGAACGCCAATATGCCATTATTGGAGAAAGACGGAAACGGGTGTACCAACTGGGTGATGAGGTCTATGTGATGGTAAAGGATACCGATCTGGTAAAGCGGCACCTCGACTTTTCGTTGATCGGAAAAAAGGAGTGATGCTTTTTTTGGAATAAAATTTGTTATTCTTTTGGGAACCAAATTTTTATAACATGAAACCTATATTGATTTTATTACTGTCCCTTTCGCTCCAAGCACTGAGCGCACAAAAGGGGGACATTACCAAAAATCTCCAAAAGTTTACTGAGATCAAGGCTTTTGATGGCCTCTCCATCAGTTTGATAAAGGGAAAGGAAAACAAAGCGGTCATCACGGGCGCCAATACGGACAAGGTAGCCATTGTGAACAACGATGGGGTTTTGAAGATACGGATGGAAATAGATAAAATTTTCAGTGGTTACCGAACTTATGTGGATGTTTACCATACGGAGGACCTCAAAGTTATCGATGTGAACGAGGATGCCCGTATTTCATCCGATGAGACCTATGTACAGGATATTTTGGAACTCAAGGCACAGGAAGGTGGCAAGCTGGAAATCACCTGCCAGGTGGACCAATTGTTGATCAAAGCAGTATCCGGAGGGGAAGTATTTGCTGCTGGATTTTCCAATAACCAAGACATTATCATCAATACCGGAGGGTCATATATAGGCAAAACGTTCAAGACCAAGTTCACCACGATCACGGTCAATGCCGGAGGGAATGCAGAAGTGTATGCAACGGATTATGTAAAGGCCAATGTAAAGGCAGGGGGTGAGGTATTGGTCTATGGTGACCCAAAAAAAATGGATGAGAGCACCGTATTCGGTGGAAAGATAAAAAGAGTGGAATAGCATTTTATGATTGAAGATATACAGGCAGCAATACCTTTGGGACTATTATTGAGCATCATGATTGGGCCTGTCTTTTTTGTGCTTTTGGAAACCAGTGCCACCAAGGGGTTCAGGGCCGGAGTGTGTTTTGATGTCGGGGTCATCGTGGCGGACATTGTTTTTTTGAGCATAGCCTATTTCAGTAGTTTCCAATTGTTGGAAAACCTGAGCAACGAGCCAGGACTTTTCGTTTTTGGAGGAATGATCCTTTTGGTCTATGGTATTTATCTGTTTGCCAAAAAGGCCAAGAAAAAGACCACGCCTGCACGACCCACCAAAGGAGGTTATGTTACCCTTTTTATCAAAGGTTTTCTGCTGAATTTCATCAACATTGGGGTTTTGGCATTTTGGCTGGGCCTGATTATCGTGGTGGGACCTAGCTTGGAAAACAATCCGGAAAGGATGTTGGTGTTCTTCAGCACGGTCATTTTGGTCTATTTTGGAATAGATCTTATAAAGATCCTTTTGGCCAAACAGTTGAAAAGGTATTTGACCATAGAGCGTATCGTCCTCATCACAAAGGGACTTGGCATCGTTCTGATCATTTGTGGCATTGTACTCATCACCAAAGGATTTATCCCCAAGGATCGTTTCGATCTCAAATACGAAATAGAAAGGATAAGCTAGCAGAAAATAAAAATCCCAACACTTAGTGTCGGGATTTCCAGAGGCATCGAGCGGATTCGAACCGCTGTACAAGCTTTTGCAGAGCTGTGCCTAGCCACTCGGCCACGATGCCATTCGGTCGGCAAAGCTATAAATATTTTATGAATTTTTAGATCGGAACAATCTAAATATAAATAGATCTTTGATCAAAGATCTGATATAGAGGCATCGGGTGGACTCGAACCACCATAAAAATCCTTGCGGGACCTTGTCTATCCAATTCGACCACAATGCCGTTATTAAAATGTAAAATTAATAAAACTTTTACATTATGAAGGTCTGAAAAACAGCGTTTTATCGAGAAAATTTGAGTTTTACCGAAACGCTCTCCACATCGCCACCAATGGGCGGATTTATTTTGGAAACTTCGACCATCACTTGGGTCACTTCATTTATTTCAGACAGAATACGATCAATGATCCGTTGGGCCACATGCTCCAAAAGATTGGAACGAACGGCCATTTCTTCCTTTACAATATTGTTCAAATGGACATAGTCCACAGTCTCGGATAGCTTGTCAGAAGTGGCTGGCTGGGAAAGATCGGCTTTTATTTCGAGATCCACCCTATAATCGCTTCCGATGAGCATTTCTTCCTTCAAACACCCATGGTTGGAATGTATCCTGATGTTCTTTAGCCTAATTTTCCCCACAATCTTGTATTAAGAGAGGCAAAAGTAGGGTAAAAACAACAAATCAATACATACATCTACAGTTGCTTATCCCTTGGAAGAGATCCATTCCCACGGTGACCACGTGTGTTCCAGAGCTATACCCCAAAATTTCATTGGTGATGATCTGGTAGGAATATCCAAAATAAAAATTGTTCTTTTTAAATCCCGCAATAGGGGCTATGTACAACGGCTCACCCAATTGATCGTTCAGGAAACGGTAGGTAAGGCCTACATAGTAGTAATCCTCAAAATCATGGAAACGGAACTTGGCGTTCAAATCCGTCACGGAACGTCCATCACTTTCAAACCATTGAAAGAAAACGGAAGGCTCAATCTCCAATTTGCTGTTCTTGTTCTTGGAAATGCTATAACCTGTGTAGGCATAATAGTTCCTAAGGGTATTTGGTTCAAAAACAGGATTGAAGCTTTCAAGATTTTTGTTGAGGATGTTGGAAGCATTCAAACTGAAATAGAACTTATTGTAACGGTAGAGCACGCCCAAATCAAAGTTGTGGTTGGTAGTGGCCTTGTCATCCGTGGGAAGTTGACCGTTGCTGTCCCTAAAGTTTTCCACATCTATCCTAAACTGGTTGAAATTGTAGGAGATACCGAAAGAAAGGAAAATATCGTCATATCGGTCCAAGGTAAGGTGGTGCGCAAAGGAAACCCTGGCCCCTCTTTGTTTGGTCTCGCCGTTGCTGTCATTGTACAGGAGCATACCCAAACCGGAACGGTTGCCTATACGGGCATCCGCGGCCAAGGTCTGTGTATCGGGAGCATCCTTGATGCCCACCCATTGGGTAAGTCCGTTCAACCGCACTTTTATGTGGTCCCCTATGCCGGCATAGGTCGGGGACATGATAAAGGGATTGTCAGCGATATATTGAGAAAGCTGTGGTATGGTCAACTCCTGCCCCTTGGCACAAAGTGCCAATAGGAGCAGAAATGCAGTTGAATATACTTTTTTGAACATGAGGTCTGTTTGGGTTATAAATGTTATTGTCGATATAATGTAAAGTGGCCCACGAATTCCCTTTGGTCGGTTTCACCTTCAAGGCGAACCACGTACCAGTAGTCACCCGTTGGCAATGGCTTGCCATCATAATTGCCATCCCAACCTTGGGTGTCACGGGTCATCTCTTCCACTACCCTACCATAACGATCATAAATCTTAATTAGTACTTCTGGGAACCCTTCAATATTGTCGGGAATCCAGTTATCATTGAGGCCGTCGCCATCTGGGGTAAAGAAGTTCGGGAACTCAATGTCTATGAACACCATCATGATATCGGCAATGGCCTCACAACCATTCTGATCAACCACCCTAACGGTGTAAATGCCCGTTCTATTGATGTAGAAGGTATTATCGGTTCCATTGTCCTCATCGTTGAAGTAGAAGGTGTATTCGCCAACTCCCCCTTCGGCTATCGCGGTTATCTGGTTGATGGTATTGTTCTCCAAAACCAGGGTAAGCGGTTCGTAGCCTTCGATGGTGAAATCATAGGTGGTCATACATCCATTCGCATGTGCAATGGTGACATAGTGGTCTCCAGGCGTCATGTTGGTAAAGTCTGCGGACAACTGCATATCTGCAGGGTCTGTGGAATCCAAGGCGTACATTACATCTGCTGAAATGCTTGGGTCCTCGAACACTATCTCCAAGGAATTAGTGGGGATATTGCCCACGCACTCATACATTGGAGTTACTGTGGCGGCAAGGTTCATACCGGGCTCTATTTCCACGATCACATAGGTATCACAACCTTGGGCATCCCTGATGAATACCGCATGGGTTCCGGCCGATAGGTTTTGGAACAAGAACTGATCTTGAACAAAATCGGCATCCGCATTGGAATTCAAGGCCGTTTCATAGGGTGCCATACCTCCAGAAACCTGAAGCTCGAAGGAACCATCGGCACTATTATAGCACACTTCGTGCATGATGTTGATCGCTTCTGCCTGAATAGGTTCTGGCTGTACTATTTCAAATTGGAAGGTCATGAAACATCCATTAACGTCTTGTGCAATGACATCGTAAATGCCGGGAGCCAAATCGGTAAAGGTGTTTTCGGTATCAAACTGGTTCAAATTGGGGGAAATGGCATACAGAATCTCACCAGTACCTCCAGAAACCTCTACAATGATACTACCATCTTCCATGCCCGAACAGGTCACATCGGTAGATTCTGCACGTTCTACCTGCAACGGAGCGGGATCGATAATAGGTATCACCGGTGATACCTCAACGCAATCTTCACTGATGACCCTTACATAGTAATTTCCAGCGGCAAGCCCGTTAAAGGTACCGTTTGGCTGTGGTCCACCGACCAAATTGGACAATGCGGCATCGCTGAACAGTTCGTAGCTGTAATTGCCCAGACCACCTGTTGCACGTGCAATAATGGTAGCCGATGCTTCGCCCATACAGTTGATCATGGCTGCGGAATCGTCTATTTCCAACACCAATGCCGGGGGCTCTCGGAGACTGACTTGATTGGAGATCATAGCAGTACATCCATTTACATCCCGCACCTCAAATTGATACTTACCGGCTCCCATGTTAAGGAAATCATGATGGTTAGGATAGTCAAATTCTTCCCAAGTCGAGGTATTTACATCAAAATAAAAGTAAGGGGCCGTTCCCCCACTAGCGGATAAACGCATGCTACCGTCGGTCAAACAGGTCAGGTCCGCAAGCTTGATCAAAGAAGCGCTAACCTCTGTAGGTTCGTTGATGGTCACCCTTGGGGTTTCCACACCGCAGTTCCATCCATCGGTAACGGTGATGCTATAGGTTCCAGCGCCCAATCCGTTGAACATATTGCTTCCCTGTTCACCAGAAGTGAATATAATACTGGCACCAGGAGTATCATCTTCGTAGATGTTCAATTGGTACTGGTACACACCTTCACCACCGGAAACAGAGGATACCCAAACAGAACCGCTGTTGTCCCCATAGCACAATAGGTCTATCGGAGCGACATCGATGGTAGCCATTATTGGGTCTGGTTCTATCAGTGTCAATGAATTGTCCACAATCTCACAACCTTGGCTATCGACCACCCTTACTTCGTATGCACCTGCAGATAGGCCAGTGAAGACATAGCTGTATACATCGTTCATAGTGTAGGTTTGGGTAGTGGTGTTGTTTGTCAATATGATGTCATAAGGAGCATAGCCACCTGTTGGTGCAACGAGGATCTCTCCTTGGTCATTGGTACAGGTAACGCTGGCCACTTGTTGGGGAACAACCTCCAACTCCGCGCTCGGCGACATGATAGTGATGGTGTTGGAGTCTTCAACACACTCTGGGTAACCTGTTTCGGTAACACGCACGAAGTAGTTTCCTCCAACAAGGTCTGCATGTGTTATGGACAACGGTCCACCAGCAGTGTTGCCACTTCCGGTTGTAATCGAAGTACCATCGGCCCTGAACACTTCATAATCATAAGCACCATTGTAGCCTGTGACCGTGATTTCCAAGGTGCCGGCATCGTCAAAACAGACGGCAGGTGATGTGGCCACGGCCACGACATCAATGGTATCGTACGGTGCGATGACATAAGGAGCGGTATCCACATAACAACCTGTCGCATCGTCCGTGACCCTGAAGGTATAGGTCCCAGGGTTGGTCAATTGGAAGCTTGCAGAGGTACTGCTCAAGATGGTCGGAGCCGATCCATACGGATTTCCTACGGGCAGCAATGTAAACGTATAGGTATTGGTTGGATCACCATTATCGGCAACGGTCAACAGCACTTCTTCTTCAGTCACACAGCTGATGGCCGTGGTTTGGGAAACAGTGACTGTAAATGTGTTGATGGGTTCTATTACAATGCTGTCAGCATATTCACAACCATTGGCATCCCTTACCGTATAGTTGATGGTCTGAACGGTACCGTTGTCCTCCACATCATAGGTGGCGATTGAGGAGAAACCATTGCCATCAAAACTATAAAAATAAGGTGCAGTACCGCCGGTAGCAGTGACCGTTATCGTGGTTTCATCCACATTATTGGCAGTACAGACAAAATCAGGAGCTGATGCAGAGACCGTCAATTCGGCTGGCTCTGTAACGGTCTCTGGTTTAGTGTCTTCACAACCTCTATCGGAAACCACACGAACTTCATATTGCCCTGCAGGCAAGTTTTCGAAAAGCGGATGGTCCTGAAGCGGTCTGCTTGGAGCGCCAAGGCTGATACCGATCAATTCATATTGATAGATTGGATTCACGGCGGTTGCGGGATCAATGACAGCCGAAATACTTCCATCACTTCCTCCAAAACAGCTCACATTTTGAATGGTCGCATCCAACAAGATGGGATCCACAGGGGCATCCAACTCTTGGGTAACCGTGTAGGTACATGGAGTTGTAGTGGCCAAATCGGTGATGACGAATACATATTCGCCCGCTTCGGTCAAGTTGGTGAAAATACCATCGTTATTGGTCACCACGGTTCCCGAAATAGGGAAGGTAACACTGTATTCCAACGTGGTGGAACCACCTGTTACGGTTACGTTGATATGTCCTCCTGGGTCAGGGGAACAATCGATGGGTTTCACTACGGCCGCAGTAGCACTCATGGCTGGGTTCAACACCACAGGCCCGACAGTGGCATCACATCCCCACTGATCTAGGATTTCCACCTCGTAAGAACCAGCACCTAGATTGGAGAAAATGGTGCTCGTTTGTGGCGAACCTATATTGACCCCATTTCTGACCAATTGATAGGCGTAGTTGCTTCCTTGACCACCAGATACAGGATCTGTCGCAGGAATGCCCACCACTTCAATTTCGCCTTGAAGGTCGGTACAGTTTTCATTGTTGACCTGTAAAGCAGCTTGGATGGGCAGCGGGTCGGCCAAGGTTACATCGGGCAATTGCAAAGCACAACCGTATTGATCGATGACCCAGACTTCATAGGTGCCAGCCACCAAGTTTTCAAACTTTCGGGTGGGTACATAATTGGCTATACTGTTTGGATCGGGGTTTGAAGTAGTACTCACATAGTAAGCATATCCGCCCCATCCACCTTGTACATTAAAGATTTCGATGACGCCATCGTTTCCGGGATCACAGGTAATATCGGTCACCAAAACTTCGGCAGAAATGGCCGCTGAGGGCTCTGCAATGGTGAAGGTCTCCATATTGGTACATCCAGGGAAGGCATCTTGGGAAATTTCCACCAAGAAGCTTCCGGCTGGCAGAGCGATAGGAGCCGTAGGTCCGGTAGTTGCTGAGGTACCATTGGTCACGAAGGTATCATCAGCCGTGTTCACCGGCGTTCCATTTGTATTGTAAATGGTCCAGTTGAACCCTCCTGCATAAGTGGCATCCAAGAGTTCAAAGGTCACTTCTCCGCTTGCGGTTCCATAGCAGACCACATTGCTCACCACATCCACATCAATAGTGAAGGTGTTGGGGTTGGTGATCGTTTCGGATGTTGATACGGTACAACCCGTATCGATATGGCGCACCAAGAAATTGTGGGTACCCGCATCCAGACCGCCAAACACATTGGAGGATTGCCATGAGGTACCATTGTCGATACTGTATTCAAAGCGGGACGGATCCCCAGCCGTTGAGGTAACCGTAATGGTAATTTCCCCGTCCATGCCTGGAGTACAGCTCAAAGGGTTGGTGATAGCGGCCACGGCATTGGTTATCTGGTCAAATGGGTTTATCAAGGCATCGATGTATCCAGAACAATTGTTTTCGTCATACACGGTAACCCTGATGTTGGCACCATTGGTATTGGTCAAGGTATAAGTATTGTTGGGCCCATTTTGGTAAACGGTGCCGCTTATATTGTCCCTAAACTCGTAGCGGACATAGGTTCCGGTTCCTCCGGATATGTCAGCCGGATCAACTGTGATGGTAGCATTGTTCATGTTGTTGCCCGCCACACAGGCAAATTGGACCACCTCCACATCGGCAACGACAATGGGGTCGGGCTGTCCAATCACGATATCGTTGATCTCAGCAGGACAGAGATTGGTTCCAACAGCACGAACCGTATAAGTTCCGGCCGGAAGGTTTTCAAAGGTAGTCCCGTTCAATACGGCTCCCGCAGGCATGGGGATGAGTGTATAGGTCAATGGGTTAATGCCATTGTCCACCTCATGTAGTGTAATGCTCCCATCATTTCCTCCAAAACAGCTTACATTCATATGGGTTTCAGTAAATATGGGAAGAGGTGCATCAGGAACTTCAACCGTAATAACTTCAGAACAGGTAGGTACTGTACCAATGTCAAAAACGGTTACTACATAATCACCAGCCGCACCAGCACCAGTCCATGTGAATGGATTGGACGGAAGTACACCCCTAGTCTGGTTGTTGGCTCCAGGGCCAGTAATCATGTATTCGTAATTTCCAGATCCGGCAACTACGGTTATTTCAATTTCTGCATTTGCGGCGGAGCCTGGCTCACAATCCAATGCAACGGTTTGTATCGCAGTAAATTCTAAAGGTGCATGTACCACAATTGTATCTGTATCCATACATCCGTTGCCGTCAATAATGGCAACATTATAGGTTCCTGGCATCACATTGTTGAAAACCCCGCCATTGTTCACATAGGTAACCCCGCCATCCAAAGAATAGAAGATTTGGGAGGACACACTTGTGGCATTGATGGTCACCGTAATAGGTGTACCACAGTTATCAATGACAACACTATCAATAGTTGGGTTTGGGGTCAAGGTCAATGGAACAGTTCCCAAATCTAGCCCACAACCAAATTGATCTTCCATGGTTACGTTATAGTCGCCCGCAGGTGAGTTTGCAGGAATCTCGATGGGGTTGTCGGAAGTTGAGGTAATGGTCGTAAATCCGGCTGGCCCTGTTACGGTGTAAGTATAAATTCCGCCACCACCTAGAGGATTTTGGATTTGGATGAGTCCAGGGGCGTCACAGGTGATATTTTGAAGTACAACAGGTGTTCCGGACAATGGGTCCAATTCCATCAACAATTGGTTTTCTGTAGCCCCCACACAACTATCGTTGTTGGAACCGTCCACTTCTGTAACCTCAATGAAGTAATTACCAGGAGGCAGGTTGTTAACGGTTACATCTTGTTGAGGAGAAGAAAACGGTACTATTCCACCACTTGAAGCTACGGCAACAGCAGAACCTGAACTCATATCATAAACGGTCCATCTGAATTGGTTTTCAAAAGGAGCTTCATTATCTGTAACCGTATAGGTGATGCTTCCGTTGTTCAAACCAAAACAGCTGGGCGTAATCGTAGAGGTGATTTCCAACGGAACAGTAATAATATCATTTACGTTCACACTACTTTGACGAACACAACCTACATCGTCCCTTACATAGAAGGTGTACGTTCTACCAGGTATCAAACCAACAAAAGTATGGGTTGTTCCAGCAGGAAGAGGAGCGGTCCATGTTGTTGTTGAGGGGTCAAAGTTGGCGGGGTCATCTGAATACGCATATTCATATGGATCGGAACCATTCTGGCCCCTCACGGTTACCTGTAGTTCATTACAATTGACCACTATGGGCAAAATGGTAATGTCCAGATCATCCAATGGATATGGAATAATAAATGGAGGCAGATCAGTCTGGCAAAGAGTGTTCCCAAGTCCATCTACGGTTCTCATCGAAGGATAAACGGTATCACCTGATGTGTATCCTGTAAATTGATCGGAAACACCTGGGTTAGAGTTGTCCCCGATCCAAGTAGTACCACCATCGGCACTAAATTCAATAGTTCCCAAAGTTGTAGGATATCCAGAGAATCCAAATCCAAAATCAGTGATATCGCCGGTACACGTAGACGGAGTGATACCATCCACAACACCAGTCAACTCATCAGGATTGTTGATGGTTAGGGTATCAGTTACGGTACAACCCGCTGCATCGGTGACATTAATGGTATAATCCCCTGGAATAAGATTGTAATAGGTCCTGGTCGAGACCAGCACATTGGTGTTCGTTTGGTTGGAAGCTCCACCATTGTCCAAATCTATAATCTGGATGGTGTATGGGGCCAAACCAGATGTAATGTCCACCAAGATTGACCCCGTTTCATCATGACATTGTGGGTCAGTTGGTGTAGCGGTCATGGTCAACGGCACTCCAGGATTAACGGTCACCGTTTCCATATATTCACAATAGGGAACAGTTGCGGAATTATCCCTTACATAAACATCATAAGTTCCGGCGATTGTTACGGTATATACATTGGATGCAGTGAACGAACCAACTGGGTCTGCTCCTGTCACCACAAAGGCATATTGCAAGGTAGGAGACCCGCCACTAGCGTTCACGGTGATGCTACCATCGGCACAAGAAGAGATATCCACAACTTGAACTTGGGCAACCAAAGCATCCACAATGGTCACATTCTGTTGAACACCAAGACACCCATATTGATCGCGAACGTCAATGGTATAAGTTCCAGCGGCCAGGTTGCCAAAAGTATATGTTGTTCCTGTTGTTGGCGTAGGGGTCATCCATGCGCCACCGTTCAGGCTGAACTGGTAGTTGCCATTGCCGTCGGTCACGTTCACCACGATGCTTCCGTCGTTGTTGCCACTATAGCATGCCGTGGGAATTGCTTCAAAGTCGATATCGGCCGGAGGGGCTATGGTCAAGGTTGTTGTAACATCCTCACAAAGATTGATGTCCCTCGCCCTTACGACATAATCGCCAGCAGCAAGTCCAGAGAACACACCGGAAGGTTGATAGGCAACGATTACGCCACCAACAGTGTCCTCCAATTGGTATTGGTATGCAGGGGTTCCACCGGTTGCAGCTGCGGTTATGACCCCGCCACCATTGGTACAGGTCAGTTCTGTGGTCACCGATGCTGTAACATCGACGGCATCGGGCTGGGTCAATGTTTGGTTCAAGGTAACAGAACAAGCAGGGTCTCGTAGATCAACCAAGACAATTTCGTAATCACCCGCAGTAAGTCCAGAAAGGGTGATTGGACTGGTGGTTTGGGGTCCAGAAACGGTTCCACTGTTCACTTGATAGGTAAATCCAGTTCCAGCATCAAAGTTTTCAACTTCAAAAGTGATGGAACCATCTGCAGCACCAAAACAACTGATATCGGTGTGTGCGGTGATGGCCGCATCGAAGACATGTCCGGCCTCAATGTTTACTGTGGTTTGAACGGTACAATCGCTTCCATAGTTGACCTCAATGGTATGAAGACCAGGGGCAACGTCCGTAAATAGGTTACCGGACTGTGGGGTTGACCCATCCAATGAATAGGTGTATCCCGGGTCGTTGGGAAGTACGGTAAGATCGGCCGTCCCATCACAATTGTAAACAAAAGTAGTTGACAATGTGGGTTCTACGGGCAGTGGGGGGATGATGACATCTGGCAAGGTGATGAAACAATCGATTTGATTGGCATCACGGACACGAATGCTATAGGTACCATCCATCAGGTCGGTGAAAACAGCTCCTCCCGTAGTTGATGGGGTCCAAGCCCCGCCATTGATACTGTATTGGTAGTTTCCTGAACCACCGGAAGTTGGGGTAATACTTCCCACCGTGATCTCTCCCAGTTGGTTACAGGTATAGTCTTGTGTAATGGCCGCCTCGGCAATGATTTCGTCGGGCTGGGCAATGGTAACCTGTGATGATACGACACAGTTGTTGGCATCCCTGATACTGATGTCATAGGTGCCGGCCGGTAGGTTCACAAAGGTGTTCAAAGGCTGATAGGTTGCCCCATTGTCGATGCTGTACACATAAGGCGCCTCGCCTCCCGTAGCTGTCAAAGTGATGCTTCCATCTGAACCGCCAAAACACGTTACGTCGGTGACGTTGGGCGTGATGGTCAATGAGGGGTCTTGTACAATAGAGATATCGTAAACAGCCTCACAAAATCCGGAAGCACCTCCATTGTCCCTTACATAGACATCATAATTGCCCGCCCCGATAACGGTAACAGGGTTGGTGGTGGAGAAATCACCTGCTCCGGGAGTCACTCCATCAGCAACAACGGCATAGACATAGTTGCCGTCCCCACCAGCAGCAGAGATGGTAATGTCTGTGTCTGTGGTACAAGCGGTAATGTTGGGGGCAGAAGCCACCACACTGAGCTCTGGGTCAATGGTGATGGAGGCGGAACCTGTACAGTCGTTGCCATCCCTAACATTGATGGTATAGGAACCTGGCCCAAGGCCTGTGAACACATTGCCAGACACAAAGGGACCTCCGTTCAGGCTGTATTCGTAATTTCCATCTCCGCCTGCAATCACATTGGCGGTCAGGGTCAATCCTGTGGCATCATCATAACAAATATCATTGGGAACGATTTCCAATTCAGGGGCAATGGCCTCGATCAACGTGAAGCTACCTGTGAACTCGCATCCATTGGCATCGGTCACGGTATAGTCGTAGTCTCCCGCAATATCCAAGTTGGGGAACAGGCCGTTGTTCTGTGCCGCAGGAAGAACATATCCCACTGGCCCAGCAGTAATTTCATAGGTATAACTTCCCCATCCGCCCGAAGCCGTAATGCTCACCGAACCATCGGCGAGGCAGGTTGGTTGGGTCACTGTAGCGGGAGCTGTAATGGCAGACGGTGGTGCTGCAATGGTAACAGAGGCCGTGTCGGTACAGTTGGTAAGGTTGTCGGTCACCGTAATGGTATATGTTCCCTCGGCCAAACCAGTGAATGAAAGGGTACCATTGGTCTCAGCCGTTCCGGAGAATGTGGCAGGACCCGTTACGGTATAGTTGTAATCGGTGTTGAAATTGCTTACCGTGTATCTGATCTCACCATCTTCTTCACCAATACAAGTAATGTTTTGGATCAATTGTCCGCTCACTGAAATTTCAGAAACAGGGGCAATGGTATAGGTTTCCTCATAGACGCACCCCGTACTGTCTGTTACGCGGAACAAATAGGTGTCTGGGGCCAAACCGGTAAAGGTGGCATTGTTCCCATTGTTCACCACGCTTCCTGCGGGGGCAATGATCTCATACACATAATTTGGAGTTCCGCCAGTAACGCTCAACGTGACATCCGAAGTAAAAGATGGACAATTGGGGTCTGTAGACGTAAAGTCGATGTCTGTTGGGGGATCTAGCGGCGCTATGGTCACAGGATCCGTTACGAAGGTACATCCGTTGTCATCCCTTATGGTCACGGTGTAGGTTCCATCGGTCAGGTTGGAAAATATTTCCTCGCCCAAGGTTGCACTGTCCGGAACAAAAGTCACCCCATCAATACTGTATTGATATGGAGCGGTTCCTCCCTGAACATTGAACGCTCTAACGGCACCAAATTGCAAACAGGTGTAAGGTTGGTACAGCTCAACTTCTGCAGAAAGGGCAGTGGCCGGAGCCGAAATGGTCTGGTATTCAAAATAGTCGCAGGACGCACTTCCTTTTCGTTGGTTGATGACAATGGCATAATCCCCATTCGGCAATCCAGGAAAGATACCTGATGCATTGGTGGCCAATGCGTTGGCATAGTCGTAGGTTTCTTCATCAAAACCAGTGGCATCAAACAGGTAAAAAGTCAATTGATATCCATTGTCATTAAGGAGGTTGAAGACAATGGAACCGGAAGACTCACCATTACAAAGCACGTCGATGACTGTGGTAGGATCAAAATCGGCCGCAGGCCTGAATTCGATGGTCACGGTGTTAGATATATCGTAACAGTTGTTCCTGTCCACTACCACGAAGGTGTAATCCCCGGGATCGTAGATGTCAAAGATTTGACTGGTCTGAAATTCGGATGGAGGGATGTCGGTTACATCCGGATAGGAAATCACCGTGTTTCCATCTTCATCCACATAGGACCAGATGGCATACAAATGCGGAGTTTTTCCCCCTGTGGAGGACATGAGTATGTTCCCCTCTTTACAAGTAATGTGCTGGGATACCCTTGCTTCCAAATCCAGATCTGGTTGGTCAATAATGGTAATCTGTTCTGTGTAAACGCAACCATCATCTGTTGAAACGGCAACGTCATATACTCCTGCACCTAGGTTTTCAAAGGTATGGTTGTTGTCCATGGATGGACCAAAATCGTCCACCTCTACACCTCCTCGAGAGATGCTGTAATAGTACTGGGGCTCTACATTGAGAATGGAGATGGCAATTTCGCCCAATCCATTACAGTCCAGATCTTTTGTGGTGATGTCCACTTGAAAATTCCTGTCCAAGATCCCGATATTGTCCAAAACAAAGACACAACCATCGGTCACGCCCTGCTGTCTCATTTCCACCCTATAGGCACCATTGTTGGCAATGTCAAAACTTGGGCTTGGGCCATAAGGGACCAATACCGTACCTGTGGTCTGATCCACCAACTGGTACTCATAGTTCAAGGGCATATTGGTCACCGTAATGTTTCCTTCGGTGTCGCAAATGATGTCCCTGGAAGTGTACTGAGGGTTGAGCGGGTTTTTGTAGATGTTGAAATAGAACCTGCTGAAACAACCGTTTTGGTAATTGATAACCAACCGGTACTGTCCGGCATTGGAAGCCAGGAAGTCGTTCCCGGTATCCACAGTGTTCCAGGTACAGGTGGCGTTTGTATTGGCACATCCATCCGCGGCAGCGGTACAACTAGCTTCGTCCAACTGTTCCCAGACAATGCTCTGGGCATCGGGAATGTTCACTTGGAGGAGTTCGGTATCGTTCAATCCACAAAGGAAGATTTCAGGCAGTTCGCTACCATCATTGGGGCATATGAGAATATCCCCGTCAATGGAATTCGATGTGTCGTTGATCAAAGCGGTGATGGGATTGCTCTGGGTTGCCCCGAACAGTTCCACATTAATGATCTCTGCAAAGTCCTTGCAAGGATCGGCCACTTGCTTGTCCACAATATAGGTCCCGATGTCACTCACGAGAATGGTGCTGGGGTCATTGTCAGAATCGGCATCGGTGATGACGGTGTCAACACCCACATCGATTTGGCCGTTTCCGTTCACATCGCGGTACCAGATATAATTGTCAAAATTGTCCCCGGCGTCCAAAAGTACATTCTCACCGCACAGTTGAACGGTACGGGAAAAATTACAGGCACCAAGGTCGTCCAAAAGAAAGTTGGTGGCACCGGGCGATCCAAAGCCACAACCATCAAAGTCATAGACACTGGGGTCGTCCGTAATCGGTGCGGTATTGATCTCTCCCCGATAGGTGGAATAGGCCAAGTTTTGGATAATGTCGGTACAGGCATCGATAAAGTCGAAACAGTTTTCGGCCACTTGCACCCGCATACGAATAACAGCCAAGGGATCCCCTTCCTCAACAAGACCGTCTGGAATGCTAAAAATCACCGTCCTTGTGGCGGGATCAAAAGTATAGGTGGCACCGGGCGGCATCACAATGCTGCTTTCATCCAAGGTAACGTTGATGGGCAGCACGTCCCGAATGGTGTAGTTTATGGCGTCATCGTTTCCCACATTCTCAAAGGAAAGTACATAATCCAGATATTGTCCGAGATGGACGCCTTGCCCAGTAATGTCATTTCCGGCAATATCCTCCACCGTTTTGGCGAGGTTGATTTTGGGTTCAATGATCTCCACATCCATCGAAGTGAAGAAAATGTCATATTTATCTTGGGTTGAAGAGGCCCGCAGTGTGGCCCCGGTCTCCCCATTGGGAATCACGGTTTGGTTGGGGTTGGGTATGGTAAAGAGGTCCACGTCCCATCCCAAGGTGTTGACACTGTTTGGGTTACGTGTATTTATGATAGTGCCCTCAATGGTAATGTTACTGTTAAAGAAGTTGGTGGCAGGATTGGCCGTGTTGGACAATGTGGTGAATGAACCGTTACTATCTGCCCTTATGGCCAATTGGTCTCCAGTAATTCTGTTGTCCCCCTCCAATGTGGCCACGCCCAATTTGGCCCTCACCGGAAAAGGTGCAGGCAAGGTGGTGAAGCCACTAACAGGAATATCAACGGTCTCCCCGGATTTAATACCGGCATACCCGTCGAAAGTCGTGATGAATTTACCTGGAAGGGTCGGGTTTTCATAAACCACGACCAACGACCATCCTCCAGAAACCCCTCCTTGGATAGAACTGCCGGAACTCGCCCTTACATTGGCCACAAAATAATCCCCATCGGGATTGGTAAGCCCCGCAACGATGGAGGTCACATCTTTATAACAGGCATAAGGGGCGTAATAGCCAAAATCAGAATCATTGTAGCCATCAAAAAGAATTTCATCAGCGGTGAGATCTATATACGATCCACCTGGTACCCTAAATTTTACTTGGTTGAGATCACTTCGCGTACTGCTCGTATATACTGCCGACCAATACAGACCCGCATATCGGATTTTAGAACAGGTGGGGTCAGGAATGGATAAGGTGGCACTACTTGAGCTAAACGTGGATGCATCCCCATCAATATCAATGTATTGCATGTTGAGGTCATCGTTGTACGAGGAACTGGAGCCGGTTAAATTATAGGGGTCTTCGGGCTCTGTATCGTTGGTGTCGCGGTTGACGATGTTGTTTGCAATAAAGGTAAGGTCTCCCTTTATCTTGTTTTCATAACGGACATCAAAGTCATTTTTTACCTGTGAAAAGCCGGAGAATGAGCATAGCAAAAGACAGGTGACAAAGCACCATCTAAGTAGAAGTTTTACCATATGTTTGGTCTATACGGTTCGGTTAGGTTTAATTCTCAAGATCCACATCTCATCATCATACGAGGCGTTCAGCTTCGTATAGTATGATGTCAGTGCATTGCCCCAGGTCTCGTGTTTTTTAAGGTACACGTATCTCAACTTGTCATTTGGGTTGATGAAATAACTGGCATTCAATCCTTTGGAATTCAGCTCTTTTACAAATTGCGTTGCGCTCGATGAGGTTTCAAAGACATTGGCTATAATGTAAAAGCCCGAAGGAAGCCCATCAATGGAGTGTGAGCTGTATGAAATTCCAGAAGCTCCTTTTCCCTTGCCGGCCACATTTTTGTGTAGCACGCTGTTCCCGTACTTGGATTTTGCCCCACTTTCTACGGCAGTATAGCCACCAATTGTGGTATCCCCGCCGTTGACGTTCATGATCCAGGCATCGCCGCTATAGGCACCGTTCATTTTGGTGCGATAGGCAGCCAGTGCTTCGGTCTTGTTCTCAAAATCGCCAATGTAAACGTAGTTGAGCCCGTTCTTTGGGTTTTCAAAATAATCCGCATCTATGCCCTGCGCTTTCAGTTCTTCAATGAACGCACTGACATTGTCGGCATCCCTGAACACATTGGCAATCAAATAATGGCCACTTTGTACGTTGGGAACACTGTGCGATTTGAAACGAGCTTTGTTCCCTGAAAAAGAACGATTGGTATTATCTCTTTTCACAGGTAAGCTTGCTACTACATCAGCTTGTGGATTGGCCTTATTGTCCTCCAAACGAATGACTTTCTTGGCCGCCGTTGTGTTGGTCAGACCATGGTTGGAAAGGGGCTGTGTTTTTCTGGACACAATATCTGCGGTGTCCATATTGGAGAAATAGAGTTGCTTGGCCTTTTCTTCCAAGGCAGGATTTTGGCCGTTGGTCTCCCGTTTCACCATTTTCATAACGGTCTCGAATCTTCTTTCCAGATCTTGCCTTCTGTTGGTCTCAATGGAATCTTGGCGCATCAAGAGTTCATCAAGGATGGCATCGTTTTCGGCCAATTTTTCTTTGAGTTGGGCTATTTCAAAGTCTTTTTCGGTAATGTTCAGGCTATCCTGTGGCACATTTTCATTTTCCACCAAGGATTCGTTCTCTTTCTCCAACATCACACGATCTTCGGTGAGGTTGGGGGTAAAGGAATAGGCCAAGGAGATTTCGTGGCTCACGCCAAAGTTTTCAAATTCGTTGGAGAGGCCCTTTTCCACGGTATATCCCAGTGAAATGTTTTTGGTCAGGTTGAAACCAAGCCCCGCGGACGCTCCGTAGAAGTCATCATATCCCGCTTGCAACCAACCCAATTTTGGCAAATCGAGAATGAGGTTTCCGCCCAGTGTAAGGTTTTCCTCCCCCACTTTTCGTACTCTGGCCAACGGCATTAAGCGCGCACTTTCCATGATACCCCTACCATTTTCAAACTGATGGGTATATTGTAGGTGGCCCGAATAGGTTTTTTCGTTGAATTCAGTAACGGATTCGCTGGTTTTCAGGTTATAATCGAACAGATTTTCTGCAAAACCACCAATATCAAAACGACCAACGGAAAAGTTGAAACCAGGCTGAAAACTTACCAAAGAACTACTTTCCAAGGTGTTCAAAAACGGGTCTTCCTCTATGGAATTTGCCCTGTCCTGGTTGAAAGCACTTTGATAGTAACTCACATTGGCCCCGAAGGTAAAGGAGCTCTTCAGCCCCAAACGCACACCATAAGCATAGTTGGCATGTACACCGAAGTTATTGAAAAGCCCTTCGCGGTTGGTGAACAAGCTAAGACCCACACCACTTCTGTCACTGACCCTACCACTATAGCTCAAGAAATAGACCTGATTGTTGTCATCAAAAGATACCGATTGGTTTCTGTGAAACAAATTGATATAGGACTTGTCTTCACGAACCGTGGAAAACGTTGGATTTATCAAAAACCTATTGAATTTCAACAAGTTCTGGGAAGGGACATTGTAAGGTACATAATAGTCCTCTTCCTGTCCGCGCATTCCGGAAAAGACAAGTAGCAAGATTGATGTAAGTAGTAGTAGAGGTTTTTTGGTGTGCATTTCTGCTTATTTAATAACAGTTATGGTTCCTTGTTTCAGGCTTTTGCCACCCTTGGTGATCTTGTAATAGAAGATCATGCTCTGTTTGTTGAACGATGTGGTGGATTGCGGCCAGTTGTTTTCATAGCCTGCTTGGCTGAAAACCTGTTCTCCCCTTTCATTGAAGATGGTGACAAGAACATTTGGGTCCCGGGAATAGGTATTGGGCAGCACCCAAAGGTCGTTGATACCATCCCCGTTGGCTGTGATGACATTGGGTATGGCAAACATGTCCCTATAAGTGACTGTGATGACCCTGCTTACGGTGCAAGTTCCAAAGCTGGCGACCAAAAGGTATTCCCCTTCCTCTTGGAAGCCATAAGAGTCTTGTGATGATATCAAATTGTTGCCCGCATCATACCATTCGTAGGAGTCGGCACCGCTTGCGGTGATCGTTTTGGTCTCCCCTTCTATGATGATGAGGTCCTTGGGCTTGTCCAGCACCAACAATGACTCGTCAAAGGCACTAACGTTGACTTTGTTGGAAGTAAGCGGACAATCATATTCTTTTAGGATAAGCTCATAGGCACCGGTTTCACTCGCGGTCAAACTTTCAGATGACGTATCAATGACAACCCCATCTTTTTTCCATTCAAAGGATTTGCCCGAAAGATCCATGGAGCTGGTAAGGACAATGGCCTCACCACCTTCACAAAGTACTGTGCCGTTGGCACTTATTTGAAGGGATTCGTTGATCCTCAACTTCACTTCCTTGCTGTTGGATGACGCATTGAAGGCATCTATGGTCCCGGTCAAGGAATAGGAACCATTTTTCTCATGGCTGGAGAGGGTGATGGTCTTTGACGCTTCCCCGGTGATCACATTCCCGTTCCATTTCCATTGATAGGCGAAGGAGGATTGTAGGTCTGCGGTCACGTTTGTTTTCGCTCCAGTGTTGCTAACAGCATGGATAGCGGTCAGACTTAGGGTGGCATCTGTATTTTCACATGCGGTATAAGTGCCTACAAAATCGATTTCAAATTCAAAAGAATCAGGCGAAACCACGGTTGTCTTTGCCGAAGCTATGGGAGCCGCTGCACAGGGTCCGCCATTTTGGGTCACCTCTACATAGTACTCACCTATTGAATTGATATCCAATGAATTATTGGTTGCCCCTGAAATGGCCGAGCCGTTTTTATACCACTGGAAGGTGGGTGATGCGGCCGTTGTGCCCACAGAAAGGGTTTTGGTCTGTGAAGGCAACAGCACAATGTTTTGTTGGTTTGCCAAGGTCACATCAAAAGAGCCTGCGGACGACACCGTAACAGCAGCTGATTTTTCCTTACATATTCCCGAACCACCTATTTCAACTGCATAAGCACCTTCAAAACCTGAAGTGTTTGTGTTGATGGTATGGGTGCTGGCATTGACCGTTGGGCCGCTTATGACATTTCCATCTTTGTACCACGTGTAGGTGTAACCTCCTCCGGAGATATTGGCCTCAAGGACATGTGAGTCGCCGGGACAGACACTTACGCTGCTTGCACCATTGAGGGCAATGCCTGTACTGTTTCCTGTGTTTATTGTTATCGTATTGGAAAGGGTGTTGGCAGAACCTGAACAGACAGAGCCATAGTCCAATTCCACATAATACATTCCTGGATTTGAAACAGTTATGCTTTCGGTTTTTTCGGGCAATAGCGTCCCGCTTCTATACCAATTGTAGCGGTAGGTGCTAGCATTGGGAATATTGTGTGGTTTCAAGGTCACGGACCCACCGCCACAGATTTGGATCTCACCGCCGGAGGGGATTGAACCATTTCCGTTTTCACTGATCAACAATGGAGAGTTATAATCAATGAAATACATGGAAAAGGCGTCCGATGCCGGGCTGGTCTTTGCTGGGCTGGTACTTCTTACCCTGAACTTGAAGTTTTCGCCACGCGTTTCGGTGGGCAATGAAAACTTGAACTCAAAATCCAAAGTGGCATTTTTATCGCTCACCCTGGCCAATTCTGTGGGTGAACCGAAGTAACCATCCGCATCTGAAAGCTCTAGGATGAACACGTTGTTGGAATTTACCATGGGAGGCATCCACGTAAAGTTCACAAAGTATTCGTTGAATCCGGCAGAGGCACAGGCTGCGGTCCAAGCTGAGTTTCCAGGAAGATTGGGATTGTCGGCAGGTACGGGTTTGTTCAGCACCTGGGCCTGTACTGTGCTGGTACCAAATAGCATAAAAGCCATGGCCAGAACCAGTATGCTATACGTTGAACCATTTGTTTTCATCTCCATTAGATTTTAAGAGGTTATGGGCAATAATGCCCTAGTTAGTTTGTGCCCCTTAATTGTAATTAGTTCAAAAGGCTGTTTTTGACGGCCTTTTTCGTATAGTATTCCAATAACAAAGATGTTTTTATTTTCGTCGAAAGGAAAGATATTGTTGTAGGCAGCTCCAAAAGTGTTGTGAAATGGCTTTCTTTGTATACTCTAAAGCGTGAATCATAGCTATGAAGAGCGGATTTGCTACATTTGCGCTTCAAATTTTTGATATGGCGGAAGAAGTTAGATCGCTGAATTTTATCGAACACATCATAGAAGAAGACCTAAGGAGCGGGTATGCTCCGGACAGCCTTCGGTTCCGTTTTCCCCCAGAGCCCAATGGGTATCTGCACATTGGCCACGCCAGTTCCATATGTCTCAATTTTGGATTGGGACTGCGGTACAATGCGCCCGTGAACCTCCGTTTTGATGACACCAATCCTGCGAAGGAAGAAAAGGAATACGTGGAGGCCATCAAGGAAGATGTCGCTTGGTTGGGCTATGAATGGGACACGGAATGTTATGCTTCTGATTATTTCCAACAATTGTATGACTGGGCCGTTGCGCTAATCAAACAAGGAAAGGCCTATGTGGATAGCCAATCCTCAGAGGACATGGCCGCTCAGAAAGGAACGCCCACAGAGCCCGGTAAGAACAGTCCTTTCAGGAGCCGTTCCGTTGAGGAGAACCTCCAGCTTTTTGAGGGCATGAAAAACGGTGACTTCAAGGAGGGTGCACATGTGCTGAGGGCAAAGATAGACATGGCTTCTACCAACATGTTGATGCGGGATCCAGTCATGTACCGGATTCTTCACAAACCCCACCACAGAACAAATACCGATTGGTGTATTTACCCCATGTATGACTGGACCCATGGGGAGAGCGATTATATAGAGCAAGTCTCACATTCCTTATGTACACTGGAGTTTTTGCCGCACAGGGAGCTCTACGATTGGTTTTTGGACCAATTGGTATCTAAAGAAAAACTTCGTCCAAAGCAGCGTGAGTTTGCCCGTAGGAACCTGAGCCACACCATTGTGAGTAAGCGGAAATTGCTCCAGTTGGTGGAAAGTGGTGTTGTGGCTGGATGGGACGATCCAAGGATGCCCACCATATCAGGATTGCGTAGAAGAGGATATACTCCGGAGTCCATTCGGAACTTTGCGGACACCATTGGAATCGCCAAGCGTGACAATGTGGTGGATGTGTCCCTTTTGGAATTCCATGTGCGGGAACATTTGAACAAGGTTTCCCCTAGAGTTATGGCGGTGCTGGACCCATTAAAACTGGTCATAACCAACTATGAAGAGGGCAAGGAAGAATGGTTGGAAGCAGAGAACAATCCGGAAGACGAATCCGCGGGATACCGACAAGTACCATTTTCCAGGGAACTGTACATTGAACAGGAGGACTTTAGGGAAGAGGGCAATCGCAAATTTTTTAGGTTGAAGCTTGGAGGTGAGGTCAGGTTGAAGAACGGCTACATCATCAAGGCCGAAAGCTGCACCAAAGATGCTGACGGAAATGTCATCGAGGTACAATGCACCTATGACCCGAACAGCCGTAGCGGTTCCGGTACGGAGGAAAGCTTGAGAAAAGTAAAGGGTACCCTGCATTGGGTTTCCATTCCACATGCGGTAACGGCCGAGGTGAGATTGTACGATCGCCTTTTCACGGACCCGACACCCGGGGCGCACAAGGATAAGGATTTTATGGAATTCATCAATCCGGATTCTTTGGAAAAGGTCACGGGATATTTGGAGCCCAGCTTAAAAGACGCACAGGTCGGGGAGAAATTTCAGTTTCAGCGTATGGGCTATTTCAATGTGGACAAAGATTCCACAAAAGAGCATTTGGTCTTTAACCGGACAGTACCCTTGCGGGACACTTGGGCCAAATTGGACCAAAAAGAATAGCATCGCAAATAACTATCAAAGTTGTTTCCACAATAACATTTAACTATACAAAATGGCCCTTTCTGGGCCTTTTTTATGCATTTTCATTTTGGGACCACCCGTTTGCTTCCCGAAGGCGGAAAAGAGCCATTTTTGGGCTTTATTTTCATTTTTTCACACTTTTTTAGTTTCAGCGTCAATCTTTGCATGGATAGCATCAAGTTGGATTTGCCGCTTTCCATAATTTAGGATGAGAAGCATTTTCCGAGTGAAAGTGCAGAACAAAAAATGATTTATTAACCTTTAAAAATTTAAAAAATATGTCAAACAATAGTGGAAATGTATTGGTGGCCCTTTTGACAGGTGCAGTGGTTGGAGCAGGAGTTGGAATTTTGTATGCGCCCGACAAGGGACAGAAGACCAGAAAAAAAATCAAGAACAGCGCCATAAAGGCCAAAGACGATATTTCATCCAGCATATCCAATATCAAGGATGAACTGACCAAGACGGCCGATGCCAAGAAAGCTGAATTTGAAGCAAAGTTAGAGGACACCTTGTCCAATATGAGCTACAAGGCGGACGACATCATTGTGGCCTTGGAAAAGAAATTGGAAGACCTAAGAAAGAAGAACGCACAACTTCAAAAATAACCTATGTCTCTGTTCGATATCAAGGAACACATAAAGGAAGCCGAGGACAGTACCAGATCCTATGTGGACAGTAGCCTCCAATATTATCGATTGAAGAGCTTCAAGTCGCTGATGCAAGGGATCACGGTGACCGCAAAAGCACTGTTCATAGGTGCGATGGCGGCCATGGCGTTACTCTTCCTCTCCATTGCGGCTTCCTTTTGGATAGGGGACCTGATGGACAGCAATGCCGGTGGATTCCTGGTAGTTGGTGGGTTTTATGTGCTGATGGGCTTTTTGCTCTATGTTTTCCGGAAGCGATTGGAAGCGCCCTTGTTGCGAACATTTTCTGAATTTTATTTTGATTGGTTATGAGAGAGAGAAAGTACAGTTCATTCAAAGAGATAGATCAAGATATCAAGATTTTGCAGCTGCAACGGGAAATCGACAAGGAAAAACTAAAACTTGCTTTTCAGAATACGAAGGAGGAACTATATCCGGTCAATATTTTGGGAGGCATTGGGGGAGTGACGAAAAAGTTGACGCTGTCCTTACTGCTGAGCAAGATTTTGAAAAAATTTAAATAGTCCACCCTTATACTTTAAATGGAAAAGGCACCGATTTCGGTGCCTTTTTTGTTCTTGTGTGAAAAAGAGATTACTCCTCCTTCTTTTTGTTCTGTTTTTTCATGGCCTCACCAATTTGGTTGCTCGCGGTAAACGAGGCCACCATGTTGTTGAGCATGTCACTGCCCGCTTGTGGGGAGTTTGGCAACAGGATAAGGTTGGTGTTGGTCTCCTCACCAATGGCCTGGAGTGTGTCATAGTGTTGGGTCACCACGATCAGGGCAGAGGCCTCCTGTGAATTGATGCCCACCTTGTTCAACACCTCTACGGATTCTTCCAGACCGCGTGCTATTTCACGGCGTTGGTCGGCAATACCCTGTCCCTGAAGCCTTTTGCTCTCCGCTTCGGCCTTTGCTTTTTCCACGATGAGAATCCTTGCGGCATCCCCTTCAAATTGTGCGGCGATTTTTTCACGCTCCGAAGCATTGATACGGTTCATGGCAGCCTTCACCTGGGCATCGGGGTCAATATCGGTCACAAGGGTCTTGATGATGTCATACCCATAATCCAACATGGCATCTTGCAGTTCGGCTTTCACGGCGATGGCAATGTCATCCTTTTTCACGAATACATCGTCCAGTTTCATCTTGGGCACTTCGGCACGCACCACATCAAATACGTAGGAAGTGATCTGGTCGTGCGGATATTCCAATTTATAGAAAGCATCATACACCTTGTCCTTGATGACGACATATTGGACGGAAACCTTCAGTTTTACGAACACATCATCCTTGGTCTTGGTCTCAACGATCACATCAAGCTGTTGGATCTTCAAGCTGAGGCGGCCCGCGATACGGTCCACAAGGGGAATCTTCATTTGCAGTCCGGAATTTCGGATGCTCTGGAAACGGCCGAACCGTTCAATGACCACTGCAGTCTGTTGTTTTACGATAAAGAAGAACTTAAACAGAATGATAAGCGCTACGAATACAATCGGGATCAAGAAATAATTGCCCATGGCTTTTTGGTTTTTATGTTACAACTGGAAATTACAAAACTCTGGTACATCATAAGTAGCCATCGATCAAGTTTTGTTACACATCCGTCAATTCTACAAAGTAGAAATGGCCTTTTTTATTCGGTGGATGCTTTCTTCCTTGCCAATGAGCTCCATAATATCGAACAGGTGTGGGCCTTTCATTTCCCCGACAATGACCAACCGCAAAGGGGGCATCACTTTTCCAAAGGAAAGTTCCTTCTCGGATATCCATTCCTTCACTTGGGCTTCCACAGCAGCAGAGTCAAAGTTGTCAATGCCTTCCAAAATACCCACAACTGCTTCCATGATCTGTGGGGTATCTTCTTTCCATTGTTTGCTCACCGCTTTTTCATCGTAAGTAGATGGGGATTCAAAAAAATAATTCCCCAAATCCCAAAGTTCGGATACAAAGCTTGCCCGTTCCTTGATGAGCGAAACTACTTTGGTTACATAATCCGAGCTGAAAGTTTTTGCTTTCTCACCCAATTGTTTTTCAAGGTCTTTTGAGAATATTCCAGCCAGTTCAGCATCACTTTTCAGCTGCATCCACTGCTGATTATACCACTTGTTCTTTTCTGGGTCAAAACGGGCCCCGGATTTGTTCACGCGCTCCAAACTGAAGCTCTGCACCAATTCTTCCAAGGTAAAGATTTCCTGTTCAGTGCCTGGGTTCCAGCCCAATAGGGCCAAAAAGTTGACCACCGCTTCTGGAAAAAAGCCAGCTTCCTTGTAGCCTTCGGATTCGTTCCACGATAATGGAAATACAGGAAATCCGCCCTTTTCCCCATCACGTTTGCTCAACTTGCCCTTCCCAACAGGTTTCATGATAAGGGGCAAATGTGCAAACTGCGGAGCTTTCCATCCAAAAGCATCGTAGAGCAGTTGGTGGAGTGCCAAAGAGGGCAACCATTCTTCACCACGGATTACGTGGGTAATCTTCATCAAATGGTCGTCCACAATATTGGCCAAGTGATACGTGGGCATGCCATCACTTTTGAAAAGGACCTTATCATCCAAAATGTTGGTGTCTATTTTAATCTCTCCCCGGATGATGTCGTTCAACAACAATTGTTCATTCTCTGGCGATTTGAACCGGATGACATATTCTTCCCCGGCATCCAGTTTTTGTTGTACCTCTTCTTTCGAAAGTGAAAGGGAATTGACCAACTTCAATCGGTTGTGCCAATTATAGATAAAAGTTTTCCCTTTTGCCTCGTGATCTTTTCGGTGGTTGTCCAGACTTTCGGATGAGTCGAAAGCATAATAAGCCTTTCCTTTTTCGATGAGATCCAAAGCATAGGCTTCGTACAGGTTTTTGCGTTCACTCTGGCGGTAGGGACCGTATGCACCTTCTTTGCCGGGTCCTTCATCGTAAGGAATCCCGCACCAGTTGAGGGCGTTAATGATGTATTCCTCTGCACCTTCTACATAACGGTTCTGGTCCGTATCCTCAATGCGAAGCAGAAAATCACCGCCATTTTTTTTGGCAAAGAGGTAGTTGAACAATGCGGTGCGCAGACCGCCGATATGCAATGGCCCCGTGGGGCTGGGGGCAAAACGAACCCTTACTTTCTCACTCATGCTATAGTAGTTGTGCTGCAAAGATACATTCTGTGGGCTGATTTGGGAAGCGATGGAAAGAACCCTTTGCTTTTGTTTTGGGGCCAATCCTTTCAAGGTTTAACAAAAAATTTCTTCTGATTAATTCAGGATCAGGTAATTTGGTGGCAAATAACATCGATTTTGAACAGCTATCAGGACATATTGACCAAGCTGGAAAGCTTTACCAAAAGGTTTTATACCAAGCAATTGATCAAGGGAACGCTCCTTTTTTTGAGCTTGGGTTTGCTTTTTTGGATTGCCGTCATGTCCTTGGAATTCTTGCTATGGCTGAACCAAGGATGGCGACTGACGCTGTTTTGGCTCTTCATATTGGTCGAATTGTTCCTGCTCTACAGGTTCATTGCGGTTCCCTTGATGTATTTGTTCAAGATACGAAAGGGTATCGGCAACAAGGAAGCCTCCCAATTGATCGGGAAGCATTTCTCCGAAGTGGATGATAAATTGTATAACCTGCTCGAGCTTTCGGACAACCCCAATAGATCGGATCTTCTGATGGCCAGTATTGAGCAACGGTCCAAGAGCCTCGGCACTGTTCCTTTTTCTGAGGCCATCAATTTTAAGGAAAGCTATCGGTACGCCAAGTATATCATCATCCCTTTGATGTTGTTGGGGTTGATTTGGGTGACGGGCAATATTGTTTCTTTTTTCAACTCCTACGATCGCGTAGTTAACTACGATTTGGCCTATGAACGACCGGCGCCATTCACTTTTAGAATATTGAATGAAAAACTTGAAGTGTTGGACAGTGAACCTCTCACGGTGCAAGTTGGTATTGAAGGAGATGTTCGGCCGGAGAGTGTTTTTATGGTCGTTGAGGGCAAAGAATTGTTGTTGAAGCAGGAGGGAGGCATTTACACCTATACGTTCGAGGCACCTGTTGCCGAAACCAGTTTTTACCTAACCGCCAACGGCTGGGATTCGCAGAGCTATACCATCAAAAGTTTTGCTACACCTGCATTGACGGATTTTGAAATGCAATTGGATTTTCCAAGGTATCTCAACAGGCCATCGGAAACTATCACCGGAACGGGCAATGCCAGCATTCCCGAAGGTACCAAGGTGAGTTGGTGGATTGAAGGTTTGCATATCGGCCGAATTGATATGACCACGAAGGACACCGTCCAAGGGTTCAGTAAGGAGGAAAATACTTTCGCGTTCAGCAATAGGTTCTTCAATGACTTTGAGTATGAGCTGAGCACGGCAAATGAACATGTCTCCAATTTTGAGCGATTGGCGTATTCATTGGATATTGTCAAGGATGCAAATGCCACGGTGAGGGTAGAGCAGGTTTTGGATTCCCTTAACCCAAACCAATCATTTTATACAGGCCAAGCTGCTGACGATTATGGCATCCAGTCCATCCGATTGGTGTGTTTTCCCAGTGATGACAATGAGGATATCCAACGGATGACTTTGGAGCGTCCCGGCACCAATGTCTATCAATTTTATTACACCTTTCCTTCAGGACTGCAGTTGGAGCCTGGGAGAGATTATAAGATTTTCTTCGAAGTGGTTGACAATGATGGTATTAGAGGGGGCAAAGTCACCAAAAGCAAGACGTTCTCAACTACTTTTTTAGACGATAATCAATTGAAAAACAAAGAGTTGGAGTTTCAAAATTCTACTTTGTCCAAAATGGGCAATTCTTTGGAGAAGTTCAAGGAACAGGAACAGACATTATCCAAAATCAACCAAAACCAAAAGGAGGAAAGGTCATTGCGTTTTGAGGACAAGAACCAGATCAAGGATTTTCTACAAAAGCAGCAGCAACAAGAGGAGCTGATGAAGAAGTTCAGCAATGAGTTAAAGGAGAGCATTGGCAAGAACGAGAATAGTGAAATGAAGAAATTACTCCAAGAACGTTTGGAACGTCAAGAATTGGAAGCAAAGAAAAATGCCGCACTGCTGGACGAACTCAACAAGTTGGCTGATAAGATCAACAAAGAAGAACTACAACAACGGTTAGAGGAATTGGGCAAAAACCAAGGAAAGAACACGCGAAACCTGGAGCAGATTCTGGAACTCACCAAACGGTATTATGTTACCGAAAAGGTGGCTCAGATTGCCAAGGAACTCGATAAGCTTTCTGAAAAGCAAAGCACCTTGTCCGAACTCAAACTTGGACAAGATTTTTCCGATAAGGAGCAACAAAAGCTGAACGAGGATTTCAATCAGATTGAGAAAGAAATAAGAGAGGTGGAGAAGGACAACGAAGAACTCAAAAAGCCTATTGACATCAACACGAGCAAAAAGGAGACGGAGTCCATCAAGCAAGATCAAAAGGATGCACTAGAGGAAATCAACAAGCAACAAGGGGATGAGCAATCTTCGCAGAACAATCAGCAGCAGAAATCCCAGAACAATGCATCCAAAAAACAAAAGTCCGCTGCCCATAAAATGAAGGAAATGAGCCAAGCGTTGCAACAAAGTGCCAGTGGCGGTGGAGGGGCCAGTGATTCTGAAGATGCCGAAATGTTACGACAGATCTTGGACAATTTGGTCACGTTTTCCTTCAAGCAAGAAAAGCTTTTTGACAACCTTCAAGTGGCGGATGCCGATATTTCCCAGTTCTCGCGAACTGTAAAGGACCAACAGAATCTGAGACGACTTTTTGAGCATGTGGATGATAGTTTGTTTGCACTTTCTCTCCGAAGGGTAGAACTATCCGAATTTGTGAACGAGCAGATCACAGAGGTCTATTACAACATTGACAAGTCACTCGAAAGCATTGCCGAGAACCAAATTTATCAAGGGGCATCATATCAGCAGTATGTGATAAATGCCACCAATGCATTGGCCGATTTTTTGGCGAATATTCTTGACAATATGCAACAGAATATGGGTTCTGGACAGGGAGGCAGTGATGGTCAGGATTTTCAGTTGCCGGATATTATTAAGGGGCAGCAAAGCATCCAAGAGAAAATGGAAGGTGAGGGACAACAGGGGAGTAAGCCCAAGGAAGGGGAAAAGGAACAAGGCTCCCAAGGCGAAGGAAAACAACAAAGCGATGATGGCGAGGCAAAGGAACAGGGGCAGAAAGGAAAGAATGGACAAGAGAACGAGAATGGTGAAGCCGAAGGAAAACGCAATAATGGTTCCGATGAAATGGGTATGAGTGAGATCTATGAGATTTACAAGGAGCAACAATACCTCAGGCAAAAGTTGGAGGAACAACTGCAGGACATGATTCGAAAGGAAGATCAGGATTTGGCCAAAAAGCTATTGATGCAGATGGAGGATTTCGAGAACGATCTATTGGAGAATGGCATCACGGAAAGAAATCGCACGAAGGCAAACAACATCCAACACCAATTGATGAAGTTGGAAAATGCGGCCATGGAGCAAGGGATGAAAGAACAACGTGAGAGCACAGGGAATAAGATTGATTATACCAACCCCATTATTACCAAGCCCGAACTGCTCAAAGATTACCAGAACGACATTGAGATATTAAACAGACAAGCACTACCTTTGCGGCAAAATTTTGAGAAGAAGGTAAAAGTGTATTTTGATAATGATCGAGTTCCATTTTAAATCTGATCTTATTCTGGAAGAAAAGACCAATTATTCCGATTGGATAACTAGAATTTTGGAATCTGAGTCTTATGTCGCTGGTCAGATTGACTATATTTTTTGCACAGATGACTATTTGTTGGAACTCAATAAGCAGTACTTGAACCACGATACACTTACGGACATCATCACTTTTGATTACACGAAAGGAAAGAGCATTTCAGGCGACATATTTATTTCAACGGAAAGAGTGAAGGAGAATGCCGATGCTTTTGGTGTTGCTTTTGAAAATGAACTCCTCAGGGTGATGTCTCACGGACTGTTACACCTCATGGGGTATGGAGACAAAGCCGTTGAGGAGAAGGCTGAAATGAGAAGAAAGGAAGAAGAGAAAATTAAAATGTTCCACGTGGAACAATAGGTATGTTTGAGAAGGAATATGACGTTATCGTAGTTGGGGGAGGCCACGCAGGAGCAGAAGCTACAGCTGCTGCCGCGAACATGGGTTCCACTACGCTTTTGGTCACCATGAACCTACAGACCATTGGACAGATGTCCTGCAACCCTGCAATGGGTGGAATAGCCAAGGGCCAAATAGTTCGTGAGATAGATGCTCTTGGAGGATATAGTGGAATCATCACGGACAAGTCCGCCATCCAATTTAAGATGCTCAATAAATCCAAAGGTCCCGCCATGTGGAGCCCACGTGCCCAGAACGATCGTATGCGCTTTGCAGAGGAGTGGCGAATGGCTTTGGAAAACACACCCAATGCCGATTTCTATCAAGAGATGGTAACGGGCTTATTGATTGAAAAAGACAAGGTCGTTGGTGTGCGAACATCGTTGGGAATAGAGATTCGTTCCAAGGCTGTTGTGCTTACCAACGGAACTTTTTTGAACGGGCTCATCCATATCGGAGAGAAACAGTTTGGAGGGGGAAGAGCCGGCGAAAAGGCTGCCACCGGAATTACGGAACAGTTGGTTCAATTAGGTTTTGATAGTGGCCGGATGAAGACCGGAACCCCGCCAAGGGTCGATGGCCGTTCCTTGGATTATGATAAAATGATCCCGCAGCCCGGAGATGCCAAACCAGAAAAATTCTCGTATTTGGATACTCCCGTTTTGAAAGTTCAAAGAGACTGTCATATGACCCACACCAGTGCGTTGGTGCACGATCTTTTGCGTGAAGGGTTTGATCGATCTCCTATGTTCAACGGCAGGATACAAAGTATAGGCCCTCGTTACTGTCCTTCCATTGAGGACAAGATCAACCGTTTTGCGGACAAGGATGCCCACCAGATTTTTGTTGAACCAGAAGGCTGGAATACCGTTGAGGTTTATGTAAATGGCTTCTCAACTTCCTTGCCCGAAGATGTTCAATATAAAGCCCTGAAGTCTGTAAAAGGTTTTGAGCATGTGAAGTTTTTTAGGCCAGGATATGCTATAGAATATGATTACTTTCCACCCACACAATTGAAGCATACGCTTGAGACAAAGTTGGTCAATAACCTGTATTTCGCGGGACAGATCAATGGTACAACGGGCTATGAAGAGGCCGCTTCACAAGGTCTTATGGCCGGCATCAATGCGCATTTAAAGATCAATGAAAAAGAACCTTTTGTGCTCAAAAGGGATGAGGCTTATATCGGTGTTTTGGTGGATGATCTGATTACGAAGGGAACCGAAGAACCATACCGAATGTTCACTTCAAGGGCGGAGTACCGAACCTTATTGAGACAGGACAATGCGGATTTGAGGCTTACCCCCAAGGGATATGAGATCGGACTGGTAAAAGAAGAACGGTTGAGAAGGATGGAGGATAAGCAGGAAAAGTCCAGACACTTCGTTGACTTTTTCAAGAAAACCAGTTTCGACCCGGAAGAAATGAACCCTATTTTAGAGGCAGTTGATTCAGCAGCGGTACGTCAATCCGACAAACTTTTTAAGGTGTTTTCCAGACCAAAGGTGACCATGGACCATATGCTTCAACTGGATTCTGTTTCCGATTTTGTGAGAGAGCATGATCTGGACACGGAGGTATTGGAGCAAGCAGAAATTGAAGTGAAATATTCGGGATATATCGAAAAAGAAAAGAGCAATGCCGACAAATTGCATCGTTTGGAGAATGTCCGCATTCCCGATGATTTTGATTACTCCAAATTAAAATCACTTTCCTATGAGGCAAGAGAAAAGTTAGAGTCCATTCGTCCTGTGACCATTTCGCAAGCCTCCCGAATCAGCGGTGTTTCCCCAGCGGACATTAGTGTGCTTTTGGTCTTTTTGGGGAGATAAAAATAGGTTTGTTCCACGTGGAACACTGTTTTAAGATTTTACTTTCCCTATGCGGTATGGCTTAATTTTTGATGGAAGTTGGTTCAAGCCAAACCATCATGAAAAGATTTCTGATTATTTTATCCGTCCTCTGTGCAAGCTCTTGCATTCCGTTACGGATAGCTCCAAACATAAAAGATTACAAGATCACCAAAGGGAAAAAATTCAAAAGGGGATTGCCCAAGAAAACCATTTTTGTTTTTGAAGACCCAAAGGACGCCAACGAATTTTATCAGTACATCAACACAAAATTCCACCTCGAGGATTACTATGTGGATGTAGAGGTTCCTTTTGAAGTTGAAGGAAAATCTTTTTTCTTTTCATTTTATGAAGTTGAAATCCCGACCAAAACCATTAATCTGCTCCCGCTGGTCGTGGATGGGGTTTTATCACAAGCAGCCGATATGGACCCTGTGTTTGAAGAAATCCATACGTCCCGAAAAGGAAATTGGTACATTGCCATGGAAGTCTTTAGCCATTCAGAAGATGATGTTTTAAAGGAAGGGTCAGTTTCAAGGGACGTAGTTTTGCCCTATCTTCGAAACCTGAAAAACGAATACTTGGCCACAGACAATTATAATGAAGTTGTTTTTAAAAACTAAAGACTTTTCGGTTTCCAAAGAAGACTTTGAACTCCACCTGGATGAAGATCTGGATATGTTGGTTACAAGCCCCCAGCCAGAGAATCTTGCCATGTATTACGAAAGTGAGGACTATATTTCCCACACGGACTCCCAAAAGTCGTTCACGGATAAACTTTACCAGGCCGTAAAGCAAAAAAACCTCCGAAATAAGATTCAACTTATTGATAATCAGAAAAATAAGCCCAATAGTTTATTGGATATCGGTGCAGGAACGGGTGATTTTTTGGTTTTGGCCAAATCGAAGGGGTATGAAGTTGCCGGAGTGGAACCCAATGACAAGGCTAGACAGCTCGCTTTGCAAAAGGGCGTGACCTTGGAACCGACACTGGAGCGGTTTTCCGGAACAACGTTCCAAACCATCACCCTTTGGCATGTCCTGGAACACCTTCCCAATCTTCAAGACCAAATAAGTGACATCTCCTCGCTTTTGGAAGAAGACGGGACATTGATCATCGCTGTCCCCAATTTCAAATCATTCGACGCAAAATATTATAAATCCTTTTGGGCGGGCTATGATGTGCCAAGACACCTCTGGCATTTTTCAAAAACTTCCATCGCCAAACTTTTTGATCGGCACGGAATGGAAGTTGCATCCATCCGTCCCATGTGGTTCGATGCGTTTTATGTGTCCATGTTGTCGGAAAAATACAAAGGCAATAAATGGTATCTACCCTGTGCCTTTTTCGTCGGTTTATGGTCCAACCTGGCGGCCATCTTCAACAAAGAGCATTCTTCCCTCATCTACATCCTCAAACGGAAGAAATAAGCGTTTTCAGGTCCGCTGTTCCACGATTGGATACAAGGTCCCACAATGCCATTCCCTTTAAAAAAATCGGCCACAGAGCCCGTTTATGCGACCCAAAAACAATAACCGTAGGCGATTTTAACATGCGATTCCCATAAATTTTATTTATGACAGGGAAAAACTAATTTTTCAGTTCCTGGAAAGATGTTGAAAGCATTCCAAAAGCTTTTCTATTTTTGCGCATCATTTAAAACGTGAAAGATGAAAAAATTAGGAGTACTTGCCATTGCTTTGATCGCCATGGCGTGCCAACAGAACAAGATCGGTTTTGTGAACAGCGTGAAACTGATGGACGATTATCAGGAACGGATCGATCTTGAGGCGAGGTTCAAGACCAAGGCCGATGCGATGGGCAAGAAGAGGGACAGTATTTCCCAAGCCTTCCAGATGGAGCTGCAGGATTTCCAGGGCAGGGCGGAGAAAATGTCACAAAAGAATGCGCAAGAGGAATACGCCCAGTTGCAACAGCGTGGACAGTTTGTGGGACAGCAATTGCAACAGGAAGAACAACAGTTGCAACAGACCAGCCAGACCCAAATGGATTCCTTGGTGAAAAAAGTGAAAAAGGAAATCCAGAAATATGGAAAGGAAAATGGTTATACCTATATCTTGGGAGGTGGTGATGGTGGTGCCGTACTTTATGGCGAGGATACCCAAGACCTCACCGACGCCATCCTTAAGATCTTGAATGATAAATACGAGGAGTAAATCTTTTAAAAAAGATAACGAAAAGCCCGTTCTTTTGAGCGGGCTTTTTGACTTATTCCTCTATTTGAATTTTACCAATTAAAGATATTATAAACCCTAACACGGAATGCTTTACTCTATTATAGAAATTGATTAAGTCTTGGGATGACAACAAATTTTTTCCTTTAAATTCCTTGATTGTTTTTGTCTTTTCTCCTATGATAGAATAAGAATGCTTGATAGCATCACTAACCTTTTTAAGTTCATCTATTTCGTTGTGATTATCAATGTCTCCAATTCTCACACCTTTTCTTTTAAGAAATTTCTTTGTTTCTTCCCATTTATAAAGATTCCTCTCATCCGCATCTCTGAATACCTGTATGAGAAGCAACTTGAGATAAATTTCAAAGTGTTTGTACAGATAAAGTATCCGCATTTCTGCCAAAGCTTGCAATTCTTTTTCTGCAAAATATAATTTCATTTGAACCATATAGTTTTTTTGCATCAAAGCATGAATATTCTCGACTTTGAGACTTGCAATTTCTTGTTCTAAATCGGCAAGTAATTTGTTTGTGGCATTTTCAAAATCCCAACTCCCAACAGATTGAAGAAAATATTCTATGCCAATAATTTGGCCGTCTTTAGGATAAAGATAATCTCCTATCATTTTTCAAATAATCTACTGCATCAAATACACCAAAAATACGGTGGGGATCAAATACACCACAATGGTCTGGGCCCCGGCATAATCCTTGGCCACGCGCTGTCCCAATAACAACAGCAAAAGGGTAATGGCAGAAAGCACGCCGCCCAAAAATCCGATGGAGCTGTTGCCGTCTATCAAAAACTGGATGACCCCCACACCACAAAGGATACCAGAGAGCATTTCCAGCAATAATATGGTCCCCAAAAGCACAGGCACACTTCCCTTAAAAATGGATTTGGAAAAATGACCGGTGAGCCAGCCGAGGTTTCCCTTCCAATCCAGCATTTTGTCAATGCCGCTCTGCAAAAAAGTAATGGTCAAAAAAAGCAACAACAGGATCTCTGTCGCATTTGAAATCAAATTATCCATGGATCAATATATTTATGCGGCCTTGGCATGCAAGAGGCGCGTAAGTTTTATGGATAGGTCCGTAAAGATCAGTTTAGGGTTTCCGTTACGTTCCACGTGAAAAATAGCGGTTTCCAACTCCTTTACAATATCCAAAATATTGTTCTCGTGTACAAACGGGGCAAATTTGTTCAGGTCAAAACCTTCCACATGGATCTTGGTGTGCACCAGTTCCTTGGCGCCATAATTGAGCAAAAGAGCCTGCCGCATCAAGCTCAGGCAATAGTTCAGGAACTGTTTTTGGACCTCCCGGCCCATTTTGGACACCTCATCGCTCCACAAAATGAGTTCCTGTATGGCCCCTTTGTTGCCCTTGGCCTTGAAAGCGCTACGGACCCACTGCACAAACCATCGTTCAAAGACGAGGTCTTCGGAGTCCTTGTTCATCAGGTCCAATGCCTTGTTGAAATTACCGTTGGCCTCTTGGGCAATGGCGAACGCCTCGGTCTGGTTCACCCCTTGCCGGATAAGCTCATCGGTGATCACCTGTTCGGCCAGTGGGGGAAAGTGCAGTATCTGGCAGCGCGACCGAATGGTGTTGATGATCTGTTCCTCCTCTTCTGCCAAAAGGAGCAGCACCGTTTTCTGAGGAGGTTCCTCAATGAGTTTCAATAGTTTGTTGGCCGCGGAAACGTTCATTTTTTCGGCCATCCAGACGATGAGGATCTTATAACCACCCTCGTACGATTTGAGCGAAAGCTTTTTTACCACATCCTGGGCCTCGTCCACGCCGATCTGCCCCTGTTTTTTTTCGATGCCGATCAATCGGTACCAATCAAACAGGTTTCCATAGGGCTGTTCCTTTACAAACTGGCGCCATTCGTCCAAAAAATGGTCGCTCACCGCATGGGACTTCACCTTGTCCGAATTGGAAACGGGAAACGCAAAATGCAGGTCGGGGTGCGTCAGTGACTGGCACTTGGTGTTGCAGGCCATGTTCCCGCCCTCGTTTTCGCCCCCGGTATTGCCACAGAGCAGATACTGGGCATAGGCAAGGGCCATGGGCAGGACACCGGAACCCTCCGGCCCTACAAAGAGCTGGGCATGGGCCACCCGGCCTGTTTCGGCCGTGGTCACCAAATGGTTCTTGATATGCTCAAGCCCTAAAACGTTTTTGAAAAGCATGTCCCAAAGATACATTTTTTAGAAGGTTGAAAAGATGGATGTAAGAAGTCAGAAGCTTCAAACCAAAAAACCTGAAACCCTAAACAATTCAATGACCCATTAACCCAATAATAAAAGCAAACCCTGAAAATATAACAAAAGCTTCCCGATCAAAAAGCAGGAAATCTTTACTTTTGGGACTCTCATAAAGACACACTACATGAAGACTATTGATGATTTTAATTTTGAAGGAAAAAAAGCATTGATCCGTGTTGATTTCAACGTGCCGCTGGACGGCAGTTTCAATGTCACGGACACCAGTAGGATAGAGGCCGTAAAGCCAACCATCGTTAAAATATTGGAAGATGGTGGTTCCGCAGTGCTCATGAGCCACTTGGGCCGCCCCAATGGCAAGGTGAACCCGGACATGTCCCTTTCACATATTGCTGATACGGTTTCCGAAATCATCGGTGTCCAAGTGAAGTTCGCGAAGGACTGTGTGGGCAAAGTAGCTGAAGATGCGGTGGCAAACCTTCAAGATGGAGAGGTGCTCCTGTTGGAAAACCTTCGCTTCCACGATGAGGAAGAAGCTGGCGACGAGGCCTTCTCGAAAGCATTGTCCCAATTGGGCGATATCTATGTGAACGATGCTTTTGGTACCGCTCACCGTGCCCATGCCTCCACGACCATTGTGGCCCAGTTTTTCCCGGACCATAAATGCTTCGGATACCTGTTGGCCAAAGAGATAAAGGCCATCGACAAGGTGATGGAGACCGGGGAAAAACCAGTAACCGCCATTTTGGGAGGATCCAAGGTGTCTTCCAAGATCACCATCATCGAAAATATTCTGGACAAGGTGGACAACCTCATCATTGGTGGGGGTATGACCTATACCTTCGTCAAGGCAAATGGCGGAAAGGTAGGAGACTCCATCTGTGAGGACGACAAAATGGACCTGGCCCTCGATATTTTAAAACAAGCCGAGGCCAAGAATGTAAAAGTCTATCTGCCCGTTGATGTGTTGGCGGCTGATGCCTTTGACAATAACGCGAACACCCAGTTTGTTGATGTGGACAAGATCCCTGATGGATGGCAAGGATTGGACGCAGGGACCAAGACCTTGGAAATCTTCAAACAGGTGATCCTAAATTCCAAGACCATTCTGTGGAACGGCCCTGTCGGTGTCTTTGAAATGGAAAGCTTTGCCAAAGGAACCATAGCCATAGGAAATTTCATAGACGAAGCCACCAAAAATGGGGCATTCTCCTTGGTCGGCGGCGGTGACTCCGTTGCGGCCGTGAAGCAATTCGGCTTTGAGGACAAGGTAAGTTATGTGTCCACAGGAGGCGGTGCGATGTTGGAAAGCCTTGAGGGCAGAACATTACCAGGAATCGCTGCAATATTGGACTAAGTTTTTCGTTAGGGATTATTGGGGAGAACCCAAGCAAAATTGGTTTTTTGGTCCGGAATTTTATTTTTTCGGAAAAAAAGCCCATTTTCGTTTGTCCCAAGAAAATCAAACCCTGTCCAAATGAGCCAAAAATTGAAAATTGCTGTATGTGCAGCGTTGCTTTCCGCGACCCCATATCTGTTTGCCCAAGAGTCGGAATCCATACCATCGGTGGAACAGGACTCCATTGTGTTTCCTGATGAGGAAGTGCCAGCGGTCAAAATGTCCAACATCAAGATCGATGGGGAATTTGTTGCCCTGGAGCAGGATGGAGAGGAAAAATTCCAATTGCAGGACCTTGAAGCGGCCAGAAGGTATGACAGCCTTTGGCTGAAAGAACTGCACAGCAGTGCGGACCTGTTCAGCGATATGCTCTTGGAGATACAGAATGGTCCCGGACAGGATTCCATTTTTGTAGTGGACCTTCCCACGGACACCTTGAAGGCCCGTTTGGCACGAATGAACGAGAAGACCCCGTTCAACATTGTCTATAATCCCTCTTTGGAAAGTGTCATCAAATCCTTTTTGACCCGCAAAAGGGACCTGATGCAGCGCATGATGACGGCAAGTCAATTCTACTTCCCGTTGTTTGAGCAGGAACTGGACAACCAGAACATTCCGTTGGAGATCAAATACCTCGCCATCATAGAATCGGCCCTTAACCCCAGGGCACAGTCGCGAGTGGGGGCCAAGGGGCTTTGGCAGTTCATGTACGGCACAGGAAAAATGTATGGGCTGGACGTGAGCAGTTATGTGGACGAGCGCCATGACCCCATTATGGCGACCAAGGCGGCCAGTAAATACCTTTCCAAGCTCTATGAAATTTTCAACGATTGGGACTTAGCACTTGCCGCCTACAATTCCGGGCCCGGCAATGTGAACAAGGCCATTCGAAGGTCTGGCGGGTATGAGAACTATTGGAACATCCGCCCGTTCCTTCCACGTGAAACGGCCGGCTATCTTCCAGCGTTCTTGGCCACCATGTACATTTTTGAATATGCCGAAGACCACGGCCTTCAATATAAGAAAGCCGATAGGCCCTATTTTGAAACGGACACCGTGCATGTCAAGAGCATGATCACCTTTGACCAAATCTCCAAATTGGTGGACATCAGCACCGAGGAACTCGAAATGCTGAACCCGGCCTATAAGCTGAATGTTATCCCAAAGGTAGAGGGGAAAAATTATACGTTGCGATTGCCAACCTCCAAAATAGGCAAGTTTGTGAGCAATGAGGAACAGATTTATGCCTTTGTGAAAAAGGAACTGGAATCCCAAAAGGAAACCATGCCCGAAATGGTCACCGCACAGGATCAGATCCGTTACAAAGTAAAAAGCGGGGACTATCTGGGCAAAATAGCCGAACGCTACGGTGTTGGGGTCAGCCAGATCAAAAGCTGGAACGGACTTCGGAGCAACAACCTCAGGATAGGTCAGCGACTGACCATCTTCCCCAGAAAACCTTACGTGGAGAGCAGCTCAAAATCCTCTTCAACAAGTGTGGCGGCCAGTGGATCCAAAGTGCATACGGTACAATCCGGAGACTCCCTTTGGACCATTTCAAAAAAATATCCAGGGGTTTCTGTTGAAAATTTACGAGAATGGAACGGTATTAGTGGCAATAACCTAAAACCAGGCACAAAACTTAAATTGTGCGATTGTTCTTCGTAAATTTAACACAAGATGAAAAAATTAGGGACACTATGCCTTGCCATGGCTTTATTGGCATTGGGAGCCTGTAAGGATTCAGGCCCGAAGGAAAGATTTCTTCCCCCATCAACCGGGGGGGTGAACAGCTTGATGGTGGTCATGGACACCGAGCTTTGGAAAGGGCCGGTAGGCGACAAGATCAGGGACGAATTCGCGGCCCAGGTATTGGGACTTCCACAAAGGGAACCCATATTCACCATCACCCAAGTACCCCCACAGGTCTTTAAAGGAACCACAACCTATTCCCGATCCGTGCTTTATGTGGAACAGGATTCCACTTCCCTGGCGCACATCAAGGATGATGCCTATTCAAAACCCCAAAGAGTGGCGGTGGTCACTGGGGCTACGGAGGAAGCAATGATCCAAAACCTGGATTCCTTGGCACCAAAGGCCATACAGGCATTCAAACAAGTGGAAATCGCGGAGGCACAAAGGCGATTTGGCCGCTCCCTGAGCAAGGACATGGCCTTGGAAGAAGAGTTTGGCGTCCGCTTAAAGGTTCCGTCACTGTACAAAGTGGGCAAGCGGGAAAAGAATTTCGTTTGGATGGACATCCAGATCCCGAAGGGAACCATGAACATCATTGCCTATGAAATGCCGTGGGACAGTTTTAAGAACGATTCCACATTTGTGGAAGACATTGTCCGGATGCGGGATTCCATCGGGGAAAAATACATCCCAGGCCCTTATGAAGACACCTACATGATTACGGAGAAAGCCTTTGCGCCCTACGTTTTCCCTGCGGAAATAGGTGGAAGGAAAGCCGTGGAGGTCAAGGGAATGTGGGAAATCCACGGATACCCAATGGCCGGTCCTTTCCTGACCTACATCATCAATGATGAGGAAAACAAACGGAAAATGGTGCTGGAAGGATTTACCTTTGCTCCGTCCACGGAAAAGAGAGACTATATGTTTGAACTGGAGGCCATTTTGAGGACGGTGGATTTTGATCCCAAACCTGTTTCCAAGTAAGATAACAATTAGTATATAAAAGCAAAAAAGCCCGTCGCTTAGCGTACGGGCTTTTTTGTTCTTTAAATGCTTAAGGTTGGTCAATCAAAGGCAAAGCCAGTGGCCATCCTGTAAACAAAGGCATAAAGCACGATGAAAAACATGACAAAGCTAAACCAGGCAAATACCTTAAAGTATTTTTCTATGATGATGTGCCCCAAGTTGCGGAAGCCTTCCAAATAAATTTCTTTAACGAGTATTAGTTTCTTCATAAGTCAGATTTTAAGATTTAAAGACAAGGCAAAGTTTCAAATTCAACGACTTTGATGAAAAACTAAGGGACGAAATGCCCAAAAAGAAAGACCAAAGTGATGCGGATGGGTCGGGATTCCGCAAAACACGCGTATTGATCGATATACTGCAAAAGAGGGTCATACCGTTTAGCGAGAGAAACATCCGATAAATGGTACAAAGGGGAAAATGAGGCAGAAAAAAGGACGAAACCGGACTTAGAAAACCCTTTATTGGGACACGATGATGAATTCCGATCGTCGGTTGAGGCGATGTTTTTCAGCATTGCACCGTTGGCCATCCGAGCAATTGTTCAACAAACGCTCTTCCCCATAACCCATGGCACTTTCAATCTGGGAAGGGTCAACACCCTGCGAAATGAGGTAATCCTTTGTGGAATTGGCCCGTTTCTCCGAAAGGTATTTATTATAGGATGCATCGCCTATGGCATCGGTATGGGCCTCAATTTTGATCACCAGTTTTTTGTGCTCCTTCAATACGGCCACCAATTTGTCCAGTTCCTGTGCGGCCCTTGGCCTGACCTTGAAACTGTCAAAATCAAAATGGATGGCTTCGGGATCCAGGGACACGATATTTTTTTCCGTATCGATGATATCGTTCACCACTTTGAGCGTGGGATTGACCACAATCCTCTCGTTGGCTTTTGTGCTGGCGGCCCTACTATCTTCAAAATAGCCATCCTTAGCGGTTTTGATGGTGTATTTGGTATTGGGGGAAAGATTCGGGAAGATATAGCCTCCATTGGCATTACTGTTGTATGCTGCAAGCAATTTCCCTTCGCTGTCCAATAACTGCACGGTCGCATCTTCAAGAAGTTCCCCGGTCTGTACATCTTTCACTTCCCCGGAAATGGCGTTGAGGTTCTCTGTTTGCACAAAGGAATAGATGTCATCGTCCCCCTTACCGCCTTTTCGGTTGGAGGCGAAATACCCCTGTTGGCCGGAAGCATCGATGATATAGGAAAAATCGTCCCGAATACTGTTGACGGGTTCCCCCAGATTGACGGCCACGCCAAAAATCCCATGGGAAACATCGGAGTGATACACATCCAGTCCGCCAAGGCCCATAGGTCTGTTCGATGAAAAATAAAGCCCCCCTTCCGTAACGTAAGGGAACATCTCCTTGGCATCCGTGTTGACGGTTCTTCCCAGGTTTTTTGGTTCGGAAAAGCCTCCATTTTCGTGGATATCCACCACATAGATGTCCGTTTCTCCAAAACCGCCTGGTCTATCGGAAACGAAATACATTTTTTTGCCATCTGGGCTGATGGCCGGGTGTCCGGTGGAATAATTTTCACTGTTGAGCGGAAGTTCCTCGGCCTCTGTCCATTCACCATCGACCCATTTTGAGCGATAGATCTTCAGGTGGTTCACCCCTTCTTTTCCCCGTTTCAGTTTTTTACCATAATTGTTTCGGGTAAAATAAATGGTTTTCTGGTCCGGAGCGAAGGCCACGGAGGCTTCATGATACTTGGTATTTATCTTTCGCGAAAACTTTTTGGTCCCGAAAAGCTCCCCTTCCTCATTTTTCTTTTGCGCCACATAAAGGTCCAGAAAGGGTTGGTTGGTCCAACGATATCTTCGGGTGGTCAGAAAAGAAGTGTCCCTTGCCGAGGCAAAAACGAGCTCGGAGCTGTTATGGAACATGGGGGAGAAGTCGGAATAAGGGGAATTTATGGCCAGGTTCTTGATCTTGGTCAAAGAGGCACTCTTCCAAGTTGTAGATTTGATGTTTTGGGGTCTTCCGGTCCCTTTTAGGGTTTCGTTATATCGGAAGCGAACATCTTCAGGCATCTTTTCGGCATACCTGCTGTACAGTTCATGGTACCATTTATAGGATTTCTCCAAATTCCCACTGAAATAATGGGAATCCCCGGCCTTGGAAAGCAGTTCCATGCTATGTTCCGCACCATGCTGTTCCAGGACGAGGTCGAATATTCTGGCCGCTTCCGCATACCACATTTTTGAATAGTAATCATTGCCTTGGGCAATCAGTTTTTCCGTAACCCCTTTTTCGATGGTATTGGGAGCAGTATCGACACTGGTTTTACTCCCCGAAGGGTCAACACTGTTCTTATAGTAGTATTGGGAATTGGCCATTGTGGATGGGCTCTCCTCGGCACTATCCATAAGGGAAGCTTCCTGGGAGCTGGCCCCAAGGGAAATCAACAAGAGAAAAAGCAAGATATGTCTTTTCATTACCGCTCCAGCTGCACAAACGGCGTTGGTGCCGTTTGGAGGTTAAGCAAGTGGGCTTAACTTTGTTTCAAACCACTAAAGTAGAGCAAGAAGAGGGGGAGAGTAACTTTTTGTTGTGAACGGATGGATTTTTGGCGTGTAATCCAATATAATGTGGTTCTTCATCGACAAGCCCCCAAATAATGAGGGCTTTATTGATGTAAAAACCCGATAAGTCAAGAATAGGATTAGGACTTGGATTCTTTGCTTCCGCCTTCCAATTTTTCTTCTTCCTTGGAAGCATCCTTGAATTCCTTTATGCCACTTCCAAGACCTCTCATCAGTTCGGGAATCTTTTTGCCTCCGAAGAGCAAAAGAACCACAACAACAATGAGCACGATCTGCCATGGGCCGAGCATACCTAAAAACATAGTTTGAGCAATCATAACTTCAAAACCTTTAAATGAAAGGTAAAATTACTAAAAAGAACTGGAAGAGTATGCCCGATTAACGAAAATTAGCAATTCGGAAGACACCTAGGAATTTGATACAAGGCTTTTTAAAAAGCTTAACACCAATATTAAAATCTAAGATTATCTTTGTTCTTATGGCAAAGGACAAAAAGAAAAGAAAGGAAATAAAGCGCAAGCTGCTGCACAAGTACCGCTTGGTGATCCTCAACGAGAGTACCTTTGAGGAAAAGATTTCGTTCAAGCTGAGCAGGCTCAACGTTTTTGTCACGGGTACCCTGTTCATCATTGTACTGATAGGGCTCACCACCTTGATCATTGCCTTTACCCCGCTCAGGGAATACATTCCTGGGTATTCTTCCACCAAATTGAAACGCCAGGCCACCGAACTCACGTACAAAACCGATTCCTTGGTCACCGTTCTCAACTATACCAATCGGTATTTGGACAATGTCCGCATGGTTTTACGAGGGGATATCGAGAACAACCAAGTGAACCGCGACTCGCTTTTTGAACAATACAAACTGGACCCTTCCACAGTGGACCTCACGCCCATCCGGCAAGATCTCCTACTGCGCGAAGAAGTGGAGCTGGAGGACAAGTACAACCTTTTTGAACGGAACATCGAGAATTTGGGAACGCTGATGTTCTCGCCGATCACCGGGACCATGTCACAGGGCTTTGACATAAAGACCAAACACTTTGCAGTGGACCTGGTGGCCCCAAAGGATACTCCGGTAAAATCCATTGCCGATGGCACAGTGCTCTTTGCCGAATGGACCTCGGAAACTGGGTATGTCATCATCATTGAACACCAAGATGGTTTCACCTCGGTGTACAAGCACAACGGCTCCTTGACCAAATCGCAGGGAGACCTGGTCAAAGCCGGGGAGGTCATTGCATCCATCGGGAATACGGGAGAGCTCACTACGGGCCCCCACCTACATTTTGAACTTTGGAGAAAGGGAAAGCCAGTAGACCCCCAGAACTATATCGACTTTGATTAAATGTCATTAAAAGCACTAGCCGCAAAGATTTTTGCCAGAAGAGTGGCCCGAAGGACCGCAAAATGGATGAACCAACCTGTGCAGGCCCAGCAAAAAGTTTTTTTCGACTTGGTCGCCAAGGCCAAGCAGACCCAATTTGGGAAGGACCATGGGTTTGAACTCATCCAATCCCATAGTGATTTTGTGAAAAAAGTACCTATCCGGGACTATGAGGAACTGAAAGGATATGTCCAGCTGATCATAGACGGCCAGAACGATGTATTATGGCCCGGCAAGCCCATCTATTTTGGCAAGACCTCGGGTACCACTTCCGGGGCCAAGTACATCCCGATCACCAAGGAATCCATAAAGTATCAGGTGCAAGCCTCCAGAAATGCCATTTTGAGTTATATCCACGAGACGGGCAATGCAGATTTTGTGGACGGCAAGATGATTTTTCTTCAAGGCAGTCCGGAATTGGAGGAAAAAGGGGGCATCAAACTGGGGCGGCTTTCGGGAATATCTGCCCATTACGTTCCCAATTATCTACAAAAAAACCGATTGCCCAGTTGGGAGACCAATTGCATAGAGGATTGGGAAACAAAGGTGGACAAGATCGTAGAAGAGACCGAAGATCAGAACATGACGGTCATTGCCGGGATCCCCTCTTGGGTGCAGATGTATTTTGAAAAACTCAACGCGAAGACTGGACAAAAGGTGGGCAATCTGTTCAAAGAGTTCCAGTTGTTCATCTACGGGGGGGTCAATTATGAGCCCTATCGCGCCAAATTTGAAAACCTTATCGGAAGGAAAGTGGACAGTATAGAGTTGTTTCCGGCCAGTGAAGGTTTTTTTGCCTATCAGGATTCGCAGAAGGAAAAAGGCATGCTCCTGCTTTTGGACTCGGGGATTTTTTATGAGTTCATCAAAGCGGATGAGTTTTTCTCCGAAGACCGCAAAAGGCTCACCATTGCCGATGTGGAGCTCGATGTGGACTACGCCATGGTCATTTCCACCAACGCGGGGCTTTGGGCCTATGACATTGGGGATACCGTTCGGTTTGTTTCCAAAGATCCTTACCGGATCATGGTTTCGGGAAGGATCAAACATTTTATTTCGGCCTTTGGGGAGCACGTCATTGCCAAAGAAGTGGAAGAAGCCTTGAAATTGGCCGTGGACCAGACCGATGCCTTGGTCAATGAGTTTACTGTTGCCCCTCAGACCAATCCGAAAAATGGTGAATTGCCCTATCACGAATGGTTTATCGAATTTGAAAGGACACCTTCGGACATTTCCAAGTTTTCCAATATTATGGAGGAAAGCATGAAAAAACAGAACAGTTACTACTATGACCTGATTGCGGGAAATATTCTCCAGCCCCTGGTGATCACGTCCATCCAGCCTGGCGGTTTTCAGGAATACATGAAGGCAGTGGGCAAATTGGGAGGCCAGAACAAGGTGCAGCGCCTCTCCAACGACCGCAAGGTTGCGGATGGATTGCAGCCATTTAAAATGAGATAGTTAAGAATTGACTTACTATTAGGGGAATTCGTGTATTTTTGCCAAGAACTAATGATGGCAACACAAGTAAAACAGACCACAAGGGCACAAGAGTCCACCAACGCCATAGAGCGCCTGTACATTACCATGCGCCATTTGCTCAACCGTGGGTTTTACAAACCTTCGGGGGTTTCCGGAAATGCACTGAGGACCGCCCTCCTCCTTCTACGGCCAGAGATTTATGGTACCGTTGCCGAGGACAAGGCCGAACTGAACGGGTTGGTCTATGTATTGGAACGATTGCCCGAGGGCATAGAGGAGTGCCGTTTCATCAACCTTACTTCGGACGAAGGTTTTTCCAAATCACATTTAAAGCCCATTGTTCCGCCCAAACGGAGAAGAAACTGCTACCGTATCGACGATGAGCAGATGAACATTGAGATAACCCGGGGCAGGAGCGATATTTATGACATTCTTACCCACCTTACCTTTTTGTTCATCGAATCTGGGAAAATATGCCGAAGGGTATTGGTTGAGGATGGCAATGCCACCATACGGGACTGGGACAAGTTGACCGAGTTTGTGTTGAAGGAGGAAAAAGGGGAAGACGAAAGGGAAGTGGCCATGATCCATGTGGCCAACATTTTGGGAAGAACCTTTGATGAGGTCGGCGATATCCAAGAAAAACTCAAGACCCCAGAAGATTCTGACCGATTTTTGAATGTGGTCTATTGGCTGGGGAAATTGGCCATAGATGAAGAGACCACGGGAAACAAGCGGACCATAACGTTCAGTCCGTTGTTGCGGGAACGATTGGGCCACCACATCCATGGGGAGCGCTGGGCCGATAAGATAAAACAGACGTTGAAAGACAACAATCTGTTGCACAGGCCGCTACACATCATCAGTGCGAACATGCACAGTGTGATGAACTCCCTGTTTGCCAAAAAGACATTGGCCAAAGAATTCCCGGATACGGATTCATTGAAAATCTATGAGGCCCTCAGTTCGGAAAAGAACAAAAACCTCAACAAGAAAGTGAAGGATCTGGCCGAAAAGAACGGGATGATCTTTTTGAACGACCAATCAGGGACCAACATCGACGTACAGATATTCGACACGGCCAAATTTGGGAAAGGAAGTTGCTGCTATGAACTGCCCAAAGGAATCTCAGAGGAAGAAAGACCCGTTATATTTGTGATGGACTATGCCTTTGGGGAACAGGCCTATGAGACCATAGATGAACTCTTGAAACCACTCGAAGAAGGCACCGAGAAGTATTTTTTGAATGTGGACTCGGTCTCCATCATGGGCAAAGCAGGTATTTTGGAAGGGGGCAAGGGTGATTTGATGATACCTTCGGCACATATTTTTGAAGGTACGGCGGACAATTATCCGTTCAAGAATGAGCTCAGTGCCGCTGATTTTGAAGGCCAAGGCCTCAAGGTGATGGAAGGCACCATGGTCACCGTTTTGGGAACCTCGTTGCAGAACAAGGACATACTCCGGTTCTTTTACGAGTCCACTTGGAACGTGATAGGCTTGGAAATGGAAGGGGTGCACTACCAAAAAGCAGTGCAGTCGGCATCGCAGATACGCAAGAGCATCAAGGAGGGCGTGAAGGTAAGGTATGCCTACTATGCCTCGGACAACCCTTTGGAAACAGGTAGTACCTTGGCGTCGGGAGGCTTGGGAACAACAGGGGTAAAACCCACATATTTGATCACGGACAGAATTTTAAAACAAATATTCAATTCATAACTATATGGCAGACCAACCCACAAAACAGAACACATCGGATGAAATAGATTTGGGACAACTGTTTCAGATGATCGGTAGGGGGTTCAACAAGTTGGGAACTTTCTTTTTACGTGTTTTTCTGTATCTGAAGAAAAATATCCTGATCCTTATCGGCTTGACGGTGCTAGGTGTCTTGATCGGATATGGACTAAAGATGATCTCCACAGAAAAAATGCAGTTGGATGTCATTGTGCGACCCAATCTGGAAAGCAAGGATTACTTGTATGATGTGGTGGCTGAAATCGAATACAATCTCAAGTCCCAAAACGAAACTCTTTTTAAGGAATTGGGAGTTTCGGAAGAGGAGATCAAAGGGTTCGAAATCTCCATAGAGCCCGTCAACAAGGATGCAGAAAAAGCCGCTGAAAAGGAACTGGAGTATTTGGAAATACTTCAAAAATTTCAAGATACGGAATTGATATCGGACGTTTTGCGGGAAGAGCTACTAAAGAATACAGAACTCAATCACAGGATAACCTTCAGATATAAAAACCCTGAAGGTAAGGCCATAGCGGAAAAACTTATTGAATATATCAATTCCAACAGCTACTTCAAAGACCTTTTGGCCGTACATACTGAAAATGCGATGGCAAGGATCAAACAAAATGAAGTGTTGATAGCGCAGATCGATACCATTATCCAAGGTTATTCCAACAACCTGGGCAGATCAGGAAATGCTTATGAAACCGGTACGGTGGTATTGCAAAATGAAGAAAAGTTAAATGTGGGCGGACTATTTAGCCTAAAATCAAATTTAATAAAGGACATTGAGGATAGAAGAACGGAACTCAAGCAAATGACCAACCCTATTAACATCATCAATTTTGGAAAACCATACCAAAGGAGCAAGGCCTTTTTTGGAAAAAAAATAATATTGATACCGATAATCCTCTTGTCCCTGTTCTTTTTATTTTCCTTTTTGCGGTATCTCAACCGAAAAGCGGCAGAACTACAATAAGCATTATAGAGTGTCAAAATTCAATGGACAGTATCCTTATAACTGGATCAAGCGGACAACTAGGACAAACGTTACATGAGCTTTTTACCCAAAAGGGAGACTCATATCAGCACTTTGACTTCAAAACTTCTTCGGAACTGGACATTACCGACGCAGAGGCGATAAACAATATTTTCCGAAATGGGAACTACGATTATTGCATCAATTGTGCCGCCTATACCAATGTGGAACAAGCGGAAAAGACCCCAGAACCTGCGTTTGCAGTAAATGCAGAAGGCGCCAAAAATTTGGCAAAGGCGTGTAAGGACCATGGGGTTACTTTAATCCATATTTCAACCGACTATGTGTTCGACGGTACAAAAGAAGGTCCCTATACCGTTGAAGATGAACCAAACCCCATAAACGAATATGGAAAGTCCAAACTGAAGGGAGAACAATACATCCGACAGATAGGGGCCAATCACTGTATCATCAGGACCTCTTGGCTGTATAGTAAAAAGTATGGGCATAATTTTTACAGGACCGTTGTAAAAAAAGCATTGGAGGGACAAGACCTTCATATCACTGACGAACAAATAGGATGCCCCACTAATACGGAATCCTTGGCCAGCTACATCATCAAAAACCTCCTGTGCGGAGAACAGCCTTTCGGCACCTACCATGTCACCGATGGCAAACCCATGACCTGGTATGATTTCGCCACGCAAATTCTTGAAGAAAACGGCCTGACACATAAGGTGAACCTTGTTTTAGATAGGAATTATCGTACTTTCGCAAAAAGGCCAAAGAACAGCGTTCTTTCTTGAACAAACATAAGGCAGGGAACACTTTTGGTCATTTTCACAGAAGAGGTGCAAATGGAAAAACACACCCCCAAGAACATATTGATTACAGGAGGAGCGGGCTTTATAGGGTCCCATGTGGTCAGGCGTTTAGTGAAAAGCTATCCTCATTATCATATGTATAACCTTGATGCCCTCACCTACGCGGGCAATTTGGAAAACTTAAAGGATGTGCAGGAGGCCCAAAACTATTCCTTCATCAAAGGGGATATTGTGGATGTCGGCTTTATCACCAATCTTTTTTCCCGAACCAAGTTTGATGGTGTGATCCATTTGGCCGCAGAATCCCATGTGGACCGTTCCATTTCCGACCCGCTGTCTTTTGTGAGGACGAATGTGCTTGGAACTGTAAACTTGCTGAATGCCTCTTTGGAGGCCGCAAAGGAAAATACACATTTCAGGTTTTACCACATCAGCACAGATGAAGTGTATGGATCTTTGGGGGAGACTGGGCTTTTTACGGAAACGACACCTTATAGTCCCAACTCCCCTTACTCTGCATCCAAGGCAAGTTCGGATCATTTTGTAAGGTCCTATGGTGAAACGTACGGTCTGCCCTTTGTAATTTCCAATTGTTCCAATAACTACGGCCCCAACCATTTTCCCGAGAAGCTGATCCCTCTTTTCATCAATAACATCATCCAGAACAGACCATTGCCCGTATATGGTGATGGGAACTTTACCCGCGATTGGTTGTATGTGGAAGATCATGCCGCGGCCATTGATTTGGTTTTCCATGAAGGAGGGGATGGGGAAACGTACAACATTGGGGGGTTCAATGAGTGGAAGAACATTGACCTAACAAAACTATTGTGCCAATTAATGGACAAAAAGCTGAATAGATTGGAAGGAACATCGGAAAAACTGATCACTTTTGTAAAAGATCGCCCCGGGCATGATTTGCGGTATGCCATTGATGCCTCCAAGATCAATAGGGAATTGGGTTGGAAACCGTCCGTGACCTTTGAGGAAGGCTTGGAACGTACCATTGACTGGTATCTGGACAACCAGGAATGGCTGGACCATGTCACCTCTGGGGATTACAAATTGTACTATCAGAAACAATATCAACCGTAGAGCAGTATGAAAGGAATCATTTTGGCAGGGGGAACCGGCAGCAGACTGCATCCATTGACCCTTTCGGTGAGCAAACAGTTGATGCCCATCTACGACAAACCAATGATCTATTACCCGCTGTCTACCCTTATGTATGCGGGAATCCGAGAAATACTTATCATTTCCACCCCAAAGGACCTTCCTCTGTTCCAAGAATTGTTGGGTGATGGACAGAAATATGGCTGCTCATTTTCCTATGCGGCCCAAGAAGAGCCAAATGGATTGGCTGAGGCCTTTATCATTGGGGAGCAATTTATTGGTAAAGACAAAGTGGCGTTGGTGCTTGGGGACAATATCTTTTATGGAACGGGACTGTCCAAGCTGTTACAATCCAACAATGATCCAGATGGAGGAATCATATACGCTTACAGGGTGAATGATCCCAAGCGATATGGCGTGGTGGAGTTTGACGGTGAAGGAAAGGCTATCAGCATAGAGGAAAAACCCGAAAGCCCCAAGAGCAATTATGTGGTACCAGGCATCTATTTTTATGACAATGAGGTGGTTTCCATTGCCAAGGGCATACAACCAAGCCCAAGAGGGGAGTTGGAAATAACGGATGTCAACAAGGAATACATGAAAAGGGGCAAGCTCAACGTAAGTATTCTCGACCAAGGAACGGCTTGGTTGGACACAGGAACGTTCCAGGCCCTGATGCAGGCCTCACAGTTTGTGGAGGTCATCGAGGAGCGCCAAGGAGTTGTCATAGGGGCCATAGAAGTGGCAGCCTATGAGATGGGCTACATCAGCCAAAAACAATTTAAGGAATTGGCCCAGCCATTGCTCAAAAGCGGATATGGCAACCGTTTGTTGGGCATTTTGAACAAAGAGATTTGATGAAGGCTACGGAAACCAAATTAAAAGGGTGCTTTATCATAGAGCCCACGATATTTGAAGATGAAAGGGGTTACTTCTTTGAAAGTTATAACCACAGGGATTTCTGCGAAGCCATTGGAAGAGAGGTCATTTTTGTACAGGACAACCAATCTTTTTCAAAAAAAGGGGTGCTCAGGGGATTGCATTTTCAAAAAGGGGAACACGCCCAAGCCAAATTGGTTTCGGTGTTGCAGGGTAAAATCCAAGATGTTGTGGTAGATTTGCGCAAAGATTCCCCCACTTTTGGCCAACATTTGTCCATCGAATTGAGCGATGAGAACAAAAAACAGTTGTTCATACCGAGAGGTTTTGCCCATGGTTTTTTGACCTTGAGTGATTCAGCTAAAGTGTTTTACAAGTGTGATAATTATTATAACAAAGAGGCTGAAAGAGGTATTCGATGTGATGGGATTCTAGGGATTAAGTGGAAATTGAAAAAAGAAAATATTATACTTTCTCATAAAGATGCGTTATTACCTACTTATAAAGATTTTCATGAAATTACATGAATACAAACAAAACTTATAGGATTTATATTTGATGTGAAAGCAGATATTTATCCTAGTTTTGTCTTTAAAAACTAGGGATTTTAAGGGCTATATAAAAATGTTTGCTGTTTTTATTAAATTTTTTAAAAAAGAAAGTGAATACTGATTTTAGCAGATTTATTAAAAATAATAGAATGACTTTTGAAGGAAAATCGATTTTGATTACTGGTGGCACTGGGTCATTGGGCAAGGCTTTAACTAAACATATTTTTGAAAAACACCCCGAAGTTCGCAGGTTAATTATTTTTTCTAGGGATGAGCAAAAACAATTTCAAATGGCTCAGGAGTATCCTCAAGAAAAACATCCTCAGATACGTTTTTTTATAGGCGATGTGAGGGACAAGGATAGATTGATACGAGCGTTTAAAGGAGTGGATTATGTGATTCACGCCGCCGCCATGAAACACGTACATTTGGCCGAATATAATCCAGAAGAATGCATCAAGACAAATATAGGTGGCGCACAAAATGTAGTAGATGCTTGTTTTGAAACCAATGTGCAAAGAGTCGTAGCTTTATCAACAGACAAAGCTTGTGCCCCAATCAATCTTTATGGTGCAACCAAACTGACGTCAGACAAACTTTTTATTGCGGCCAACAATATCAAGGGAACCAATCCTATTCGTTTTTCTGTAGTTAGGTACGGGAATGTAATGGGATCAAATGGCTCGGTAATTCCTTTTTTTATCAAGAAAAAGAAAGCAGACGGAAAGCTCCCAATAACGGACCCTAACATGACACGATTCAACATATCCTTAAAAGGAGGGGTGGACATGGTAATGCACGCACTCGAAAATGCTTGGGGAGGTGAGCTTTTTGTACCAAAAATACCATCCTACAAAATCATGGACGTAGCCGAGGCAATTGGCCCAGAATGTGAAAAACCTATTGTGGGAATAAGACCGGGAGAAAAATTGCACGAGGAAATGATTACAAGTTCAGATTCCTTTTATACGTATGATCTTGGAAAGTACTACGCCATTCTTCCAATAATGCGAAATTGGAAATTGGAGGATTTCAAAAAAACTTTCAACGCCAAACAGGTGCCGGAGGGATTTAAATACAATTCTGGAGAAAACAAGGAGTGGGAAACTGTTGAAAGTCTTAGGTTGTTGATAATCAAGCACGTAGATGAAACCTTTGAGGTATGACAAAGCATAAGGTTATCCCATATGGGCGCCAACAAATTGATGCAGCGGATATTGATGCCGTCATAAGTACGTTAAAGGCAGATTTCTTAACACAAGGACCCAAAGTTGAGGAGTTTGAGAGAAAGTTTGCAGCGTATGTTGGTGCACAGTACGCCGTAGCGGTAAGTAACGCAACGGCGGCATTGCATTTGGCAGTTTTAGCCCTTGGCGTAGAACCAAGAGACAGGGTCATTACCTCCCCAATCACATTTGCCGCTTCTGCTAATTGTGTAAGATATGCGCAGGGGGAAGTTTGGTTTGCTGATATTGATTCAAACACATATCTGATTTCCTTTGAAAAAACGAAGGAACTCATAGAAAGTAAACCAAAAGGATTTTTCAAGGGAATCATTCCAGTGGACTTTGCTGGCTTACCCGTAAACTTGGAAGAATTTCGGAAATTGGCAGAAAAACACGGATTGTGGATATTGGAGGACGCTTGTCATGCCCCAGGGGGCTACTTCACAGATTCCAAGAGGATAAAGCAGTTTTGTGGAAATGGTGTTTATGCGGATATTGGGGTTTTTTCTTTTCATCCGGTAAAGCATATTGCCTGTGGAGAAGGAGGAATGTTGACTACCAACAATGAAGAACTTTATAGGAAATTGAGTCTGTTAAGAACACATGGAATCACCAAGGAAAATCTAAAGGAAAATCATGGAGGTTGGTATTATGAAATGCAGGAGTTGGGATACAACTATAGGTTGACAGACATTCAATCTGCATTGGGAATATCCCAATTGAACAAAAACCCGGAAGGGGTTATAAGAAGAAATCAGATTGCGCAAAGATATAAGGCAGCTTTTGAAGGAAAAATAAAATATCAAAAATTGCCTGACAACTGTTATAATGCCCATCATCTTTTTGTCATAGAGGTGGATAATAGGAAAGGACTATACGAATTTTTAAGAGACAACAAGGTTTTCGCACAAATACATTACATACCTGTTCATACCTTACCTTATTACAAAAAAATTGGTTATGACGGTGCAAACCTGATGAATTCAGAAAGATATTATGACAGGTGTATAAGTTTGCCAATGTATCCTACCTTAGAGATTGAGGAGCAAGAATTCGTGATAGAAAAAGTACTTGAGTTTTGCTATGGCTAACCTTTGTATTATCCCGGCTAGAGGAGGAAGTAAAAGATTACCAAAGAAAAACATAAAACCTTTTTTTGGCAAGCCAATTATTGCATATTCTATTCAGGCAGCGTTAAAGAGTAATTTGTTTGATGAGATCATGGTTTCTACCGATAATAATGAAATAGCAAGTGTTGCCCAAAAATATAAGGCCAAAATACCCTTTTTGAGGAGCAGGAACAATTCCAATGATTTTGCGAGCACATTTGATGTGGTAAAAGAAGTTTTATACGAATATTCAAACCAAGATAAATTCTTTGAGACTGTTTGTGTTTTGTATCCCTGTGCACCTCTCGTTTCTAGCAATGATTTAAAGGAAGCGTTCAATAAGTTAAATGAAAATGTTGATGCGGTAATACCTGTAGTGCAATTTTCTTTCCCAATACAAAGGGCCTTTAAAATAAGAGGATCTTACTTATCATATATGCAACCAGAACATGAAAAAACACGTAGTCAAGATTTAGATAAAGCCTATCATGATGTGGGGCAGTTTTACATTTCAAGAACAGAAGTAATCTTAAAAGAGGAAACATTGGTCCCTAAAAGAACGTCTTTTTATTTAATGGACGAAATGCATGCTCAAGACATAGATAATGAGACAGATTGGAAATTAGCTGAATTAAAATACCGACTAAAGTGCCAATGAGGTTTCCAAATAAATATTCTTTTTTAACGACCAATAGATTTTGTTTTGGTAACTATTGTATTATACCCATTCGTTATGAGGATAGAATGGATATTATGAAATGGCGTAATGAACAAATTTATCACTTAAGACAACAAAAACCACTTATCGAAAAAGATCAAGACCATTACTTTCAGAATGTAGTGGGAAGATTGTTTGAGCAAGATAGACCAGATCAATTTTTATTCTCTTATCTGGAAGGGCAAAAATGTATAGGATATGGAGGGCTGGTACACATAAATTGGTTGGACAATAACGCTGAAATTTCATTTGTGATGGAAACAAGGCTGGAAAAGAACCATTTCCATTTCCATTGGAAAACTTATTTGGCCTTGATTGAAAAATTGGCATTTGAAGAAATTGGGCTTCACAAAATATATACTTATGCATTTGATTTAAGACCAAACCTATATGAAGTTCTGGAATCTTCCGGTTATGAAAAAGACGCTATTTTGAAAGAACATTGTTATTTTAATGGAGAGTTTATAAATGTGGTCATTCATTCTAAAATAAGCATATCATAGAAATGTCAGGAAGCAAAATAGTGGATATAGCCTATTATCTCCCCAAAAAAGAAGTGGTTTCAGAAACCCTATTGAAAGAGTTTAAGGATTTTGACACTGATAAGGTGGAGAACAAGATAGGAATAAAAAAGAGACATGTTTCAAATCAAAATGAAACCAGTTTGGAGCTTGGATTCGAGGCAAGTAAAAAACTACTGGAGGCAAATCCAGATTGTAATATTGATTTTATAGTTTTTTGTACCCAAACCCCGAAATTTATCTTACCGACAAGCGCATGTATTCTGCAAAACATGCTTGGATTGCCCAAAAATATTGGGGCATTGGATTTTAACCTTGGATGTTCGGGTTACGTTTACGGACTTGCGGTATGCAAAGGTATTATTGCCGCAGGTGTTGCGAAGAATATTTTATTTGTTACATCGGACACCTACACAAAATATATTCATCAAAAGGATAAAGGGAACAGATCAATTTTTGGAGATGGTGCAACAGCAACATTGGTCTCTGAATGTTCAGACATGAAAATAGGGGAGTTTGTTTTGGGGACAGATGGATCAGGCTACGATAAATTGATAATCAGAAATGGTGGGGCAGGAAATAAATATGACACTAGTGCCAATGAAAAAATTTATGGAGATCAAAATGTATATGATGATAACAGCATATACATGAATGGACCTGAAATATTCAACTTCACCATTAACAATATCCCAAGCTTAATTCAAAAAACAATTGACAAGAACAACCTACTAGAAGAAAAAATAGATTATTATATTTTTCACCAAGCCAACAAATTCATGTTGGAATATTTAAGAAAGAAAATGAAGTTAGGGGCAGAAAAATTTTTTATAGACCTTGAACAATCTGGGAACACGGTTTCCTCTACCATCCCCATTGCTTTGAAACAAGCAATTGCAAAAGGAGATATTAAAAAGGGGGACAAAGTATTAATAGCGGGATTTGGTGTAGGTCTGTCCTGGGGGGCCACAGTTATAACTATTTAATTAAGCAAGTATGAAAAAAAAGGAATTCATTGAAGAAATAAAAGAAATTCTCCTTCTAGAAGATGCGAGTGTGGATGAAAGCACGGAAATTGAAATAGATTCGATGGCAAGCCTATTAATAATAGCATTTTTTGATGAAAAATTTGGAGTGGGGATAACACAAGAAGAAATAAAAGGATTGACTAAAATTTCAGATTTCATCGATTTTATTGGCCGAAAAAATCTTGATTAGCCCATGAAAGATTCAAAATTTGAGCTCTTGCACTGTAGCTTCGTGTATGAGCCATTGAATATTGAACTTAAAAATTACTTATTTCTAAACCTTAAGGAAAAGAAAAAATTATTGGAATATAGAAATCATTCCAGTGTAAGGAGTAAAATGATAAATGATAAACCAATTACAATGGAGAGTCATTTGGATTTTATGGAAAGCCTCGCAACGAAAAATGAGGGGTATTGGACACTGAACAATGAAAAGGGCACTATTTTGGGAACGCTGAACTTAACCAAGTACGATGATGAAACGGACTCTTTCATGGGTGGAAATTTTTCCGACCCAAGTTTAATAGGTTCGGGTATTGGACTGGCATTGAATTATTTTCTGCACTATGTTGCTTTCGAAAAGATTAACAGCAGTAGAATGCGTGCCATTATAAAGAAGGACAACAAAAGTGCCATACGTCTTAACCAAATTTTTGGAGGAAAGAAGGTAAGCAGTCCCACCATTGAAGGGGAGCCATATATTGAAATGGTATTCAACAGGGAAGCATGGTACGGAAAGGTAGAAAGAGATGTTTCTAAATATTTAAAATATGTTTTCTAAAAAAACATTTGTCATTGCTGAACTTTCGGCCAATCATGGTGGAAACATAGAGACAGCAAAAGAGACCATAAGAGCAGCAAAAAGAACAGGTGCCGATGCCATAAAATTGCAGACTTATACAGCGGATACAATTACTCTAGACTCACATCAAAAGTACTTTAAGATTAATCAAGGCACCCACTGGGACGGCCAATACTTATATGATTTATACAAGGAGGCATCCCTTCCATGGGAATGGCACGAAGAACTTTTTAAGTTGGCAAAAGAATTAGGGCTAACTTGTTTTTCGTCCCCCTTTGATAACTCTGCGGTAGATTTTTTAGAGGAACTGGACTGCCCGATTTATAAGGTAGCTTCATTTGAAATCACCGATATCCCACTGATAAAATATATAGCTTCAAAGAAAAAGCCGATGATCATTTCTACTGGCATAGCAGGGATTGAAGATATTGAATTGGCACTGGACTGCTGTTTTCAAGAGGGGAATAGGGATATTACCGTTTTAAAATGTACTTCTGCCTATCCTGCAGATCCAAAAGACGCCAATTTGTTAACGATTCCGGACATTCAAAAAAGGTTTAATGTAAAAGCAGGACTTTCCGACCATACGATGGGGATAGAGGGACCGGTTGTTGCCGTGGCACTGGGAGCCAGTGTAATAGAGAAGCACTTTATTTTGGACAAAACCATTGGTGGTCCGGACGCCCACTTTTCCCTGGACGAAAAGGAGTTTACAGAAATGGTCAAAGCGGTCAGGGTTGCAGAAACAATGATGGGAAAAGTAGATTATGAACTAACGGAAAAGAAAAAAAAGAGCAGGGAATTCTCTAGATCGCTTTTTGTAGTGAAAGATGTAAAAAAAGGAGAAATTGTTGACAAAAACAATGTACGCTCCATTAGACCGGGTTATGGCATGCATCCAAAGCACTATGAAGAGATACTGGGAAAAGTTTTTGCGAAAAACATTGAGAAAGGAACACCTTTGATAAAAGATTGTTTGAAGGACCAAAGCTTTTTTTCATGAAAATAATAATCATAGGCGCGGGCCCTGCAGGTTTAACCGCAGCATATCAGCTATCCAAAAATGAAAACACCAAAGTCTTGGTATATGAGGCATCCGATTCAGTTGGAGGTTTGTCCAAAAGCATAAAAATGTGGGGGCAAACGGTAGATTTGGGCCCGCATCGCTTTTTTTCCAAGAATAACAGGATAAACAGATTGTTTCACGAATTGATAAAAGGAGAACATACTATTGTCAATAGGAAAACAAGGATTTATTATAAGTTGCACTTTTTTGATTATCCGCTAAGGTTCTTTAACGTATTGGCCAATGTGTCTTTAATTAGCATTATTAAAGTCGTGTACTATTATTGTTACCAAAAGATTTTCCCAATAAAGGATACTTCCACATTTGAAAATTGGATAATCAGTCGATTTGGGAAAGAACTATATGGAATGTTCTTTAAAAATTACACTGAAAAATTATGGGGCATCCCCTGTAGTAGAATAGATTCTGATTGGGCCGCTCAGCGGATTAAAAAACTAACGCTTTTACAGGCGATCAAGCATTCAATTTTTAAAGACAGGTCGCAGACCCATAAAACATTGGTGGACCAATTCATGTATCCCAAGGGAGGCACAGGAAATCTATATGTCAATGCAGTGACCCTGATCAAACAGAATAAGGGAGAGGTCCATTTGAATAAAGGAGTTAGAAAAATTCTCTTGGACGAACAGGAAGGTAAAGCTGTGGGGGTCGAGCTTAACTCCGGAGAAAGGATCATGGCGGATTATGTAGTATCCACCATGCCATTGACGCTTATGGTCAATGGACTTCCAAATGTGCCAAGTGAAGTAAAAAATGCGGTAGATGCCTTATATTTTAGGAATACAATATTGGTCTATTTAGAAATAGACAGGAGTGATTTGTTTGATGATAATTGGCTCTATATCCACTCCAACGATGTCCTTCATGGTAGAATCACTAATTTTAGAAATTGGTGCCCTACATTGAATTCTGGAAAAAAATCCACTATTTTATGTTTGGAATATTGGTGCTTTGAAAATGATGATATATGGATGTCCGAGGATAAAAAATTAATTGACACGGCATTTGAAGAGGTTAGAAAAATTAAATTAGTGACCAACGATGATTTGTGCCTTAACGGAAAGGTTATAAAAATACCCCGCTCATACCCTGTTTATGAAACCGGTTATATGAATAAGGTGAATTTGATCAAGAATCATTTGAATAATATTGAGAATCTGGATGTGATCGGAAGATATGGCGCATTTAAATACAATAACCAAGACCACTCTATTCTTATGGGGTTAATGGTTGCTGATAAAATTATGGGAGAACCAAACATTAATTTGTGGGACGTAAATTCAGACGACGAATATCAGGAAGATGTGGCGGTGGATGTTTTGACAGATTAGACAACGGTCGAAATTTATATTGGGGCATACCAATAGCTATTTTTCCACATAGTGAAAAACAGCACATAATACTTATACAAATGATCAATGGCTATTAAAAAAGAATACAAATGGTATTTTTTGGGCCTGGTAATTATTGTGCTCTATTTTCTACCCTTTTTGATTCTTGGGGAGGAATCGATCATCTTCATTCATGACAATCTGGAAATATCTTTCATACAAAGGATAATTTTAGCCAGAAATGGACTTCCTTTTTCCCCAACGTTTTTGATTGAAGAAGTCATGAATGGATTGCCAAGGGCTTACTATCCATCTTCGTTAAGCCTCATTAATGTTTTTTTTTATGTGTTACCTCCTTTCGAGGCTTATATTTTCAACGAGTTTTTTGTTAGGCTAATAGGATATACCGGAATGTATTTGTTGCTTGACGAACACCTAATAAAGGACGGGGCCTACAAAAAGTATATCGTTATAATCGGAGGAATCTCATTTGCTTTCATACAATTCTATTCCATTCAAGGGTTGACCATAGCTGGACAACCTCTACTAGCCTATGCCTTTTTAAATCTCTTAAAAGAAAAGAAAAGTCAACTGAGTTATACCCTAATCTGTTTTTATGCCTTTTACAGCTATTTCGTTTATTCCACAATCTTTATTTTGTTCATGTTGTTGCTCTATATGGCATATATCCATATAAAGACGAAAAAAATCCCCAAAACATATTTGAAGGGGCTTCTTCTTTTGTGTATTGTCTCATTATTGGTCGAATATAATTTGGTAATACAGCTTTTGAATAATAAATACATTAGCAATAGAAGCGATTTTGTAGTTCCAATTTTATCCATAACTGAAATTAAAAACCTAGTTTACGGCAAGTATATCACACCATATCATTCAGGTGCTTTTGATCCAATATGGGCAATATTAACTTTTTGCTTGGCAATCATTATATGCAATAGGACACCCAAAAAAACACAAGTTATTTTGTTCTCAATATTGACAGTCTTCTGTTCAATTTTTGTTGCAACGTATATAAAGCAATTTGCTGTTTCTATTGGATTTGAATTTGTCAAAGGGGTAGATGTTACTAGGTTTTCGTTTCTTCTACCGTTTTTTTGGACCATTTTGTTGGTGGTATCGTTGTCCCGTGTCGTGGGTAATAAGTATATCAGGGGTATCATTCCCATCATATTATTTTTGCATTTGAGTGGAATATTGAAGGGAAGTGCACAGACCGATCATTACCTGCCTAACTGGAAGAAGATACTGGGCCGAGAACAAAAAAGTACAGTGACGCCAGAATTAAATTACAGTTCATTTTTTGCCCCAGATTTATTTGATGATATAGGGGGGTTCATAGGCAAGGATAAAAGCTCGTATAGGATAGTAAGTGTGGGGATAAATCCTTGTATTGCCCAATATAATGGCTTTTATACGTTGGACAGTTATGAAAATTCATATCCACTTGAATATAAGAGGGATTTTAGAAGGATAATAGGCAAAGAAATCCATAAAGCGGGGAAGATTGAAAAATACTACGACAATTGGGGGTGCAGATGCTATATTTTGCCGGTGGAATTGGATAGAAGGTATATTTTTGACAAAAACTCCAAAAAAGAGATAATGCATTTGGACATAAATGTCGATGAACTGAAAAAAATGAAAGGGGAATATGTAATTTCTTCGGTTAGGATCGCAAATGCAGAAAGCAATCAAATGAAGCTGGAAAAAATATTTGAAAACAACACGTCCTATTGGAAAATATTTTTATATAGCTTAAAATAGACATTCAGGTCTGTTGAAGAAATTAATGTACAATAAAATGATGGAACGGAAAAAAATTAAAATATTGGATTGCACCATTCGGGATGGGGGGTACTACACCAATTGGGATTTTGACAAAGAATTGATTAAGGATTATTGTGAATCAATGGAAGAACTGCCCATTGATTATGTTGAGATTGGTTATAGAAGCATACCCTTAGAGGGGTATTTGGGAGAATATTTTTATTGCCCTGAATATCTCATCAAAGAACTGAAAGAGAGACTTCCTTCAAAAAAGTTGTGCATAATATTAGATGAGAAAAACATCAGGAAAAATCATATAAAAAAGCTTTTGACGCCTTGCGTTCCTTACATAAACATGGTTCGGATGGCCATAGACCCTAAAAACATAGAACGGGCTTTGTTGCTGGCAAAGGAAGTAAAAAAGATGGGGTTCAAGGTGGCGTTCAATGTAATGTACATGTCCAAGTGGAAAGAGGACAATACTTTTTTGGATAAGCTGAAAGGCGCAGATAGTGTCATGGATTATTTTTATATGGTTGATTCTTTTGGGGGCATGCTTCCGGAAGACATAAAGGAAACGATAAAGCTGGTAAAGTCAAAAATCAATGTTCCATTGGGCTTTCATGGGCACAATAATTTAGAAGCTGCATTCATTAATACTTTGACAGCCATGGAAGAAGGATGTGATATTGTTGACGCCACCATTACAGGCATGGGAAGGGGTGCAGGCAATTTGAGAACAGAACTGTTGCTTACTTATCTGGAAAGTCAAAATCTATTGAAGATTAAGTTTAGCAAGCTCAGTAATGTGGTTGGATCTTTTGAAACACTGAAAAGCATATACCGCTGGGGGACCAATTTGCCCTATATGTTTTCTGGAGCCTTTTCTTTACCACAAAAACAAGTTATGGAATGGGTCGGCATGAACAGATATCCAATAGGGAATATCATTAATGCATTGAACAATCAAAAAGATTCATGCGAAGACAACATGAAGTTGCCTGTTTTTGAGAATGAAAGTAAATTCAAAACGGCAATCATGCTAGGAGGGGGAAAATCCGCTAAGAACCACAGTAAGGCAATAATGAAACTTGCTGAAAGTGAAGAAAACATATGCTTAATTCATGCCGGGGCCAGAAATATTCACACGTATTTAGGATTAAAAAAGGTTGATCAATATTGCGCTTTGGCTGGCTTTGAAACCGAAAAACTTTTGAAATCCATTGATGACCCTTCCCTGTTGGACCACACATATGTGTATCCTCCCTTTCCAAGGGAAATGGGAACATTAATACCAGAGGAGATCAAAAAGGGGGCTAAAGAGCTGAAGGCAATAGAATTCACTACAAAATCAAAGGACTCTCCTATGGCTTTGGGTTTTCAGATTGCACTTAATCTAGGAGCGAAGAAAGTTTTATTGGCAGGGTTTGATGGATATGATATTACCATAGACCAAACCCAATTTGCTTTGGCCCAAGAGAATCAAAATATAATAAATGATGCTGTGAAGTGTCTTGAGGTTATGTCGATTACTCCAACTAAGTACAAAAAACTGAATACAATTTCAATTTATAGTTTGGTATAATGAAAATAGTTGGTGTAATTCCGGCAAGATATAAGTCTTCACGTTTTCCAGGAAAACCATTGGTGGAAATTGCAGGTATTCCATTGGTGATCAGAGTGGCCCAGATTGTTGAAAAAGCCTTGGGTAGAGAAAACACTTATGTGGCTACGGATGATGAAAGGATAAGGAAGTTGGTTGACAGTTACGGCTATAATGCCATAATGACCTCAGAGAATTGTCTAACCGGGACGGACCGTGTATATGACTTTGCTGGGCAAGTCAAGGCAGACATCTATATAAATGTACAAGGAGATGAGCCAATGATTGATTTCAAAGACATCCTTAAGATAGCAGAAGTTAAAAAAAACAATTTCAACTATGTTGTCAACGGTATGGCTTTTATTGAGCCCAATGAGGATCCACAAAATATAAATATTCCAAAAGTGGTGGTCAATTGCCATGACCAATTGATATACATGTCCAGACTGGCCATTCCTGGTCAGAAAACGAACAGTTCAAAACCTAAGTACAGAAAACAAGTATGTATTTATGGCTTTAGTTTTAAGGATCTTGAATCATATGGAAAAATGACCGAAAAGGCAATTTATGAAAACCATGAGGATATTGAGATCTTGCGCTTCTTTGATTTGGGAATACCCATAAAAATGGTGGAAACTTCAGGAAGCACTTTGGCAGTGGATGTCCCCGATGATGTTTTAAAAGTAGAGAAAGAGATTCTAAAAAACAGAAATCAATGATCAAAAACATTTTGTGGGACTTTGATGGGGTTATTCTCGATTCAATGAAAATAAGAGACTTTGGGTTTAGGGAAATATTTAAGAGTTTCCCCAAATTACAGGTTGAGGAATTGATTAAGTTTCATAGGGATAATGGAGGGCTGTCACGTTATGTTAAGATTAGATACTTCTATGAAGATATTCTGAACCAAGCCATTTCAGAAGAAAAAGTAAATGCATATGCCAATAACTTTTCGGTCTTGATGAGAGAAAAATTAACGGAGAAACACAATCTTATTGAAGACAGCATGAATTTTATTAAGGATAATTATGAAAGATATAATTTCCATATTGTTTCAGGCTCTGACCAGAATGAATTAAGGTTTTTATGTGATGAGCTGGACATCTCTGTTTTTTTTGATTCGATACATGGTTCTCCCACACCTAAAAAAGAACTGGTCAAGCATGTACTTGAAACCGAAGGGTACACAGATGACGAGACATGTTTGATAGGAGATTCAAAGAATGATTACGATGCAGCAAAAGCAAACCAGATACATTTTGTAGCATATAACAATGACTCGCTTAATGTATTTAATACAAGACCCCCTTTTTATTAGCTAGACTAAAGCCTAATCAAATTTTTGAGAATCTAAAGGAAAAGTAATTTAATGGTTGTTCAAATACTCATGGGGCAATCTATACAATAAGTTGGGCATGATTAAATTTCTAATCCGTTTATGGAATTCCCCAACATTGACCACTTGGGCAAGTCTTGTGGTTATCTCAACAAATACAATTGTTGTACTACCAATGGTATTGGTGAAATTCTCGAGCATTGAAACTAAAATATATTTGATTCTGATTACTATAGGTCAGCTTAAGAATATTTTTGATTTCGGTTTAAAAGAAAATCTGTCAAGATTGTTTTCCTACGCAAACGCTGGAGTAAACAATTTGAATGTGCTCCCTATGGAAAGTGAAGACAACAAGTCAAACATAGACCTTTTGTCCACACTCTTTACAAGAGCTCAAGTCTACTACAAGTACATTTTTGGCCTATCGTTATTGTTCATTTCTCTATTGACCTATTTTAGCTTAAGGGGAAGCATAGAAAATGAAATGAGTTTTTGGTATGCCTGTATAGCAATGACGGTAGGATCTTCCTTTTTTTTGTACAGTAATCTGTACCTCTCTTTCTTGATTGGAATGAACAAAGTGGCCTTGGTAAAAAAATGGGAAGTTTTGTTGAAAGGACTCTCGTCAGCTTCTTTGATTGTAGTAATGTTTGTAAGACCAACTTTACTGAATTTTATGCTGGTAATGAACGCTTGGATACTAATCAATTTTTTTAATTATTATTTTTTGTCAAAGAGATTCAGGGTCAAAAAAGGCCAAAACAAAGCAATGTCCAACAACGAGATTGACAAAGTGGTTTTTAGCTTAGCATGGAAATCTTTCATTTCAGGCCTGGCAGGCACGGGCACCCAACAAGGCCTGAATATTCTTATTGCCAATATTGTCCCTATTGATATGGCAAATTCCTATTTGTTGACTGACAAGATTTTCGGTCAACTAAAAGAAATTTCCCGGGCCCCTTTTTATTCTAAAATACCCCAATTTGCAAAACTTCGCGGAAAGGGCCAGATTTCAACCATGGTCAAAAAGGTAAGATTCTCCATGATGTTTTCATATGTTGTCATAATCATCGGGCTTATAGGCCTTTTGTTTTTGGGAAATGTGTTGTTGGACCTGATAGAATCAAAAGTGAAGCTTGTAAATAGGGATACTTTTTATTTGATGTCCATATTTTTGCTTATTGAAAGATTTACGGCAATGCATACTCAGCTGTATACTTTTATGAACAATGCCATTATTGGATATTTTCGGCTTATTACCATAGGCCTTGTTACTATTTTATTGGTATATCTGCTTTTCCCTTATTTTTCGATAAAGGCATTGCCTTTGGCAAGTGTTTTTGCTTATTTGTTGCTCTTAAGTCCGTATGTGTCAAGAAAGAACTATAGTACTATGGCGCAATCTTTTTATTCCTTTGAAAAGAAATTGTTCATTCCGGTTCTGATCCTATTCTCCGTATTAATTTTTTTATATGAACTATTTATTTCACATACATAGCAATATAAATTTATTGACAGCAATCCTGGTCGTTGAAAATATGGGGATGGACAAGAGCAAAGTACTATTTATCTTGAATAGGGGAGTTTTGACCGATTTTGAGGTTAGCTCCGTTGAATTGCCCCCAGAAGTATATTACCATCAATTCAATACATTAAAAACCCTTCCCAGGCTCAAATTTTTGGCCAACAAAAAAATGTTGTCTGTTATCGATGACATAATAGATCGGCACGTAGACCACTCCTTTACATATTTTTGCCCCAATTCAAGAGCTCCCCTGTACAGGGCCTTTATTTCAAGCCCTAAATGTGTGGAAGTGAATTATATTGAAGATGGAATGGATGCCTATTTGTCCAAAGAAGAACTTTTAAAAAAGTTCAAGGTCCCTATCCCGGTATATTTAAAGTGTGCTGATGCCATGTTCAAAGCACTGCCCTTTTTTTATGGAAACCGGTTAAATTATGTTGGAGATAGGTTTCTGCCAGATTTAAAAGGAAAAACTTCTAAGGTATTTTGCCTAACGGAAACAGCTTTTAAAAACCAAGAAAACAACAATAGAATAGTTTTAAGTCCAAAAAAGGATGGCCATTACTCAAAAGTAAATCTGATCTCTACCAATATATTTGTGTTTGATGCGGTGAAAAATCAAAATGTAGTGCCTGAAAAAATCCTCTATGATTTTGTGTCGTGGTTTTGCACAGATTATTTTAAAGAGAAAAAGATAGCCATTAAGTTTCATCCTTTTCAGGACAAAAATGAAACCGACATTATTCTTAAAATATTTGATGACCATAAAATTGAAGCAGAGATAATACCTAAGGACATTGTGCTAGAAGCAGCTTTTTTCAACAACAGAGAACTCAAAGTTTATGGAATAGGCTCATCACTTTTGGTGTACGCTGCTCTTTTTGGCGTTAAAAGCGTCCATGTGCTCTATCCTTTTTTTGAATATATGGCCAAGTTTAAATCACCTAGACTAGATATATGGAATGATGTTTTTCTAAAAAGGAACGATATTTATGTTCTAAAAAGGAAGTTTTAAAGATAAATTGAGGTCAGTTGAAAAGAAAGAAGGTCTTATTTGTTCCTCAGAATGGAGAGCATCTATTAAATATGAATCCGGTAATTGAAATTCTTGAAAGAAAGGGCATGGATTGTCATTATTTGGACACGAATCCTATTTTCTTTCAAGACTTGGAATACCCTGGAAACATTAAGGTCTTGCATCCTTTTAAGAAAAATATACTGTCAAAATCGTTTTATAACATCTCTCATTTGAAGAGGGTTAGACTGATATTCGGGTTAAAGGACCTAGCAGCCAAGATTGTACTTGGCTATGATCTTGTTGTAGTGGGCAACGACGGATCTTTGCAAAGGCAACTAATGTATTATGCAAAAAGGAAGAATAAGCCATGTGCCATGATTCTGGATGGGCTAATTAATCCTCCCATACCATTTGGGCTTGGTGATATCTTGAAAAGATCAAAAAATAAGCTTAAGGATTTATCTGAATATTTTCGAAAGGCAACCGTGCTGTTAATTTCAAAATCTCTTTCACGAACCATGTTTAGCCCATATTTTCCGAGTATTATCGGTTGTGGAAATTTAGATCACATCTATACAATTGGAAAATATTCGAAGGATGAGATTATAGGATATGCCCCAAAAAGGACAAAGGTTTTTGATTCAGGGTTACCAAGAATGGCAGTCTATATCCAAGATAAAGAAGCATCTTTTTCGGTTAATGAGCCTTTATCCATTTGCTTTATCACTTCTGCTTATAAATGGCATGGCCTATCTTCATATCATAAATATCAGATAAATGACATTCTTCTGATTAAAAAGTGTCTACAAGAAATGTATCCCGATCAAAATATCCCTCTTTATGTCAAACTGCATCCAAGGGAGGATGTTGGAGATTATTCACTGTTAAAAAAAATCGATGGTATTTTTCTTGTCAAAAAGGAATCCTTTGTCGATTCCATTTATAAGTATAGAGTTTTATTGAGCAATTTGTCAACCTGTATTGTTGAAGGCCTTCAGCTCGGTGTTGAAGTGGCTTCTTTAATGATTAATTTTCCTTATTGGAAGGTCAAAAAAGGGTTTCTTAAGAGTAATCATGTTGTCAAGCTTTTTTCAGAAGAAGATTTAAAAGAGTACCTGGACGAGAAGCTTAAATCTCCAAAAGTGTTTTATAGAGAGGCACAGGAGAATGATTTCTTATCGAGCAATACAATGTTTTCAAAAGACATTATTGCAAGACACCTATTATCTCTTTTGAATTGATCGGAGCGTTGTCTATGCAACCGGATTTTTAAACTAATGGAAATGAAAGTTAAAAAACTGACACTTGTTTTATTCTTGATCTCTATTAGTACCATAACTTATTTCATAGATGGGATTTTCATAAAGGGCTCTCTTCCTTTTAATTTTGCACAGACTATGAATATCATCTGTGTTTTTTTAATCTTTTTGATATCATTTTTTGGTTTGCTGCAAAGGCCCATTGTGATAAATTTTCTGCCCTTGAACATTTTCATTGTATTAATCATTTTTATTTCCCTTATAGGCTTTTTGTTCAACTCCCCAATTGAGGTGATTCCCAGTTTTTTGAGGTTTTTCATGTATTTTTTGGTAGCGCTTTTGACCTATAACTATATCTTGGGTAATGGCCTTGAAAGTTTTGACAGAAAATTGAAGCAGTTCACCCTTATTCTTTTTTTTATAGCAATTTTTTTTGGTTTCTATGAGGTTATCTTCCTTAATATAAGGTTTATGAATGGTGCTTTTCGGTTTTCAGGCTCTTTTTTAGGCCATCCACTTGCAAATGCCATGTTTTTGGGAATAACCATGATTTTGTGGTTAGAATATTACGTTGCGCCCCAAAGGAACATATGGGGTCTTATTGGATTGGCGCTTTTGTTCTATTTGTTTTTGAACACTCATTCTAGAATGCCGTTGGCTTTCCTTTTTCTATCTTTTTTTGCATACTACTTCCTCAAAGAAAAAAGAGCAGTTAAATTCTTGAAATCTTTGACCTTGATCGCATTTATTTTCATAGGATTATATTTACTGATTACCAGAACTGAGATATCACCCCGTCTGAAAAAATTAGCAGTGTCTGAAAATGCATTTAAAGATCCTTCCACCAACACCAGGCTTTTGATAATTGAAAATTCAATTTCAGGAATGACGGATGCGGAGAAACTCTTCGGGATAGGAATAGGAGGGTTTAACAATTTTTATGCGGAAATTACGGATAAGGATGGTGTTGCGGCACATAATAATTTTTTGTTGTTTTTTGTTGAAGGGGGAATTATAGGATTGTTGCTTTTTTTGCTTTATCAAATGGCTTTGTTTTTTTCACTGTTCAGGTTTATTAGAAAACCTCCACTAATACAAGGACAAAGGGTCAATCATCGGAGACTGGTTTATGTTTCGGTTTTTTTATTTGAAATATGCTCTTTTTTACTGAACAACTATTATTTTTTTACTTCCCAGACCATTGTTTTCTTGTTGTTGGGTCTAATGATGTATTTGGAATTGAATAGTTTTAAAAAGAAAAATTCAAATAATATAAATGGTTCTTAAAAAAATTTTATGGACTAAAAGGCAGAGCATAGTAAGTCTTATCGATAAATTGACATTCTGGTGCTTTTTGGGCATAGCAATTACTTACCCTTTAGCTATTAACCTTAACAGCATTTTTATTATTCTGGTCGTTGGGTTATCACTGCTTAAATACTACATGACAAAAGAATTGTCCTTCACTAAATTGCATGGGGCTTTCATTTTGTTTTTTTTGAGCAGATTTGTGTCGTTGCTATATACTGATGATATAGAAAGCGGTATTAAAATTATGATGAGATCGATGTCTCTGGTCGCTTTTCCAATAATAATGATGATGCAAAAGAAAGCCTTGCCCAGTAAGGTCAAGTTTACGAAGTTTCTTTTCTGGTCGACTACGTTTGCGTGTTTATATTGTCTATACCATAATTTTTCTTTTTTTATGGATCGAGACATTCCCTTTAAATTGTGGATGGACTGGAAATACAATCATTACCATTTAAGCAGATATCTTGAATTTGGGCCAAACTATTTTTCTTTATTGATAATTTTTAATTTGATCGGAGTCTATTTCTTCAGAAAAAAGTTATCCATCTGGTATTTTCTTGGATCATTGATTCAGGTTATTTTTATGATTTTACTGAGTTCCAGGGGAATGCTGGGGTTCTTATTTTTAACCCTGATAATAATTGCCCTTTATAAAGCATACAAGATGTTCAAATTATTTGGCGTCGTATGCTCACTAATACTCTCGGTCTTACTCTTTTATGGTGTATATAGCTCAGTGCCAGTTTTTAGACAACGTTTTGTTAAAACATACAAAGAATTGGTTTCCAATGACATGGAACAAAATCAAGTCGGTGGGATCGTGACTAGGAAACAGAAGTTCAAAGCAAGCATGCAGATAATTGAAAATAATATTTTTTTTGGAGTTGGTATTGGTGATGTTCGAAATCAACTTACGGTTCAATTTAAAAGAAATAATTTTGTTGAAGGTGTCAACAAATGGTATGATGCGCATAACCAATATTTAGAAAGCTTTATGGCTTCTGGGATAATCGGGATATTATGTTTTTTGTTGATATTCATTTTATGGTTCACGAAGGGTATTGAGCGGAAGGATTATTATCTATTGATCATATTGGCCTTGTTTACTTTCTATGGATTATTGGAGTCTTATATTGAGACGCATAAAGGAATAGTATTGTTTTCTTTGGTTTTCACCTATTATTTCTTCAAAGAAGAAGAAATTAAAAAAGACAACCTAATAACTATAGATGGACAAACTAATTGATTTAATTAAAAAAACAAATACTGAGGCATATAAACAATTGGGCCTTCACACATTTATTAATCCATTCTCATACTTAAAAATCCGCAAAAGAGGGCTGTTAGAGAGTTTTGACTTTATTTATGTGGATGGTATCTTCCTTGTAAAAATCTTGAGATTAGTTGGCATAAAGGTTAATAGGAATAGTTTTGACATGACTTCTTTGGCGCCAAAAGTATTTTCTGATTCTACAAAAAACAGCAAGAACATATATTTCATAGGTTCGACTGAGAATGCCATTGCAAGATTTGCTAAAGTAATTGGTTCAGGTTTTCCGGAAATGTTAATCGCAGGAAACAGGAATGGTTATTTTATTAATGAGGGGGAAAGAGAGGAAGTGATACAGAATATTGTTTCTTTGAATCCGGACGTCGTTATTGTTGGAATGGGAACCCCTTTTCAGGAGAAATTTTTGATTGACTTGAAAAAAGGCGGTTGGAGAGGAAAGGGCTTTACCTGTGGTGGATTTATTCATCAAACTGCTAAAGGACTAAACTATTATCCGAAGTTTTATAATGAGTACAATCTCAGATGGCTTTATCGAATCATAGATGAGCCTAAACTCATTAAGAGATATTTATTATTTTATCCTCTATCCATTTGTTTGTTTACTTTTGACTTCATTAGGTGCAAGCTTACTCGATAGATGATATGTTTTTCAGACAACACAGGTATTCAAATTTAATAACGCCCATTTCATATGTGGTTGATTTGGTGGTCTTGAACATTTTCCTCTATTTGTTACCTATCAATTTCCAAACCCCTTTATTGATCCATGCATATATTACGATTGCTTGGATAGTGATCTCCACAAAAAACGAGTTTTATATCATATACAGGTTCTCTAAGGTAACATACATAATCAGGTTGATATTTGTACAGTTTGTTTTTCTGTTCCTAACACTTTATGCCTTCATTGGCTTTTTCAAACAACCAATAATAAGCAGACTTGCCCTTGGAGAATATTTTGTGATTGTTTTTTTGGTCATTTCCGTAGTTAAGCTTCTGAGTTATTTACTCCTGATGGAGTATCGAGAAAGAATAAAGGGAAACTTAAGGAATGTTGTAATTGTGGGCAAAAACAAAAAAACAGACCAGTTACGCAATGTTTTTAAAGAAAGAACAGAGTTTGGATATAATTTTCTTAAGCAATTCTCTCCCAAATCCCTTGACTTTGAAATACAGGATTGTTTTGATTATATCCTGGAAAATAACATCGATGAAATTTACTGTTCGGTTTCCGAACTTAAAAATGATGAGTTGACCAAGTTCATCAATTTTGCCGATAATAATCTAAAAACACTCAAATTTATACCGGACAACAAGAACATCTTTTCCAAAAAGCTCAAGTTTGAATATTATGACTATATCCCGGTGCTCTCACTCCGAGATATACCCCTTGACAATCCTATAAATGCATTTTTAAAAAGAAGTTGTGACGTAATTTTCTCCCTGATTATCATATTGGGGCTCCTTTCATGGTTAACCCCCATCTTAGCAATTTTGATCACCCTGGAATCCAAAGGCCCAGTTTTTTTCAGGCAGACCAGGAACGGTATAGATAACAGGGAATTTTACTGCTATAAGTTTCGCTCCATGGTCCCCAATAAAAATGCGGACGCTGTGCAGGCAACTAAGAATGATATGCGGATTACAAAAATTGGAAAGTTCATTCGAAAAACGAGTATAGATGAACTGCCACAATTTTATAATGTGTTGTTTGGAACGATGTCAGTGGTTGGTCCACGCCCACATATGGTGAAACACACCAACGAATATGCTACAAGTGTGGACAAATATATGGTTCGTCACTTTGTAAAACCCGGAATCACCGGATTGGCTCAGGTAAGGGGATATCGTGGGGAAATTGAGACGGATACAGACATTCAAAATCGAATCAAATTTGATATTTTTTATATTGAAAACTGGTCCATGTTCCTTGACTTTAAAATAATAGTCCAAACAGTTTTAAATGCCTTTAAAGGAGAGGCCAAGGCATATTAAGTACATATGAAAAAAACCCTTATCACCGGAGCGGCAGGCTTCCTCGGTTCCCATCTTTGCGATCGGTTCATCGCTGAGGGGCACCATGTCATTGGCATGGACAACCTCATCACGGGCGACTTAAGGAACATAGAGCACCTGTTCCACTTGGATCGGTTCGATTTTTACCACCATGACGTGTCCAAGTTTGTGCACGTGCCCGGAAAAATGGACTATATCCTCCACTTTGCCTCACCCGCAAGCCCAATAGACTATTTAAAAATCCCGATTGAAACCCTCAAGGTAGGTTCTTTGGGCACACTCAACCTTTTGGGGCTGGCAAGGGACCACAAGGCCCGTGTCTTGGTGGCCTCCACTTCCGAGGTGTACGGAGATCCCTTGGTACACCCCCAAAATGAAGATTATTACGGCAACGTGAGCCCGATCGGACCCAGGGGAGTATATGATGAGGCCAAACGCTTTATGGAATCCATCACCATGGCCTACCACAGGCACCATGGACTGGATACCCGCATTATCCGGATTTTCAACACCTACGGTTCCCGGATGCGATTGAACGATGGTCGTGTGGTGCCCGCCTTCATGGGTCAGGCGTTACGTGGTGAAGATTTAACAGTTTTTGGCGACGGCTCCCAAACCCGTTCCTTTACCTATATCGATGATCAGATTGAGGGAATCTATCGCTTGTTGATGAGCGATTATGTGGAACCCATCAACATAGGCAACCCGGATGAGACCACCATCCTTGAATTTGCTGAGGAGATCATCAAACTTACGGGAACGGACCAGAAGATTGTCTATAAGCCATTGCCGCAGGACGATCCCCTGCAACGGCAGCCCGACATCACACGGGCCAAAGAAATTTTGGGATGGGAACCCAAGGTGCACCGCTCCGAAGGGCTCAAAAAAGTATATGATTACTTCAAATCCCTTCCACACGACCAACTCTGGGAAGCCCACAGGGATTTTTTGCCCTAAAGGCAAATCAATCAAATCGGGGTCATTTCGAAATGAGGAATGAAGTGACGATTCAGGAATCACTGACTTATCCTTCAATTTTCCCGTATTTGTTTGAAGTGCCGACTGTTTCAGCAATACATTGGTGGAGATTAGTGAAATTCGTGTCAAACGGCTTACCATTTTGTTTGTTCCCTTGAAAAAACCACTTTCTCCCTCAATTCAATTTGAATTGGGTTATTTTTGCCAAAACATCGATTCATGAACATTCTGGTCCTGGGATCTGGCGGAAGGGAACACGCCTTGGCCCTTAAAATCTCACAAAGCCCCAAAACAGCAAAACTTTTTGTAGCCCCTGGTAACGCAGGTACAGCCGAAATCGCCACCAACGTTGAGGTAGGGGTGAACGATTTTGCCGCTATAAAACAGCTGGTGCTCAAAGAGCAAATCGATTTGGTGGTAGTGGGCCCGGAAGACCCCTTGGTAAACGGGGTGCACGATTTTTTCCTGAACGATTCCGAAATAAAGGATGTTCCCGTAATCGGACCACAGAAAGCAGCTGCCGCCCTCGAGGGGAGCAAGGAGTTTGCCAAGGAGTTCATGATGCGGCACCAAATCCCCACGGCTGCCTATGAAAGTTTCACGTCGGATTCAGTGGAAGCGGGCTATGCCTTTCTGGAAACTCTGAAGCCACCCTATGTGCTCAAAGCGGATGGATTGGCCGCGGGCAAAGGCGTGCTGATCCTTCAAGACTTGGACGAAGCAAAGGCCGAATTGAAGTCGATGCTGTTGGACTCCAAATTCGGTTCAGCCAGTGCCACAGTGGTGATCGAAGAGTTCTTGGATGGTATCGAATTGAGCTGTTTTGTATTGACGGACGGCTCCAACTATAAGATTTTGCCCACCGCGAAGGACTACAAACGAATCGGAGAGGGCGACACCGGCCTCAACACAGGCGGTATGGGGGCCATTTCCCCGGTTCCTTTTGCGGATTCCGCTTTTATGGATATGGTGGAGGCCAGAATCGTAAAACCGACGGTAGAGGGTCTTAAAAAGGATAATCTGCCCTATGTCGGGTTCATCTTCATCGGCTTGATCAAAGTGAAGGGGGAACCCAAAGTGATCGAATACAACGTGAGGATGGGCGATCCTGAGACCGAAGTGGTGATCCCAAGGCTAAAGAGCGACTTGGTCGAGGTACTTTTGGCCATGGCCAACGGCTCGTTGGACCAGATAGATTTACAAATCGATGAAAGGGCCGCCACAACGGTAATGGCGGTTTCCGGGGGATATCCCGAAGCCTACGAAAAAGGGAAACAGATCACTGGGGCTGAAAATGTGGAAGGCTCCATCGTGTTCCATGCAGGGACTAAGCTGTCCGATGGAAAAGTGGTCACCAACGGCGGACGCGTCATTGCGGTCACGTCCTTTGGAAAGGATTTTAAGGATGCGTTGCACAAATCCTATCAAAACATGGAAAAAATCCATTTTGATGGGATGTACTATCGAAAAGACCTGGGATTCGATCTATAGATAAGAGTGTGAGCTGATGCTCTTATCCTCCTCGTTGTTGTCGTTAAAAATCTTCAACTGTTTCATCCAATAGACCATGGCCACAAAGCCGATGATGGAAAAAATCCAGTTGATGGTGTTGGAACCCCACCAGCTCTCCATAAAACGGAAGAAATCCAAAGGGGCAAAAAGGTAGTTTACAAATAAGTCCTCAATACCGTAAAAAAACTTGCTCATCTTGGCTATATTTACGCTACAAAAGTAGCAAAAGAAAGGATGATTTCAAGCTTTTTCGGAAAAACAAAGCCCATAAACTACATTGTCCTTGCCATCTTTTTGTTCCTTTTTTATTTCAGCAATGTTTTTTTGGGGCTGGGCGACCAAAAGATCAACGATGTCATCCCCATCGAACTGCTGACCTTTGTGGTACTGCTTTTAGGCATTTTCATCATCAATCAGATGGTGAGGACCGAAAAGATAACCGACTTCAACTCCTACACCATCCTCTTTTTTGTACTCTTGGTGACCGCTTTTTCGGAGAACCTGCAATTGAAAAATGCCATTTTCACCAACTTTTTCTTGCTGTTGGCCCTATGGCGCCTGTTGTCCATCAAATCCATAAGGAACGTAAAGCACAAAATTTTTGACGCATCACTTTTGATAGCCGTGGCGAGCCTTTTCTACGATTGGGCCCTTGTTTTTTTGCTGCTGGTCTTCGTGGTCATCAATTTGTATGACCGGAAAACATTCAAGAACTGGTTGGTGCCCTTTGTGGGGGTGGCCACCATCTTTATCCTGACCTTCACCATTTTGAAGCTGAACGATTCCTTGGACTTTTTCCGGGAACACTATCAGTTTTCGTTGGGGATTTTCAAAACGGATTCTTTTTTTGAGGTGCTGAACGTCAAGGCCCTGATCTATATCCTTTTTGCGTTGGCAGTGGCCTTTGTGGTCTTCCTGAGATTGCGGAACGTGGGCGGTGGCAAGCTGCTGCAGCTCCGCGTCATTTTTTTGGCCTTTGTCCTGGGCGTGGCCATAACGTTGCTTACCCCAGCGGACGAATCGCCCGTGCTGATCACCTTTTTTCCCGCCTCCGTCTTTATGGCCAATTATTTTGAGGCAATCAAAAAGGCCAAACACCGAGAGTCCATACTCATCATCTGCACGGTTTTGTCCCTCTTGCTTTTTGCGCTCCAGATGAATCATTAATCCATAAAGCAATATCTTTGCCCAAAATGATGCATCATGTTCAGTGATTTTGCCTTTGGGATCTTCCAGAAAAGTATTGACACCTACCACATAAAGGACGACGTATATCAGGAATTTGTGAACCCTTATCCAAAGGATAAGATAGAACACCTGCTGTACCGAAAAAATTGGATTGACACCGTGCAGTGGCATTACGAGGACATCATCCGTGACCCGGAGATCGACCCTGTGGATGCGTTGGACCTGAAACGCAAAATAGACGCCAGCAATCAGGACCGGACCGATTTGGTGGAGTATATCGACAGCTATTTTTTGAACAAATACCAATCGGTACGACCCAAAGAAACGGCCACCATCAATACCGAAAGTCCCGCTTGGGCCATTGATAGGCTTTCCATTTTGGCCCTGAAGATCTATCACATGCAGGAAGAAGTGAACCGGACCGATGCTTCACCGGAACACATCCAAAAATGTGCGGACAAGCTGGCGGTGCTGTTGGAGCAGAAAAAGGACCTTTCCGCTGCCATTGACCAATTATTGGCCGATATCGAAACGGGCAACAAGTACATGAAGGTCTATAAACAGATGAAAATGTACAACGACGAGGAACTCAACCCAGTGCTCCGTGGACAAAAAGGGTAACATCACCCGGATTTTGTTGATTCGCTTGTCGGCCATGGGCGATGTGGCCATGACGGTTCCGATCATCAATGGACTGACCCAAAAATATCCCCAACTCCAGATCACCGTGCTCACCAAAAAACCTTTCATGCCCATTTTTGAAGGTTTGGAAAGGGTCAACGTGCTGGAGGCCGATGTGAAAAAACGCCATAAGGGGCTGATGGGCCTCTGGCGGCTTTACCAAGAATTGAAACCGTTGCAGTTCGATGCCGTGGCCGACCTCCACAATGTCTTACGGAGCAGGATACTCAAAAAATACTTTGCTTTGGAAGGTATCCCTTTTGTGCAGATCGACAAGGGCAGAAAGGAAAAAAAGGCATTGACCCGGAGCCGGAACAAGATTTTCCAACCGTTGAGGGCCACGCACGAACGTTATGCCGATGTCATGGCTCGATTGGGTTTTCCCATCGACCTGCCCGAAGCCAAACCCTTAGCGCGATTGCCACTTTCAGAAAAAGTATTGGGCTTGGCGGCACAGGACACCAAAAAATGGGTTGGCGTGGCCCCATTTGCGGCCCATGAGGGAAAAATGTACCCTTTGTCGCTCATGGAAAAGGTGATTTCGAAACTCAATAATACCAACAAGTATAAAATATTGTTGTTCGGGGGAGGGGCCCAAGAAGTCGCTGCGTTGGAAAACATAGCGGCGGTCCATGAAAACGCGCTCTGCATGGCAGGCAAACTGACCCTTTCGGAGGAATTGGAGCTGATTTCCAATTTGGATGCCATGCTGTCCATGGACAGTGGCAATGCCCATTTGGCGGCCAATTATGGCATTCCCGTGGTCACCCTTTGGGGGGTCACCCATCCTTTTGCGGGCTTCTATCCCTTTGCCCAGCCCATAGAAAATGCACTGTTGGCGGACAGGGAGCAATATCCCTTGATCCCCACTTCGGTGTATGGAAACAAAATGCCCAAGGGCTACGAGTCGGTCATGGAAACCATTCCGCCACAACGCGTAGTGGACAAACTGTTAACGATTTTGGAAGCTTAGGCCGCTACGTGGTGCGCGGCAATGGAGTTAAAGTATTGCTTCAACTGTTGGATGTACTGGTACTTCAACTGCTTGTTGGAACTGTCCATCAGCAAGGACCGCATGCCTAGATAGGAGGCAATGACATAGGTGGCGACTCCTTCACAGTCCACATGTCGGGCAATATGGCCGTCCAACTTCCCTTTTTTCAATACCGAGACCAAATTGACCTCCCAAACATTGAGGATTTCCTTGAGCTGTCCGCTGATCTCTTCGTTCCGTTTGTTGAACTCGGTCAAAAAATCGTTCAGCATGAACCCATAGGCCATTTCGTTCTTCTTGCCGGGGTCCAAGGCACTCTCCAAACTCTCGATAATAACCGGCAAGGGATTTTCGTTGGTGTTGAGGGGCTCTATCAGCAAGGCATATACCTTTTGCACGATAAGGTTCTGTACAATGTTGATGAAATAGTCCTCCTTCGATTTGAAATGATGGTAAAAAGCACCCTTGGAGAGGGAGAGCTCGTTCAGAATATCGTCCAGACTGGTGTTGTAATAGCCTTTGGCGTGGAAGATCTCGAGGCCTTTTCCACAGAGGCGGTGCATGGTTTCTCGTCGTTTGAGGGTCATTTCCATAAGACTTGGGTTTGGACCGTTGGGTCTGTAGCAAATATTCCACGGAAAGTGTCCAACCCAAAGAATTAAGGACGTAGCGGCATGAAAAATCGGTAAAATGTTGGAAGATCGACCAACTACTGCCCAACCCCAAAAATAAACCGACCCACAAGTCGGTTCAAGGGATGTTTTTTTGGACAAAAAGAAGCTTAAATTATAGCCATACAAAGAGAAATCATTTTCAGAACTGATGTCCGTAAGGCATGAGAGCTTGTAAAATTCTAAACGCTTTGCACATTGTGGGTTACATCAAATAGCGTAACTTCCCTTATCCGTTTTGGAGGATACAAACCCAAATCACATAAAAACAAACTATGAAAAGAACAAGCTTGCTATTTTCCGTATTGATGGGGATTTCCTTGTTTTCCTGCTCCGATGATCCATCCACTGGAAACCCTGGGGAAGAAGTACCCCGATTGAACATCACGTTTATCATGGACGTCGATGCGGGACGTTTGGACAATTTGGGCAATCCAGCATCGGTTCCCGAAGGAAATGCTGCCCAAAGCCCCGATTTTGATGTTTTAGGCCTGCATTTTATTGGCTTATATCCTGATAAATTCACACCCTATGATGAAGGAGAGACCATTGCTTCCACGGCAACTACGGGAAGTGGTGGGGCACAGGCCATCGATTTTGACAGTGAGGTGTTTTTCAACGAAGAGATCAATACCCTGAGTGTGCCTTTGAGCCATGTTACCGCGGGCACCTATGAATATTTTAGGGCTTCTATTGGATATCAGAAGTACAAAATTGTATATAATCTGGAAGGAGCGGAGACCGAAATCCCTGATTGGCCCGAAGGGGTGGACGATAATATTGATGTGGACGGTTTCGTGGCCTCCTTTTTGGGGTACAACACCTACATTGGCAGCTACGTTATCGAAGACCAGACCGTTTCGGTGAACGGGAACAAGGCCCAAGGGTATTTTGGATTGGAGACGAAAGGAAACATTCAAGGCTTTGCCTTTATCCAATTGACCCAAGGAGACGCCCCTCAAACCACGGTGCCCAATCCTATCAGCGACACCTCTCCGGTCCCTGAAGGTTCGTGCGTGGTCACCGGACAATTTCCATCAGCTTTGGTGATACCTGCCAATGCAACCGAAGACATCAATATTGAAGTGGTCATATCCATCAACAATAGCTTTGAATGGGAAGATGGCAATGGCAACGGCAAATTCGAACCTTTGTTGGGGGAAACCGTGGTGGACATGGGCACAAGGGGAGTATTTCCTACTGTGGTGGATTGAGCCACTCAGTGCCAAATTCCAAAATAAATTGACTTTTGGTGTTCAACTAAAAAGATTGACTCGTTGAAGGTCATAAAACAACAGGTTCACATTTTTTTATAAATGCAATATGCTAGCACCTCACCTGATTATGATAAAATTGTCTTTGGTATCGCCAGATATAATTCATTAAAAGTGAAACGTATCTAGAAGCGTTACGGGTAACGCAAGAAATGAACTGCTGGGATTACAGAATATGTAATACTTATTAAATTATATTTGCTTAATGGCAACAAGGATTGAAAATATTAACCCTGAGATTATTAACTGGGCGATTACTAGGGCTGGAAATGACCTTGATGAGTTTTATGTAGACAATCCCAATGTTTTGGAATGGATTAAAGGTGAGAAAAAGCCGACTATAAAGCAATTGGAAAACTTCACACATAAGGTTCACGTTCCTTTTGGTTATATGTTTATGAAAGAACCACCAAGTGAGGAATTGCCCATACCTTTTTTTAGAACAGGTGCAGCACCAAGAAATAAAGTTTCTTTAAATGTCTACCATACAATACAAATAATAAAAGATAGACAAATTTGGCTGACAAAATATTTGCAAGAAAGTGGGTATTCCGATTTGGGATTTGTTGGAAAATACAATGACAATTCTGATTACAAAGAGATAGCCAATGATATTAGAAACGCTTTGAATCTTCAAATAAATTGGGCAAGTAAACTTTCAACATGGGAACAAGCTTTAGACTACCTTACATTACAAATCGAAGAAATTGGGATCATAGTAAACTTCAACGGAATCGTTGGAAATAATACTAGAAGAAATATTTCTGTTGAGGAGTGCAGAGGTTTTGTATTGGTAAATAAAAAAGCCCCTTTCTTGTTTATTAATTCTGCGGATGCAAAAGCAGCACAAATGTTTACCCTAATTCATGAGCTAGCTCATATTTGGTTAGGTGAAAGTGCGGGCTTTGACAATAAACAAATGCTGCCAGCTGACGATCCAACTGAAATTTTATGTGATAAGGTGGCAGCAGAATTTTTAGTTCCGGAGATATTTTTCAGAGAAAAGTGGAAAAGCAGCCAAAATATTAAATATTTAAGCAGAATATTCAAAGTTAGCCCAATTGTAATTGCAAGAAGAGCACTGGATTTAGGATTAATATCTAAGCCTGTTTTTTTTGAATTTTACGACAACTATATAGCAGAATTTAAGGACAAAAAAGAGAATCAAAATTCTGGAGGGAACTTTTATGCAACTGCAAAAAAGAGAATCAGTTTAAGATTTGCCAGTTATGTAAATAATGCTGTTAAGGAAAACAACTTATTGTATAGAGATGCATATAAACTAACAAGTCTTAAAGGGAACACATACGAGAAGTTTATCAATGAATACCTATATCAAGTATGAGTAAATTCATTGTAGATTCCAACTTCTTCATTCAAGCTCACCGTTCAATTTATCCTCTCGATGTAGTACAGAGTTTTTGGATTAAAATAAAAAGCCTTTCTGAGGATGGTACAATTGTTAGTATTGACAAAGTGAAGAAAGAAATCTATGATAATTCTTCTCATGAAGACGAACTCAAACAATGGTGTGAAGCTAATTTACCTGAGGATTTTTTTATTGATACGGACTCTGTGTTGCAATATTATATATCAATTGTAGGTTGGACTAATTCGATGTCCCATCACTATACTAATAGTGCAATTCAAGAATTTCTGGAAACTGATTTAGCAGACCCTTGGTTGGTTGCTTTTGCAATTAGTAATAATTGGACTATTGTCACATACGAAAAGAGTGAACCAAACAGAAAAAATAAAATTAAAATCCCTGAAGTTTGTAACCAATTTAACGTGAGATATATAAACACGATAGAAATGTTAAGGGAATTGAACGAGAATTTTTAAAACATCAAGCCACCGTCCCCTGACAACTACTGCCCGCCCCGGCCGTGCAACCATAGCAGTGTTGGGAAATCATGATGTTTCGGTCGTTAAGAATGTCCTCATTATAATCCTTGATGTGCTTCACCTTACTGGCGACCTTTAGGTCGAGCATCTGGTTAAAGTCACAATCGTACAGCCAACCGTCCCAACTCACGGAGATGGTATTGGTGCACATCACGTTGTCCACCGCTGCAGGATTATAAGCTTCCACCAAGGCATACATATAGTCCTCGTAATTGTCCGACGCAATGAGATAGTCCAAAAAGCGGGAAATGGGCAGATTGGTGATGGCAAACAGGTTGTGGAACTCAATTCCGAAATCGGCTTTCAGCGCTTTTTTGAAATCCCGCTCCATGGCCGATTGGTCCGAAGGCAAAAACGCCCCCGAAGGATTGTAGACCAGGTCCAAGCGCAGATCGCTGTCCGGCATTCCGTAGCCCACTTCGTTCAGTTTTTGCAATGCCTGGATGGATTTGTCAAAGACCCCATCGCCACGTTGCTTGTCGGTCTTGCCCTTGGTGTAGTGCGGCATGGAGGAAACCACGTGCACATTATGTTTTTTAAAGAACTCGGGCAGGTCGTGGTATTTTTTGTTCGCCAAGATGATGGTCAGATTGGAACGGACGATAAAATCCTTGATACCCGCCTTGGAAGCCTCTTCCACGAACCATCTGAAGTCGGGGTTCATTTCGGGCGCGCCGCCGGTGAGGTCCAAAGTGTGTGCCCCCGTGTTTCGGATCACCTCCAAACAGAGTTCCATGGTCTCCCGGGTCATGATTTCTTTCCGGTCGGGGCCGGCATCCACATGGCAGTGCTCACAGACCTGGTTGCACATATACCCAACATTGATCTGCAGGATTTCCAGCTTCTTCGGCTTTAGCGGAAATTGCCCCGTTTGGGCAATTTTATCCTTGAAATAGGGGAGTTCCCCATTGGCAAACAGCCCGCCGTTCAGGATATCCATTTGCTTATGGGTATCGGCCAATTCATTATGGCGTGCCTTCAAGGATTTTTTAGCAGCGTTCTGTATGTCGGTCAATATGCTTTGTTCCATTTATCAAATTCTATGATTGTAGTGAAAGCTTTTGAAATTGGGTATGTTTTGCTTTAGTCTGAATTCTAACATCTAATCGCACAGCGGTCCAGTATCCAACAGCAAAGCGGTCTAAAGTTACATGGAAAGTTTGTTGTACTTGTTCATCATCATCACCCCATGCACCAAAGTGGCCCCACTTTCAATGGCTGCCCCGGCATGCACGGCTTCCATCATTTCTTCCTTGGTGATGCCCCTCTGCAATCCGTCCTTGGTGTAGGCATCGATGCAATACGGACATTTCACCACATGGGCCACAGCGAGGGCGATCAAGGATTTTTCACGGGCACTCAGGGCCCCTTCCTCAAAGACCTTTCCGTAATAATCAAAGAATTTTGTTCCGAGCTCTTCGCTCCATTCCGTAATGTTCCCAAATTTTCGCAGATCGGCGGGGTCGTAATAAGAATCGGCCATGATTTTCTATTTAAACGGTTATATTTTATTGATGAACCTAAACATACAACAATTATCACTATCGATTTTGGTCGAAATGGGATAAGCCAGATTACAGTTTTGGGCACCGAAACCAAGATTTAACATTCAGACCACCGAGTCGGTTTTGAAAATGAGAAGGTTAGAAAAAGGCAGATGAGATGAAGAAATTTTCGGCAACAGGCCCAAAAAATAATCGGAACCCCAAAAAGAAGACCCGAGGGTCGGTAAATGGTTTCCCAGAAAAAGGAAAGGGCAGCAGTTGCCACCCTTTCCGTTCTAACCAAAAACCAAAAAAACTACTTTGCAGAAGGTAGCACAACGGTATCGATCACATGGATCACCCCATTGGATTGGTTCACATCGGCAATGGTCACCGATGCAACATTTCCGGCACCATCTTTTATCTTAATGGAGTTGCCATCCATCATAGCAGTAAGGGTGTCCCCGTTTACGGTGGTAAGTTTGGTCATTCCCTTTCCTTTTTTGATCCAACGTTTCAAATCTTTGGAGCCGTATTTCCCGGCCACTACGTGATAGGTGAGCACACCTTGCAACATTGCTTTGTTCTCTGGCTTCAACAGCGTTTCCACTGTTCCTTCGGGCAGTTTGGCAAAAGCATCGTTGGTGGGGGCGAACACGGTAAATGGTCCTTCGCCCTGTAGGGTTTCCACCAGATCAGCAGCTTTCACCGCTGCGACCAAAGTGGTGTGGTCCTTGGAGTTCACGGCATTGGAAACAATGTCCTTATTAGGGTACATTGCGGCTCCCCCGACCATTTTGGTCTGTGAGATTCCTGTTGCGGATACCATAAAGGCCATCAATGAAGATACAAGTGTCAAAGTTTTTAAAGATTTCATGTGATTCAATTTTTAGTTTATACCTACACTTACGGAGTTTTTGCGGGAGGGGTTTGGTAATTGGGAAAGATTGATAATTATTTAATCGAAATACCTTCGAGGGACAACCTCGACAAGGGCGCAATGACTTACCTTTGGTGATTAATTTTGAAAACTTAAAATGCTAGAAGGCAAAACCATAGGCTTGGTCCTGTCCGGGGGAGGAGTGCGCGGCATGGCACATATAGGTCTCATCAAAGCCATGCGTGAACATGGGATAGAGGCCGAAATGGTCGCCGGTACCAGTGTGGGTGCTCTCGTGGGGGCCCTCTACGCCAATGGCAACTCAACGGAGAGCATGCTCAATTTTTTCCGGGAGACCCCCTTGTTCCAGTACAGCTTTTTTGCCATCAACAAGCCCGGGTTCATTGATACGGAACGTTACATCAACATTTTTAAGGTATTCTTCCCTGAAAACACCTTTGAAGGATTGAAGAAACCCTTGTTCGTTGTGGCCACCGATTTGTTGAGCGGGGATGAGAAGGTCTTTTATGAAGGAGAGCTGATCAAACCCTTATTGGCCTCTGCGGCATTACCGCCTGTTTTTAGTCCGGTGGACATTGGGGGCATCCTTTACGCCGATGGGGGCATCATGAACAATTTTCCAAAGGAGTATGTGGACAAGACCATGGAGTTCATCATTGGCAGCAATGTGTCCATAACCGCACCCATGGAAAGGAAGGACCTGAAAAACTCCCTACAATTGGCGGGCAGGGTCACCAGTTTGATGATCCATGCCTCCAGTAAGGAAAAAATGCAAGAATGTGATCTTTTCATCGAACCGAAAGGACTGGAAAAAATAGGCGTTCTGGACAAAAAAGGCATGGAAACGGCCTATCGTATCGGGTATGAGCACAGTAGTCGGGCCTTGGAGGAACTACTGTCGAAACCCAGGATCAAAGATCACACATCATCATAATCTACCTTTAAGGTGGAGGTCAGTGGATGCGCCTGACAGGTCAAGATGAACCCTTCGGAAATCTCGCCATCCGTCAATATCTGGTTTTTGGCCATTTCGGCCTTGCCCTCCTTGATCCTTGCGATGCAACTGCTACAGACCCCGCCCTGACAAGAGTAGGGGGCGTCTATATCTTCCTTGAGCACGGCATCCAACACCCGCTCTTTCCTGTCCATGATGAAGGTAAAGGTCTCATCGTCCAACACCACTTCCACCTTGGTCTTGCCTTCGAGGACTTCGGCAAGCACATCCTCGCTGTCATCGGTTGTAAAAAGTTCGAAATGGATCTTGTCCTCAGCAATGCCATTGCCTTTTAGGGTATCGGAGACCAAATGGATCATATCCTCAGGCCCGCAAAGGTAAAAGCCATCAAATTGGGTGTCCTTGAACTTATTTTTCAGCACAAAGTTGACCGTGGACTTCTCTATCCGGCCAAAAAGGGCGTCTTCTTCATGGGACCTGCTGTACACATACTGCACAAAAAACCTGTTGGTATATTTTGTTTTCAGCGCTTGTATTTCTTTGAAATACATAGTTTCTTCTGGTGACTGGTTCCCAAAAACGAGTACAAAGAGACTTGTTGGGTCGCTCCCCAACACTGTCTGTGCGATGCTCATAATGGGCGTAATCCCGCTCCCGGCTGCAAAGGCTGCAATATTTTTGGGTCCGTTCGGTTCAAAAAGGAACCTCCCATCGGGCAGCATCACTTCCAAGGTGTCACCAGCTTTCAACTTTTCGTTGGCAAACACAGAAAATGTACCACCCGGCATTTTTTTGATGCCCACCGTCAGGGTCTGCGAAGAGGGCGGGGAAGAAATGGAATAGGCCCTGCGCAGCTCCTGTCCGTCCACCGTATGTTTGATGGTGATGTATTGCCCGGCCTTGAAGGTATAGGCATCTTTTAAATGTTCTGGAATTTCGAAAGTAAGGGCCACGGAATTTGGGGTCAACCGATCCACCGAGACCAATTTTAAAGCATGAAAATCGCTCATGTGCACAATTTTGGTGCAAAATTACACATTCAACCTCTTTTTGACCTTAAATTTTAGAAAAAGGATGGGTTTTGTAACAAATCCAATAATTTAGATACTTACTAAAAAAATGACTGACCATGTTCAAACACTTTTTGGGTCTCCAATGGAAATCCTTTTACCGCTCGGCAAGTTTTAGGACCGAGATCTGGTTCAAGATATTGATGGCCCTCGGAGCCCTTTATTTTATCGCTATCTTTTTGGGATTGGGCTTTGGGGCCTATTTCATGATCGACGAGGCCGGCTGGGGCGATCCGCTCCGGGTGGTGAACCGTTTTATGGTGTATTACCTCACCTTTGACCTCGTCTTTAGGTACATGCTCCAAAAAATGCCGGTCACCAACATCAAGCCCTTGCTTTACCTGCCCTTCAAAAAAAGTCAGGTAGTGAACTTTTCGTTGGGAAAAACAATGGTATCGTTCTTCAACTGGTCGCATGCGTTCTTTTTTGTCCCGTTCAGTGTGGTGCTGCTCACCAAGGACTATCCGTTTGCCCAGGTCGTGGGGTGGCATTTGGCAATGATGGCGATCATTTATTGCAACAATTTCATCAATGTGATGGTGAACAACAAGGACGCAGTCTTTTACGTCTTTGCGGGATTGGTCATATTGGCGGGCATTTCCCAATTCTACCAATGGTTTGACATCACACTTTATGCACAGCCCATTTTTGATTATTTCTACGACATGCCGTGGGCGGCCATCGTTCCCTGGGCCTTGCTGTTGATTCTTTATTTTTCGGCCTTTGGCTATTTCAAAAAACACATGTACCTGGATGGCGGCCTTGCCAAAAAACATACCGAGGTGCGTACCGAAAACCTGGATTGGTTGAACCGGTTTGGCAATCTAGGCACCTTTTTGAAGAACGACATCAAGCTCATCAAAAGGAACAAGCGGTCCAAAACGGCCGTACTTACCGGATTCTTCTTTATTTTTTACGGACTGCTCTTTTTCACAGGTGCCATTGAGGCCTATGACGGTCCTTTCTGGAAGATCTTCGCCGGCATTTTTGTCACGGGCGGGTTCCTGTTCAGCTTTGGCCAATATGTGCCCAGTTGGGACAGCAGCTATTACCCTTTGATGATGAGCCAGAACATCAAGTACAGGGAATACCTTTCGTCCAAATGGTACCTGATCATCATTGCCACGGTCATTTCCACGATCCTGGCCACATTTTATGTGTATTTTGGATGGGAGGCTTATGCTGCGGTTCTGGTGGGCGCCATTTATAATATCGGGATCAACAGCTATTTGGTGCTTTGGGGCGGGGCCTATGTGAAGACACCCATTGAGCTCACCTCCAACAAAAAGGCATTTGGGGACAAACAGGCCTTCAATGCCAAGACCCTCTTGCTGACCTTGCCCAAGCTTCTGCTCCCCATGGTCATCTATGCCATTGGCCATTTCCTGATCAGTCCCTTGGCGGGCTATCTCTTTGTGGCCGCTTTTGGGCTGATGGGCTTTGTGTTCAAGGAGCGTGCGTTCAAAATGATAGAGGGCATCTATAAAAAGGAGAAATACAAGACATTGTTGGCATATAAACAGAAATAACCAATCACTATAAAGAAATCCCATGATCACAGTACATAATTTGACAAAGAAATACAATGCGACCACCGTTTTGAACATCGGTCATTTGGAAATCCCAAAAGGACAGAGTTTTGGTCTGGTAGGGAACAACGGGGCAGGGAAGACCACGCTGTTCAGTCTATTGCTGGATTTGATCCAGCCCAGTTCGGGACATATCATCAACAATGAGGTGCAGGTGGACCAGAGCGAAGCTTGGAAACCGTTCACTTCCGCCTTTATTGACGAATCCTTCTTGATTGGTTACCTGACCCCGGAGGAATATTTTTACTTCATTGGGGAACTCCGCGGACGGAACAAGGCCGATGTGGATGCCCTCCTGGCCAATTATGCGGATTTTTTCCACGGAGAGATCTTGGGCCAAAAGAAATATTTGCGGGACCTTTCCAAAGGAAACCAGAAAAAAGTGGGTATTGTGGCCAGTTTTATCGGCAACCCTGAAGTGGTGATTCTGGACGAACCCTTTGCCAATCTAGATCCCACCACGCAGATTCGGTTAAAAGGGATCATCAAGGACTTGGCGGCCAAAGAAGGGGTAACGGTGCTCGTGTCCAGTCATGATTTGATCCATGTCACCGAGGTGTGCGAGCGCATTGTGGTGCTCAACAAGGGCGAGATTGTCAAGGACATCCACACCTCCACGGAGACCTTGAAGGAACTGGAAGCCTTCTTTGCGGGGTAAAACACAGTCGGGGAATTCTTGTATTTTGTCGATGAGCCTTATAATAATCCCATCTTTTTTGAGTTAAGGTTATCACAAGACCATCGGTAATTTTGAATCTTCGTCACACACTTATCATTGCCACAGTTGCAGGGGGACTTATTTTTAGTGCCTGTTCCACCCAAAAGGACAAGTTTGTCAACCGCAATTGGCACGCACTGAACACCAAGTACAACACCTTGTACAATGGCAATATCGCCTTTGAAAAAGGTCGGGAGGAGCTCAACGCGAGTTACCGGGACGATTATTGGGAGATCCTTCCCGTGGAACGGCTGCAAGTGACCGATGAGATCAAGCTGGATTCCGAGGACAACAACCCCAACTTCATCATTGCGGAGGAAAAGGCCACCAAGGCCATCCAAAAGCACAGCATGGACATCAAGGACGAGGAGCGCAACCCTCAAACCGACGAAGCTTTCCTTCTTTTGGGCAAATCCCGCTACTTTGACCAGCGGTACATTCCGGCACTGGAAGCGTTCAACTATATTTTGAGAAAATACACGGAGAGTGACAAGCTCAACGAGGCCACTATTTGGCGTGAAAAGACCAACATGCGCCTGGACAATCCCGAAGTGGCCATCAAGAATTTGAAGCGCCTTTTCAAGTTTGAGGAACTGAAAGACCAGGAATATGCCGATGCCAATGCCGTGCTGGCCCAATGCTATATCAACCTGAATGCTCCGGATACAGCCATCCAAAAACTGAAAATAGCACAGGCCCTAACCAAAAAGAACCCTGAAAAGGGAAGGTATCTTTTCATCATTGGACAACTTTACGACCAATTGGGATATCGGGACAGTGCCAACTATGCCTATGACAAGGTCATTGCCCTGAACAGGAAATCGCCAAGGGTGTATATGATCAATGCCCACCTCAAAAAAATACAGAACACGGAACTTACTGATGCCAATAGCGAAGAACTGTTGGAATACCTGACCGATTTGGAAGAAAACAGGGAAAACCGACCCTTTTTGGACAAGATTTACCGGGAGGTGGGCCAATATCATTTGGCGAACGGCTCCGATAGCTTGGCCTTGGCCTATTACAACAAGTCGTTGCGGGCCACACAGGGCGAGCGCAAACTGAATGCCCTGAACTATCAAAGTTTGGCGGACTATTATTTTGACCAGGATGAGTACAAGATTTCCGGCGCCTATTATGACAGTACCTTGACCAACCTGACCGAAAACACCAGACAGCACCGCAATATCAAAAAGAAGCTGGACAACCTTGAGGATGTGATCAAGTACGAGGACATCGTTCAGCATGCCGATAGTGTCATAACCCTCTATCAAATGCCCGAGGCCAAGCGCAAGACGTATTTTGAGGATTATGTTGCCGAGTTGAAACGAAAAGAGGAAGAAGCTGCCGAGAAAGAATTGAAGCGAACCGAGGCCGGGTTTGCCACGTTTGCGAAGAGCAAGGGGGGAAGGGAGAACCAAGGCAAGTTCTATTTCTACAACATCACCAGTTTGGGCTATGGCAAAAACGAGTTCAAGACCCGTTGGGGCGAACGCACCTTGGAAGATGACTGGCGATGGAGCAACAAATCCAGAACCTTGGTTTCCGAGGCCACCGGCGAAGAGATCGTTCAAAACGGAGCGGCCAACAATATGGATACGGACCAAAAATTCTCCGTGGAGTACTACCTGTCCCAAATCCCGACCGACATTGCCGTCATCGACAGCTTGAAGACCGAACGCAACTTCGCCAACTACCAATTGGGGTTGATCTATAAGGAAAAATTTAGGGACAACCTGCTCGCAGCGGCCAAATTGGAACGGGTACTCGCCTCAAATCCTGAGGAACGGTTGGTGCTCCCATCCAAATACAACCTGTACAAGATCTATGAGGAATCAGGGAGTCCGTTGGCCCAGAACATGAAGCAGGACATCATCATGAACCACCCTGACACCCGCTATGCCGAGATCCTATTGAACCCACAGGCCGTTCTGGAGGGCAACACGGACAGCCCCGATGCCCGCTATGCCGCTTTGTACAAACTCTACGAGGACCAAGAATTCCTTCAGGTGATCACCCAGTCCGAAACCTATATTGACCAATTTACTGGAGACCCCATCGTCCCCAAATTCGAAATGTTGAAGGCCAATGCCATCGGGCGCCTACAAGGCTTTGAACCCTTCAAGGAAGCATTGAACTATGTGGCCCTCACCTACCCCAATAATCCCGAAGGAAAAAAGGCGGAACAAATGGTGGAAGAACAATTGCCCAAGCTGGAGACCAAGGAGTTTTCGCCCGAAACCGGATCAACGGGAACAGGCAACTGGAAAGTGGTGTTTCCTTTCAAGATCAGGGACAACGAAAAGGCCCTGGCCCTGAAAAATCGTTTGGAGGAAGCTGTAAAGGAACTCAACTACAAAAATGTGGTTTCCAAGGATATCTATACGTTGGAGGACGAATTTGTGGTGGTGCATGGTTTCAGGTCGAAGGACTTTGCCCTGGGCTTTGCCGAACTCATAAAAAACAATAAGGACTACCGCATTAAAGATGAGAATTTCGTAGTTTTATCGGACAACTATAAAATTATACAGGTCCATAAGAACCTGGCATCATACAAAGCACAATTTTAAACCCCAAAACCTAGAACACAATGTTTTCTGACAACAAAAAACCAAGGCCTATGACTGAATTTGGCGGACAGCCCAACCGAATCGAAAAGAACACGAAGATCAAAGGCGACATTACTTCCGAGGCCGATTTCCGGATCGATGGCAAACTCGAAGGCAATGTAAAGACCTCAGGAAAAGTGGTCATCGGCAAGGATGGCTACATCAATGGAAAAGTGGAATGCGTGAATGCCGACATCGAAGGGAAGTTCAACGGCGAACTTTTGGTAAAGGACCTGCTTTCCCTGAAATCATCAGCCATCATAGAGGGCACGGTGAGCGTGGCCAAACTGTCCGTGGAACCAGGAGCGACCTTCAATGCATCCTGCGTAATGGGCAAGGGCGCGCCCGTGACAACGGCATCGCCCAAACTGGAGACCGCAAAGAGCAATGAGCCAGCAAAAGCCTCCTAACAAGAAAAAAGAAACGTTACATACTGCCGCCCGTTTGTCTGGGCTTGCCATACAAATGGGCGCTACCATCTATCTGGGCAATCTTTTGGGTTCATGGCTCGAAAAAAAATATAACTTTTCCGCAGCAGAGGAACTTGTTACCTTTGCTGCCATAATCGTGGCCATATACTTAATGATAAGACAGGCCATTCAATCCAATAAATGAAAGGAAAAGTAGTGGTGTGGCCGGCCATGGTCACCATAGCAGCCTTTATATTGGCCTACGTGCTTCATACAATGGCGATTGGAAATGGATTCCATCCAAAAAAAGACATTCTGTTTTCCGTTTATGGATTCCATCTAGTGTTCAGCCTTGTAGTGGTTATTGCTTTTCAATTCCTGTCAACCCTACAGAAGGCGAAAGACCAGCTTGGTTTTATCTATTTGGCCGTGATGGCAGCCAAACTAGGATTGTTCATGGTCCTGTTTTCCAGTTATTTTTTTGGCGAGGACGCCACAAGTACCGTTTCCCATGGTAATTTTTTGGTGCCCGTATTTTTGGGCCTGGCATGCGAGGTGACATTTTTGGCCAGAACTTTGAAGAACATGGAATGAAAAATTGAAAAAAAGTCGTTTTTTATCAATTTAGTACTACCTTTGCGCCGAATTTGACGAACGGATAATTTCTAGATGGCAATGCGGGTACTAAAAACGCCTTTTGTTTTAGCGACTACATTATTTATTTTATTGTTTTCCAATGGGATAAACGCAAAACCCCAAGAGGACAAAAAAGAAGGTGCCGTGAACACCAAAGAAGAGGTGGAGGAGTACATACTTCACCACATCAAGGACTCACACGACTTCCACCTTTTTTCCTATACAAGCTCAGAAGGAGAGAGGAAACACATCGGATTCCCGCTTCCTGTGATCGTATGGTCCAGTGAAGGGCTTGTTACCTTCATGTCGTCCAAATTCCACCACGATGATTCTGGACACCACATTGTAGAAGCCGGCGGAACACGTTTTGCAAAACTCCACGGTAAAATATACGAACTACAGCCAGGAGCGGAAAGCATCACCTTTGATGAGGAGCACCATGCCACCAATGCCACCAAAGTGTTGGACTTTTCAATCACCAAAAGTGTTTTGGGAATTTTGTTGGTGGGACTGTTGATGCTTCTGTTATTCGGTTCGTTGGCAAAGCAGTACAAGAGCAAGAAAGTGCCAACAGGTTTTGGTCGGGTTTTGGAACCTTTGGTGATTTATGTCCGTGACGAGATAGCAAGGCCTAATATTGGAGATAAAAAATACCGTCAGTTTACCGGTTATTTGTTGACAGTGTTCTTTTTTATATGGATACTCAACCTTTTGGGATTGACGCCACTGGGGTTCAACGTGACAGGACAGTTGGCTGTGACCGCCGCTCTTGCCATTTTCACATTGATCATTTATACCGTGAAAGGAAACAAGGATTACTGGCAGCACATGCTGTGGATGCCGGGCGTTCCCGTTTTGATCCGTCCTGTTCTTGCCGTTATTGAACTGGCCGGTGCGTTTTTGATCAAGCCCTTTTCCCTATTGGTCCGATTGTTTGCGAACATATCCGCAGGACACATTGTGGTAATGAGCTTGATAGCCATTTTGATAACCATGAAAGCCGAAATGGGAGTTGTGGGATCGTCCCTTCTTTCCTTTGTGCTTTCGTTGTTCATTACATTGATAGAAGTATTGGTTGCCTTCCTTCAGGCATATATTTTCACTATGCTGTCCGCTTTGTTCATAGGCATGGCGGTTGCGGAACATGACCATCACCATGAGCATGACGAACATGGCCATGACAAGGTGGATGCTGAGGATGTAAGGGGCAACTATATTTAACCTGAGTTTATTTTTAACTATATAAATTTAATTTTATGACAGTTCCAAATTTAGTAGGTGCAGGATTGATCGTGATCGGTGCCGGTATCGGATTAGGTAAGATCGGTGGTAGTGCAATGGAAGGTATTGCACGTCAGCCAGAAGCTACTGGAAAAATCCAGACCGCGATGATCATTATCGCAGCACTATTGGAAGGTTTGGCGTTTGGTGCACTTTTCCTAGGAAAATAATCAAACTGCAAAACATTGTCCGCCGATATATGACGGTTGGTCATATGTCGGCGGTATTTAAAAATTTATAGTTATGGAACAATTACTAAATGATTTTTCACCAGGGCTGTTTTTTATGCAGACCCTTATCCTTCTTGTGCTCATTTTCATCTTGGTAAAATTTGCATGGAAGCCCATTTTGAATTCCCTCAACGAAAGAGAGCAAGGCATACAAGATGCCCTTGACGCTGCCGAGGCCGCCAAAAAGGAAATGCAGAACGTGACCGCCGACAGCGAAAAACTCTTGAAAGAAGCCAGAGCGGAAAGGGATGCGCTTTTGAAAGAAGCCAGGGAGATCAAAGAAAGCATCATTTCCGAAGCCAAGGAGCAGGCCAATGCCGAAGGTGACAAGATCATCAAACAGGCGCAGGCCGCCATTGAAAGTGAAAAGAAAGCTGCGGTTGCCGACATCAAGGCACAAGTGGCCAACCTTTCCTTGGAAATCGCCGAAAAAGTGATCAAAGAAGAACTATCCAACAAGGACAAGCAACTCAAGTTGGTTGACGATATGTTGGGAGATATCAAACTGAACTAACACTATGGACCAGAACAGGGCAGCCATACGTTATGCCAAGGCAACTTTGGATTTCGCAGTCGAAAAGAAAGCGGCAGATGCCGTGGAAAAGGACATGCGGGACATGGTGGCCGTGATATCCGAGAGCGGGGAACTACAGCAAGTCTTGGAAAGCCCCGTAGTGAAATCCGAGGTCAAGAAAAATGCCTTGTTGGAAATCTTCAAGGATTCCAATGAGATCACCAAAGGGTTGATACAAACCTTGCTGGACAACAAAAGGATGGCAATGTTGCAGGAAGTGGCCCTGAAGTACATCATCCTTCATGAAAAAAAGAAAGGTGAGGAAGTGGCATACGTTACCACGGCTGTTCCTTTGACGGCCGAACTGGAGAAAAAGATCCTTGCCGAGGTCACCAAGGCAACAGGCAACAAGGTCACCATCCAGAACAAGATCGACGAGAGCATCATAGGTGGTTTCGTGCTTCGAGTGGGCGATACCCAATTTGATGCCAGCATCGCCAACAAATTGAACGGTTTAAAAAGAGAATTTACAAATAGTCTATAAAAATGGCAGGAGTAAAAGCCGCTGAGGTTTCAGCAATTTTGAAAAAACAGTTATCAGGTTTCGAAGCTACGGCTTCCTTGAACGAAGTGGGTACCGTACTACAGGTTGGTGACGGTATTGCCCGTGTGTATGGGCTTTCAAATGCCCAATACGGGGAGTTGGTGGAGTTCGATGGGGGCATGCAGGGAATCGTTTTGAACCTGGAAGAGGACAATGTTGGTGTGGTATTGTTGGGCCCATCCAAAGAGATTGTGGAAGGTGCCACTGTAAAAAGAACAGAGCGTATCGCATCCATAAACGTTGGTGAAGGAATTGTTGGTCGTGTAATCGACACCTTGGGCAATCCAATCGATGGTAAAGGACCTATCTCCGGAGAAACCTACGAAATGCCTTTGGAGCGCAAGGCTCCTGGAGTTATTTTTAGACAACCTGTAAACGAACCTTTGCAGACCGGTATCAAGGCGATCGACGCCATGATTCCTGTGGGAAGGGGACAAAGGGAGTTGGTGATCGGTGACAAACAGACCGGAAAGACCACGGTTTGTATCGATACCATCCTGAACCAGAAAGAATTTTACGATGCTGGTAAACCCGTTTACTGTATCTATGTGGCCGTAGGTCAGAAAGCATCCACCGTGGCCGCCATTGCAAAGACCTTGGAGGACAAGGGCGCTTTGGCCTATACCACCATCGTTGCCGCCAACGCTTCAGATCCTGCGCCAATGCAGGTATATGCTCCTTTCGCCGGTGCGGCCATAGGGGAATATTTTAGGGACACTGGCCGCCCTGCTTTGATCATCTATGATGACCTTTCAAAGCAAGCGGTTGCCTACCGTGAAGTATCCCTGTTGTTGAGAAGGCCACCAGGACGTGAAGCATACCCTGGGGACGTTTTCTACCTGCACTCAAGATTGTTGGAGCGTGCCGCAAAAGTGATTGCGGATGATGAAATCGCGAAGAACATGAACGACCTTCCTGATTCCTTGAAGTCCATGGTAAAAGGAGGAGGGTCATTGACCGCACTTCCCATCATCGAGACACAAGCGGGCGACGTTTCTGCCTATATCCCAACCAACGTGATCTCCATCACCGATGGTCAGATATTCTTGGAGCAGGATTTGTTCAACCAAGGGGTCCGTCCAGCGATCAACGTGGGTATCTCCGTATCCCGTGTGGGTGGTTCGGCACAGATCAAGTCCATGAAAAAAGTGGCAGGTACCTTGAAATTGGACCAAGCCCAGTTCCGCGAATTGGAAGCTTTCGCCAAGTTCGGTTCCGATTTGGATGCCGCTACCTTGAACGTGATCGAAAAAGGACGTAGGAACGTGGAGATCTTGAAACAAGGTCAGAACGATCCATTTACCGTGGAAGATCAGGTGGCCATTATCTTTGCAGGTTCCAAGAACTTGTTGCGTAATGTGCCTGTGGACAAGGTAAAAGAATTTGAAAAAGAGTATTTGGAGTTCTTGAACGCGAAGCATAGGGATGTTTTGGATGCCTTGAAGGCCGGAAAACTGACTGATGAGGTAACAGATACCTTGACTGCTGTTTGCAAAGATCTTTCTGAAAAATATAAAGGTTAAGAGTTCAGAGTGATGGGTTATGAGCAAACTGGAAAACAGCCCCATTAGAATCAAAAGTTTCGAGTTTGCTTGCAAGATTGTCCATTACTGTGATGAATTGAAAAACAAAAAGGATTTTGAGATAGCCTCTCAGCTTCTGAGGAGTGGTACCAGCATAGGGGCCAATGTTCAGGGAAGCACAAAGAGGGATTAGCACAAAGGACTTTAAGAATAAGTTTGGGATAGCTTTGAAGGAGGCTGATGAAACCAAGTATTGGCTTGAGATTTTAGAAGCAACTGGCAGAGAAGTTCCCATGGATTTGATGGATAAGTGTGAAGAGTTGATGCGAATCATAGTGGCAATTGTCAAGAACTCTTAACTCATCACTCATAACCCAGAATTGAGATAATATGGCGAATCTAAAGGAAATACGGAACAGGATAACATCCATCGGCTCAACGATGCAGATTACCAGTGCCATGAAAATGGTGTCCGCTGCTAAATTGAAGAAGGCCCAGGATGCCATCACGGCGATGCGCCCTTATTCGGATAAGCTGACAGAGCTTCTGCAAAGCTTGAGCGCCAGCTTGGACGGTGATGGAGGAAGTCAATTTGCGGACAACAGACCCGTGAACAAGGTTTTGGTCGTGGCCATTACCTCCAACCGTGGACTTTGTGGTGCGTTCAATTCCAACATCATCAAACAGAGCAACAACCTACTTTCCGGCAAATACGCAGGCAAGCAGGTCGATTTTGTGGCCATCGGAAAGAAAGGAAACGATATTCTCCGCAAGAAGAACACCATTGTTGCCAACCACAGTGGCATCTATGATGATCTGACCTTTGACAATGTGGCTGAAATCGCTGAGTTTTTGATGGACCAGTTCACCAAGGGCAATTATGACAAGATCGAGTTGGTCTATAACAAGTTCAAGAACGCTGCCACCCAGTTGGTGATGACGGAACAGTTCCTTCCCATTGTAAGTGTGGAAGGGGATGCATCCAAGGCGGCAGACTACATTTTTGAGCCATCCAAAGTAGAAATCGTAAAAGAACTGATACCCAAATCGCTCAAGACACAATTGTACAAGGCCATCCGAGATTCCTTTGCCAGCGAGCACGGTGCCCGTATGACCGCCATGCACAAAGCGACCGATAACGCCAAGGACCTTAGGAACCAGTTGAAACTGACCTACAACAAGGCAAGACAGGCCGCTATCACCAACGAAATCCTCGAGATTGTGGGAGGTGCAGAGGCATTGAACAATTAGACCGAGACAAAGCGAGGTCAAATTTCTCGCAACAGCGAGGCATTGAACAATTAAGATTACAACATTATAAATAATGAAAGGCCACCGCTCGGTGGCCTTTTTGTTTTTTAGGGTTTTTTGGCTCATTTTCTACAGGCCAAAATACAATTACGGAAAAACCCCGGTTTTTTTAAGGTTTTTGTCCAATGGAAATTGCGCCAAATATATTAGTTTAGGCCATTACATATCCCCATACTTGTTTTAGTGCAGCAAAACCGTATACGAGCACAATGTTCATATACAGCATGTTGCGTCGTATTTTAAAGATTCCCCCAGATCTTATCATTAATTTAAAACTTGACAAGTATGAAACAAATGAAAAACCTACTACCGGTAATGCTATTGGTCCTAGTGGTCTGGGGCTGTGATAAACAGAGCTTGGAGGAAACCCCCATCCTTAGCAAAGCGAATGAAGAATCCACTGAACCTTCAAAGAACCGTCCCGTTCCCTTTGGTGATCTGTCCAATGACATTCTTTCTGAAATTGATGAAATGGACAACTATTTCAGGTCTGATGGCAACAAAGCAAAAGACGGAAGTTTTGGCGAAGTGGTGAGGGACATCGCCATATTGGATAATAATGAAGACCAAGGGAAATCCTATACCCTGAGAATGGAAAAGTTGGAAAAAGGATTCTATTTTGACAATCTGGTGGTACAACAGGGTTCTGATGGAGAGCGAAACGTACATGTGGTCCGGTATACGCCCGACAAGGACTGGTACGAAGAGACCAAGGGCCAAAATGGAAGGTTCGAGAGCTATTCCGGCAATATATCCGTGTTCAGGGAAGATGGTACATGGCTGGCGGATATGGGACTGGTGCAAGGGAAAATTGCGAAATCCACCACGGATATGTCCACTGCCCAGTGCATCCTCCAAACAAGCTACACCATGGGCTGCGTTTATTCCTGCTGGGTGGACAGCATCACCATAGATGTGTACTGCCCTGGGAATGCTGGTGGTTCCGGAGGTGGCGGAGTACAGAATCCACAGGTACCGGAAAACCCCCAACCCATCACCAATGTAAGGCAAGGCGGTGGTGGCTCGGGAAGTTCTAACAGCAATAACAGTGCGGGCAACAACAATTCGATTAAGACAAGCCCTTTTGATGAATTTATAAGGGACTATTATGCCGGGTTGGATGAAGATTTTGAGGACATAATAGATGACACTAAACTAAAACCATGTCTTAAGAACATTTTGAAGGATTTGAAGACCCTCAACAAAGGAGTTGGCCATATTGTACAAAAATTTGCGGGCAATACACCGGGGTTCAACTGGCAGGTAAAGGATGGAAGCCTTACAGGAAGCACAGGGCAAACGAGCAGTAGGTATGACAGGGCAACAGGAACCGTGACCACAACATTTGACTCCCAAAACTGGAAACAGGCCACGGACCTATCTTGGGCAAGGACGATACTGCATGAATCGGTTCATGCTTATATTGTATCATACATTAAAACTGACCCTATTAATGCACAATTAACTTTTGCTGATCTTTTTAATGATTTCAACAAAAAGAAATACTCTAATTTAAATGATACGCAGCATGCAGAAATTGCTAGAAACTTTGTAAAAGATATTAGCGTATCTTTAAGGGAGTATGGAATGATGAACGGGTATAGTCTGCCAAATCAATTTTATGAAGACATGGCATGGGCTGGTTTAACTGATTGGTCGAAAAGAGATTCTATGGGGAATATTATCAAAGATTCTCATGGAAAACCAATCTATGAAGAAACACCATGGTTTAAAGCAACAGTACCATCAAATACTGACAGAAAAAGAATTAAAAACACATTTACAATTGAATTGAGAGGTTCTGATAGTTATGGAAACAAAAAACCACAAAAAGGGAGTAATGCGGGTTGTTAAAGAAATCACTTTGGTCTTTGTTGTTTTCCTCTGTTGCTTTCCCAGCAGGGGGCAAGAAAGCAGACATAAAAAAGAGTATATAATTGAAGCATATAAATCTGTGGATGCAAATTCGTCCTATTTGACACTGCAAACATTTGATTTTGAAGATTCAAATGAAAAACTTTTTGTGTTTTACCATGTGAACAACATCATACTCAATGAAAAATTGACACATGAAAACAAAATCTCCGTGAACCCGGGAAAATTTCAAATCAATGCACTTTATCCAGGTAAAATAACAACAGAGCTTATGCTACAGGTTGATAAGGGAGACTCGATAAGGGTGAAATTCTATATGAGAGATGACTTAACCCCCTTACACCCGGAAGGCGCTCCCGATATTGTAATCCCCCAGAAGAACAACTAAAAGGGAAAAATGCGGGGTGTTAAAATAAAGCAATATGAGAATAAGAAGTATCCTTTTTGCCACAGGGATAATCCTGACCTTTACATTTTGCGGCGTAAAAAGTACAAGCTTAAAATCTGCGGGAGAAATCAGACCAAGTTACGCAAATGGAGGAGGGTACAGATTGAAGAAATTCAAAACCAACGGAGAAAACAGGAACGGCTTTTCCGTCATCATCAATTTGTTTAAGACGGATGGTGGCCCATTTGATTATCAAGCTACTTTAATTTATGGTTGTAATGAATATGTTATTGATAGTGATAAAAAGACATTGACTCTAGAGACATCAGACATCCCTACTCAATTTAAAATTATTAGCGTTGGTTATTTCGTTATAGAAACTGAACCGATTTCTTTTAGCCGTAATGATTCAATTGCCATAGACTTTATTCTGGCTGAAGATGATAGACCTCTTATAAATTGTGAATGATACGATTTTATATAGTAATCTCCAACAAGAACACAAAAGGAAGTAATGTGGTGGGGTGCTAGATATATTCTTGTTATCGCAATATTTTCTGTTTTGATAAATAGTTGCTTTGCCCAAGAAAACTTTCTCCAGGAATTTTATTTATAAATCCCCAACAGTAATGGTCAAAATGATACCGAGGTTGAGTATAGTTTTGATGATATTCCGATAGGCGAATTTACGTATTTCAATGTTTTTTTAACAGTCAAAATTTTTCAATCTAATGAACTTAAGAATCAATATTATTTTCTTTTTTCTATTATTAATCGGAATCATGTATGGAGATAACTCTTTTTCCATAGGACTTTATGACAACTATTATGTAATGAGGTGGATAGACCTGATAATGGCCTTATTGATTTTGATAACGGGAATATTCTTGGCAAGGAATATTATGAATTTTTTCAAACGTAAGAGAAGCAATAGTATCTCATAATATTTTTGGGGCGGGTCAATCGGAAAAGAAATAATTTATGAAGGCAGTTTATATTATTATTGTTTCCATTCTATTTTTGTTCGTGACATACATATTAGGAGTGGAGAAAACCTCAACATCTGTAATGGAATGGAAATTTTTTTTATAAATCCAAAGGTTCTGATTATTTCGGTTTTGCTCTATGGAGTGTCTTTATATATTATATAAAATCAAAAAATGGACTAAATAACTTCCTAGAACCTAAATAAACAGAATTGCAAAACAGTAAAACAGGTTTAGGCCACCCCTCGGTGGCCTTTTTGTTTTTCTTGGCACCACTACTAACGGCTTTTGTGTAACTTGTGGCACCTAATCAAGGTTTTTAAAGAACACGCACCTATTGAACCCGCTAAAAAGGCTTTTTAAGCAGACGTTTATCTATGGCTTGGCCACTGTGATGCCGAGGGTCATTTCTTTCTTTCTGCTTCCCCTGTACACGGCCGTTTTTGAAAATGCGGCAGGCTATGGGCAGTACACCAACATCTATGCATGGATTGCCATTTTTAATGTTTTTCTGGCCTATGGCATGGAAACCGCTTTTTTCCGTTTTTATCACAAAAGTGATGACAAGGGTAAGGTCGTTTCCACTTCGTTGGTATCCCTATTGGGCACCTCTTTGTTATTTTTGATTTTTTCACTGACCGTCAAGCAATGGCTGGCGGACATGACCAACATCAATGCGGATTATATTGAGTTCACCACCTACATATTGGTGTTGGACGCATTGGTCATCGTTCCCTTTGCTTTGCTAAGGGCCAATGAAAAACCGATGCTATATGCAGTGTTGAAGACCGTCAACGTAGCCATAAACCTTGCATTTAATGTGTTTTTTTTGCTATGGCTGCCCAAACTCACCATGGAAGATCAAACAGGTCTCTTCACATCGATTTATAAGACGGATTGGGAAATCCATTATGTGTTGATTTCCAATGTGATCGCGAGCGGCTTTACCTTGTTGATATTGCTGCCCAACTATTTTAGGGTCAAATATATCTTCGATTTACCACTCTGGAAGCAGATGATGAAATATGCTGGACCCGTAATGGTGGCCGGTATCGCCTTTACCATCAATGAGGTGTTGGACAAGATTCTACTGACCGAAATATTACCGGAGGGGATAGCAGAGTCCGAAGTGGGAAAATATGGGGCCTGCTACAAGTTGGCCCTCTTCATGACCTTGTTCGGGACCGCGTTCCGAATGGGCGTGGAACCTTTTTTCTTTAGCCATGCCAAGACCGAAAAACCACAGCGGACCTATGCCCAGATCACCAATTATTTTGTAGTGTTGGGAAGTATCATTCTCTTGGGGGTCATTGTGTTCATCGACCCCTTGGGCAAACTGCTGCTGAACAACCCAGTATATTGGGACGCCTTGGACGTGGTGCCCCTCATCTTATTGGGCAGTTTCTGTTTGGGCATTTACCATAACCTTTCCGTTTGGTACAAGGTGACCGATCAGACCAGGTTCGGGGCCTATATTTCATCCATCGGCGCGCTCATCACCTTGGTCATCAACATTGCCTTCATACCCAAAATAGGATATATGGCCTCGGCACTGGCCACCTTGGCCGCCTATGGCAGTATGATGCTATTATCCTATTATTTCGGAAAAAAATATTACCCAGTCCCCTACAATATGCGGAAAATCGTGTTCTATCTTTCCGTTTCCATTGTGTTTTCAGTCCTTTCCTTCTATGTTTTTAATAGAAATTTAATAGGGGGCAGCATACTGTTTTTGCTATTTTTGGGGTTAGTGTATAAGATGGAAGGAGATCATTTAAAAAGCATTTTTTTAAAGCGTGGAGATTAAGATCATAAACAAATCGGGGCATAAATTGCCTCATTACGAAACCTTGGCGTCGGCTGGAATGGACCTTAGGGCCAATTTAGAGGCGCCTGTTGTCCTGAAACCCTTGGGACGCGCCATTGTGCCCACAGGGATTTTTATGGAACTTCCTGTAGGCTATGAGGCCCAGGTGAGGCCCCGTAGCGGCCTTGCGGCAAAAAAAGGGGTGACCGTACTCAATGCACCCGGCACCATTGATGCCGATTACAGGGGAGAGGTCGGCGTGATCTTGGTCAATCTTTCCAATGAGGATTTTACCGTGGAAAATGGTGAACGTGTGGCCCAAATGGTCATTGCCAAGCATGAAAGGGCAGAATGGGTCGAAGTGGAAACGCTTTCGGAAACGGATAGAGGCGCAGGAGGATTTGGAAGTACGGGTGTGAAGTAAATTCCTGCGCGGGCAGGAATCTCTTAGGGCACTAATACGAAGCAAGGTGGTATAAACACCCATTGGAACCATAATGAAACTTTGGAATGTTTATATAATGACCAACAAAGCAAACGAAGTGCTTTACATAGGTGTTACGGACAATCTTGACGAAAGAGTGAAAGAACATAAGTTGAAAGTCTATCCAAGGTCTTTTACCGCCAAATACAATTGTGATAAATTGGTCTATTTTGAAGAGTTTATAGATGGTGGAGAGGCCGTAAAGCGCGAAAGGCAAATGAAAAAATGGAAGAGAGATTGGAAAGTCAACGTAATCGACAGTTTTAACCCTAACTGGGTTGACATTAGTCTTAACTGGAGATTGAACCATAACAAGTTGCGATAAACCTTGTTTCATCAAGGTGAGAATAGAAAAGTTTAACAACAAAAAATGAGACACCTGCCTTCGCAGGTGGTAAAGTATGAAAATAATCGTACCCATGGCGGGAAGAGGTTCCCGTTTGAGACCACACACTTTGACCGTCCCAAAACCGCTCATTCCAGTGGCGGGCAAACCCATTGTCCACCGATTGGTGAGCGATATTGCCAAAGTATTGGGCGAACCCATTGAGGAAGTAGCCTTCATTTTGGGCGATCCGGCCTTTTTTGGCGACGATGTGGTGGAAAGTCTCATGCAGCTGGCCGAAGAATTGGGTGCCAAAGGCTCCATTTACCGACAGGACCAACCATTGGGTACGGGCCATGCCATCATGAGTGCCAAGGAATCTCTCAACGGACCTGCCGTGATTGCTTATGCAGACACTTTGATCCGTGCCGATTTTGATCTTGACAAGTCAGCGGATAGTGTGATATGGGTAAAACAAGTGGATCAACCTGAGGCCTACGGAGTGGTCAAGCTGAACACAGACCATCACATTGTGGAACTGGTGGAAAAGCCAAAAGAGTTCGTTTCCGATCTTGCCGTGATCGGTATTTATTATTTTAAAGATGTGGGAGTCCTCAAAAATGAGTTGCAACATGTCTTGGACAATGACATTACCAACGGCGGGGAATATCAGATCAATGACGGGATCAAGCGCATGATGGAAAAAGGCATGAAATTTGTTCCCGGTAAAGTGGACGAATGGATGGACTGTGGCAACAAGAATGTGACCGTGGAAACCAACCAACGCATGCTGGGCTTTTTGGAAAAGGAAGGTGAAAACATGATTGCCAGTTCGGTGAAGCAGGAAAATGCAAACATCATTGAACCCTGTTTTATCGGGGAGAATGTGGTGCTCAAAAATACAACGGTAGGACCCTATGTGTCGGTCGGGGCCAATACCATATTGGAAAATGCCACTATAAAGAACAGCATCATCCAAAGCGACAGTAAAATTTACAATGCCAACCTGGACAATGCCATGATCGGCAACCATGTTGTTTTTAATGGTAATTTTGAATCCATTAGCATCGGGGATTATTCCGTTTTGGAATGATTTTGAAATAGATTTTAGTTTGATGGGGACTTAGGATGTCAATATGAAAAAGAAACTTCTTGTTGGGATGGTTTTGGGAGCATCTATACTGATGTCCTATTCGACCTATGCCCAAGAAGAAGAAAGTGCCGAGGTCTATCTCGAAGAATATACCGATGAGTTTCAGGAAAATTTCTTCGAGGGACTCAAACAAAAGGGCATACAAAACTACGATCGTGCCATAGACCTGTTCCTAAAATGCAAACAATTGCAGCCCGACAATAGCGTGGTGGACTATGAACTGGCCAAGGCCTATTTGCAGGACAAAAAATACATCCAAGCGCAACAGTATGCCATTGAGGCCTTGTTGTCCGAGCCTACGGATTATTGGTATTTGGACAACCTACTCACCATTTTGGACAAGCAGGGCAGTCCATGGGCTTCCATCAAGGAACAAATACCTTATGGGAACAACAAATTGAGGGAGAACATGGCGGTTTCTTTTTTCAAAATGAAAAAATATGAGGAAGCCCTTGCGGTGTTGAAGGAAATAGATAATGCCGCGCTGACCAGTGAACTAACTCGAAAAATCAACGATTCAATTCAAAAAAGCATCCAAAAGCCAGCGACGCCAATTGAAGAGAAGCAAATTGCGGACAAGAACGACCCAGTGACCGCATTGCGCACACAAATTGAGGAACTGCTGTCCCGGTCAGATTACAAGGGCATGCTCGCTGTTTCAAAAGAAGCCTTGGACAGCTACCCCCTTCAGCCCTATTTTTATTTCGCTTACGGAACGGCACTCAACAATACCGGGGATTCCAACAAGGCCATTGAGGTCTTGGAGAGTGGGTTGGATTACCTTTTGGACGATGAAGCCTTGGAAAGCAGCATATTTAGGGAGCTTTCCAAAGCATACACAAAAATCGGCAACACAAAGAAAGCCAATGAATATTTGAACAAGATCAATTCTGGATTATAATGCGACACAAAAATATTGGCATAAAAATAATGGGAGTGATGCTTTTAGTGCTCACACTAGGGGCATGTAGGAGCACCAAGACGGTGACTGGAGGTGAAGTGGATCCAAGTTTATCGGCAAGGAACATCATCAACAACCACTATTCCAACCAGCCGAATTTTAAGACGCTGAGCGGTCGCGTAAAGATCGATTATGCCAATGGGGATGAATCGCAGGGCGTGAACGTGACCCTGAGGATGGAAAAGGACAAGGTGATTTGGATCAGTGCACCCCTTGGAGTGGTGAAAGCACATATTACCCCCGAGAAAGTGTCTTTCTACAACAAATTACAGAATGAATATTTCGATGGCGATTTTAGCTACCTGAGTCAACTTTTGGGTACCGATCTGGATTTTGAAAAAGTACAGAACCTGTTGCTGGGCAATGCCGTTTTGGATCTGAGAAAGGACAAATACGACTCGGAAATCTATGGGGGCGGTTACCAACTGAAACCCAAAAAGGTCGGACAACTTTTCAAGATCCTTTTCCAACTGGAGCCCAAAAACTTTAAAATTTCGACACAGCAAATAGCCCAACCCGAAAAATCCAGACAGCTGCAAGCAAAATATACCTATCAGGATGTTTTGGGAAATGCTTTGCCAGAGGACATTAAGATATTGGCCGAAGACGAGGGAGAATTGACCATGATTGATTTGAGTTTCCGAAACATTGAGTTGAACAAACCCATGAGTTTTCCGTACAAAGTGCCCAATGGTTTTGATAAAATTACATTAAAGTAATATGAAAGTTAAAACTTCGTATTGTTTTTATTATCTGATACTTATATTTTTTGTATCGCCACCTTCATTTGCCCAGACCAGTGAGCAGAAGGCGTTGGAGGCCAAACGGGAACGGTTACAACAGGAAATCAAGGAAATCAACAGATTGCTTTTTGCCGAGCGCAAGGAAAAGGGCACCATTTTGGACCAAATGGAGGCCTTGGACAACAAAATCAATGTGCGTCAAGAGCTGATCAGGGTCACCAACCAGCAATCCAATTTGCTCAATCGACAGATCAATGTGAACATCAGGAACATCAGTAAGCTCAGGGAAGACCTGAACACGCTGAAAGAGGATTATGCGGAACTCATCCAGAAGACGTACCAGAACAAATCCCAGAGCAACCGGTTGATGTTCCTTCTGTCGGCAGAGAACTTCTATCAGGCTTTCAAACGGCTCCAATACATGCAGCAATATGCCAAGCATCGAAAAAAACAAGGGGAGAACATCATCACAAAAACTGAGGAATTGGCCAAGCTGAACCAAGATCTGGTAGTGCAACGAAAGGAAAAAGAACAGCTCCTGGCCGAAAACACGAGGGCGAAGGATGAACTTTCCAAAGAAGTGGAGGCGCAACGCAGCCTTTTGAGGAGCGTTAAGCAAAACGAGGCAAAATACACCGCTACCATAGCCGAAAAGCAAAAAGAGGCCCGCAGGATAGACCGAGAGATAGAACGATTGATCAAGAGTGCCATTGCGAGTTCCAACAAGAGTTCCGGAAAATCCACCAGTAGCACCACTTTTGCATTGACCCCAGAGGCCAAATTGGTGGCCGACAACTTTTCCTCCAACAAGGGAAGGCTCATCTGGCCCGTGGAAAAAGGCATCAAGAGCCAAGGATATGGGGTATATGCGGACAAACTCTACCCGGGCATTAAGCACCAGAACAACGGGGTGACCATAACCACCGACAAAGGGAGCAAGGCCAGGGCCATTTTTGAAGGGGAAGTGATCGCCATCATTTCCGTTCCGGGAGGCAGTAAAGGCGTGACCGTCAAACACGGGAATTACATCAGCACCTACTATAACCTCTCCACCGTATATGTAAAGAAGGGCGACAAAGTCGTGGCCAAGGATATATTGGGAGATATAAATACCAATCGGTTTGACGGTACTACCAAATTGAAGTTTTATCTTTATAAGGATTCCAGTCGCCTCAATCCGGAAGATTGGATCTATCAATTATAACCCATGAAAAAGATTACCGATTTACAAGGCTCCTTTGAACTGCACAATGGGGTCCACATGCCCTATTTTGGATTGGGGGTATATCAATCCAAAGATGGGAGCGAAGTCATCAATGCGGTAAAGGCTGCCCTGAACCATGGTTACAGGCACATCGACACGGCCGCCATTTACCATAACGAAGAAGGCGTTGGAGGCCAAACGGGAACGGTTACAACAGGAAATCAAGGAAATCAACAGATTGCTTTTTGCCGAGCGCAAGGAAAAGGGCACCATTTTGGACCAAATGGAGGCCTTGGACAACAAAATCAATGTGCGTCAAGAGCTGATCAGGGTCACCAACCAGCAATCCAATTTGCTCAATCGACAGATCAATGTGAACATCAGGAACATCAGTAAGCTCAGGGAAGACCTGAACACGCTGAAAGAGGATTATGCGGAACTCATCCAGAAGACGTACCAGAACAAATCCCAGAGCAACCGGTTGATGTTCCTTCTGTCGGCAGAGAACTTCTATCAGGCTTTCAAACGGCTCCAATACATGCAGCAATATGCCAAGCATCGAAAAAAACAAGGGGAGAACATCATCACAAAAACTGAGGAATTGGCCAAGCTGAACCAAGATCTGGTAGTGCAACGAAAGGAAAAAGAACAGCTCCTGGCCGAAAACACGAGGGCGAAGGATGAACTTTCCAAAGAAGTGGAGGCGCAACGCAGCCTTTTGAGGAGCGTTAAGCAAAACGAGGCAAAATACACCGCTACCATAGCCGAAAAGCAAAAAGAGGCCCGCAGGATAGACCGAGAGATAGAACGATTGATCAAGAGTGCCATTGCGAGTTCCAACAAGAGTTCCGGAAAATCCACCAGTAGCACCACTTTTGCATTGACCCCAGAGGCCAAATTGGTGGCCGACAACTTTTCCTCCAACAAGGGAAGGCTCATCTGGCCCGTGGAAAAAGGCATCAAGAGCCAAGGATATGGGGTATATGCGGACAAACTCTACCCGGGCATTAAGCACCAGAACAACGGGGTGACCATAACCACCGACAAAGGGAGCAAGGCCAGGGCCATTTTTGAAGGGGAAGTGATCGCCATCATTTCCGTTCCGGGAGGCAGTAAAGGCGTGACCGTCAAACACGGGAATTACATCAGCACCTACTATAACCTCTCCACCGTATATGTAAAGAAGGGCGACAAAGTCGTGGCCAAGGATATATTGGGAGATATAAATACCAATCGGTTTGACGGTACTACCAAATTGAAGTTTTATCTTTATAAGGATTCCAGTCGCCTCAATCCGGAAGATTGGATCTATCAATTATAACCCATGAAAAAGATTACCGATTTACAAGGCTCCTTTGAACTGCACAATGGGGTCCACATGCCCTATTTTGGATTGGGGGTATATCAATCCAAAGATGGGAGCGAAGTCATCAATGCGGTAAAGGCTGCCCTGAACCATGGTTACAGGCACATCGACACGGCCGCCATTTACCATAACGAAGAAGGTGTTGGTACAGGCATCAAGGAAAGCAATGTGGACCGCAAGGATGTTTTCCTGGTCAGTAAGGTGTGGAACACGGATCAGGGCTACGATTCCACACTGAAAGCATTCGATGCCAGCTTGAAACGTTTGGGAACCGATTATCTGGATCTCTATTTGATCCATTGGCCCAAAGGGGAACTGTCCAAGGAAACTTGGAAGGCATTGGAACAGCTGTATAAAGAAAAGCGCGTCCGGGCCATTGGCGTGAGCAATTTTTTGAAGCACCAGTTGGAAGATTTGTTGACCTCGGTCAAAATCGTTCCCATGGTCAACCAAATGGAGTTCCATCCCTATCTGGTCCAACAGGATCTGGTCGATTTCTGCAACGCGAAGGGCATTCAATACGAAGCGTGGTCCCCGTTGATGCAAGGAAACATCTTCGACCTTGATATCATGAAAAAGATGGCCGCGAAATACAACAAGACCATAGCGCAGGTCGCCTTGCGGTGGGACCTTCAAAAAGGAGTGGTCACCATCCCAAAATCATCTAAAAAGGAACGCATTGTCGCCAACGCCAACATTTTTGACTTTGAGCTGACCGAAGAAGATATCCAAGCCTTGGACAAACTGGACCGGGGCAAGCGGTTTGGGCCCGATCCGGACAATTTCGACTTCTAGGAAACGAACAGTGCCTTCAGTTCCGTGGCATCTGATGGCTTCAATTTACCTGCCAGAACCAGACTCAACTGTTTTCTTCTCAAGGCGGCGGCAAAGCGTTCTTTTTCCAGAGCGGTCTCCGGCTCCAAAGGAGGGACTTCGGTAGGTTTTCCGGTATCATCGACCGCCACAAAAGTATAAATGGCCTCATTGGCCTTGGTGCGCTCGCCGGTAAAACGATCCTCGATCCACACATCGATAAAGATTTCCATGGAGGTGGTAAAGGCCCTGGAAACCGCAGCCTCCACGGTCACCACACTGCCCAAGGGCACGGCCCGATTGAAGGCCACATGGTTCACTGAAGCAGTAACCGTGATCCTACGACTATGTCGGCGGGCGGCAATACTGGCCGCTCTGTCCATACGGGCCAAGAGTTCCCCGCCAAAAAGATTGTTCAGGGGATTGGTTTCACTGGGCAATACCAAATCGGTCATCACGGTGCGTGATTCACTTGGGGTTTTAGCGCGCATACTTTAAATTTTGCGCAAAGATATTGAAGTGTGGAATGGTTTTAAAGAAAGGAGGGTTATTTCTCCGAAAGCAACCAGGCATCCCTTGATTCCGTGGCTTTTACTTGCTTCAAAAAGGTCAAAGCCTCTTTGGGGTCTTCGAAACTGTCATAGGCCACTTGGTGGAGGCCATATCGGTTTTCGCCCAAGTAGAAGGCATTGTACCCCTTTTCCTTGAGCTCGTCCACCCTTTTTTCGGCATTTGCGGCCTCGCGGAAGGCACCTGCGATCACATGGTGCTTGCCCAATTGCCTTTTGGTGACCTCAATGTTGATGGCAGGAAGTTCCAATGGAGCACTTTCAAAGAATGTGGCCTCTTGGATCAAACGGGAAACCTCTTGTTGGGCATCCTGTTGTGCGGCAACCTCCTTTTGTTGGAAATCACCATAGGTGCGATAAGAGGTAACTCCCAGGGAAACGGCCAATAATAGAATGGCGGCATATTTCAACCAAGGACGGAAGGGCGATGCTTCGCGTTTTTCCGGAGTGATGATGAACGGGATTCGTTCCTCGAGCTCTTCCACCTCTACTTTGAGCACTTCTCGCTGTATGGGTGTTGCCACAAATGTGGACAGGCCGAAAGATGAAGTCAGGAAATTGGTGGTATTTTCAGGTTGGAACTGGATTCTACGTTCCTTGTTGTGCCAAAGCTTTCCGATACCAAAAACCTCGATGCTCTCCCCTTTTTCCAGTTTTGTGTTCCAATTTTTGGCCACTTCTTCCACTTCTCCCAACATTTCCTCATAACCCAGTTTTTTTTCCTTGGCAATGTAAGAGACCAACAGGCCATCATTTTTGGAAAGTTGGGCATTGAAGGAAAGCGTTTTGGAAGGAGGGATCAATGTGCTTGTGGAAGCATCGATCTTTGCGGAAGTGCTGTGCGCCAAAAAGGCCCCAAATCCGGGAACCACGACACAATTGTACTCAAACAACAATTTTTCTATGTAGGCATCAATCCGCATGGGAACAAATATTGTAAAAAAAGAAAGAGTACAAAACAGGCGGCCCCACTTTTTTTCAACATTTGAAAAACCGTATTTTGTGAACAACTTTGACGCCCAAATCAAATGACTGAACCTGAAATTATTGCGGCCCTACGGCTACAGGCCATTCCCAACATCGGGGATGTAACGGCCAAGAAACTGATTGCACACTGCGGAAGTCCAACCGCAGTTTTTGAGGACAAACTGCACCACCTTCTAAAGATCGACGGTATTGGGAAGCTGACCCTAAAGGCCCTTCACGATCCCGGACACCTCAAAGAAGCCGAATCCGAATACAACTTTCTTTCCAAAGAAAAGATCAAGGTGTCCTATTTTATGGAAGAGGATTATCCCACTTACCTCAAACATTGTGTGGATGGCCCTATCCTACTTTTTCAGCGGGGAAACATCGATTTGGGAAAACAACGATTGATCAGTGTGGTGGGCACTAGGAACGTGACCAATTATGGTGCTTCCTTCTGCGAAGCCTTTATCGAGGAGATTGCGCCGATGAACCCCATCATTGTCAGTGGGTTTGCATACGGGGTGGACATTGCGGTGCAGCGAGCGGCAATGGAAAAAGGATTGCAGACCATTGCCTGCCTCGCCCATGGCCTTAACCAAATCTATCCGAAGGCCCACAAGAAATACCAAAAGAAGATGGAGGAAAACGGTGGTTTTGTGACCGAGTTCTGGAGTACGAGCAAGCCAGATCGGGAGAATTTTTTACGGCGGAACCGCATCATTGCCGGAATGAGCGAGGCCACGATCGTGGTGGAATCTGCCGAGAAAGGGGGCAGTCTGGTCACGGCCGATCTGGCGAACGGTTACAACAGGGAGGTGTTTGCCGTCCCTGGAAGAAGCACGGACAAGCTCAGCAAGGGATGTAATGACCTGATTAAGGGCCAAAAGGCCCACATGCTCACCTCCGCAGCCGACCTAATCTATCTTTTGGGGTGGGATTTGGAAGAAAAAAAGGAGGGTGCAACTGTGCAAAAACAGCTGTTCATCGAGTTGGATGCAACAGAACAGTCTATCTACTCCTATCTGCAGTTGAACGGGAAACAGTTACTGGATACCGTGGCCTTGGAGTGCAATCTGCCCATTTTCAAAACTTCGTCCACACTTTTGGGCATGGAAATGAAGGGCGTGATCCGACCATTGCCCGGTAAAATGTTCGAAGCGATCTAAGGGGATATTTTCCAATTTTGGACGGCGAAATAAGTTCAATTTTCAACTGAAGGATGAGGTACAGAAAAAGGGCCAAAACCTTGCCTTTTGGTCGTTCAAATTAGGACATTCATCCTGTTTTGCATAAAATATTTGAGGAACATACGGGCTTCCTGTTGCCGTTCATCGAACGGGGATACCACAGAACAGTCAATCTATTTTGGACTGCAGTTGAACGGAAAAGAACCACAGCTTATCTTGGTTTTTGGGAATTACTCGACTGTTTCCAATAGCTGACCCATTTTTTTGCATATGGAAATAATAGGGAGGATCCGACCAATGCCTCGAAATACGTTGAAGCTGTTCAATATTTGGTACAATAGAACCATCAAAACAAGGAAGGATTGGATCAGAATGACACAAGTTCCACGAATTCATAAGATGGGATTGCACTTGAACTTGACTCCTGAATGTATAGCTTTTAGTACCCCAACTTCTCCCGTACCCTTGCCAAAACAGCATTCGCCACTTTTCGGGCCTTTTCGGCTCCAATGGCAAGGGCTTCGTCCACTTCCTCGGTGTGGTTCATGTAGTACTCAAATTTTTCGCGGGGCTCTTCAAACTTTTGTAGGATAAGTTCGTATAGGGCCTGCTTGGCATGGCCATAACCATAATTTCCCGCCAAGTAGTTGGCACTCATCTCTTCCACTTGTTCTGGGGAGGCCAAAAGTTTGTAGAGGGCAAACACGTTGTCTTTGCTAGGGTCCTTCGGATCTTCCATAGGGGTGCTGTCGGTCACAATGCCCATGATTTCCTTTCGGAGCTTTTTGTCGGGTTGGAACAGGTTGATGAGGTTGCCCCGGCTCTTGCTCATTTTTTCACCGTCGGTGCCGGGAACGTACATGGTCTGTTCATGCACCTTGGCCTCGGGCATCACAAAGGTCTCGCCCATTTGGTTGTGGAAGCGTGCCGCCACATCGCGGGTCATTTCCAAGTGTTGGAGCTGGTCCTTGCCCACGGGAACGATATCGGCATCGTAGAGCAATATATCGGCGGCCATGAGCATGGGGTAGGTAAAAAGTCCGGCGTTCACATCCTCTAAACGATCGGCCTTGTCCTTGAAGGAATGGGCCAAGGTCAACCTCTGATAGGGGAAAAAGCAGCTCAGGTACCAGGCCAGCTCGGCAGTTTGTGGAATGTCACTCTGCCTATAAAAAACAGTTTTTTCGATATCCAGGCCAAAGGCCAACCAAGCGGCGGCAATGGCATAGGTGTTGTTTCGCAAGAGTTCTCCATCTTTGATTTGGGTGAGCGAGTGCATATCAGCAATGAAAAGAAAAGAATCGTTTTTGGGATCCTTTGCCATTTCAATGGCGGGTGCTATCGCTCCCAAAATATTTCCCAAGTGAGGCGTGCCTGTGCTTTGTATTCCTGTGAGGATTCGGGCCATGTTCTACTTTTGCCCGTAAAAGTACGCATCACCTAGGTATAAAAAAAGAGACAAAGCCCAGTGAGACAGGATTGTTCTTTCAGAAACCCATTTTAAGTGATATGGATGGTGATTGATGTGTAATAAAGAGACCCAAAAACTTTACATTAGCATATGCTTAACGTGATTGGACATATAGGGCAGATACTTTACCGGATATGGTTCTATCTGCTAGTGGCCATTCCCATTTTTCTGTTTTTCCCCTTTCTATTGTTGGCCACACTAACGGAACGGACTTATCCGCAATTCTTCTGGATGGCACGTAATCTCTGGGCTAGGCCCATTCTGTTCGGGATGGGATGTTTTCCCCAGATAACAAGGGAGCAACAGATGGAAAGGGGAAAGAGCTATATGTTGGTGGCCAACCATGCCAGTATGTTGGATATTATGCTGATGTTGGTAGTGAGCAGAAACCCCTTTGTGTTTGTGGGCAAAAAAGAATTGGTAAAGATTCCCATTTTCGGGTTTTTCTACAAAAGGGTCTGTATCATGGTGGACAGGGACGACATACGCAGTCGAACTGGAGTGTATCGTCGCGCGCAGCGCAGGTTGGACCAAGGGCTCAGCATCTGTATATTTCCTGAAGGCGGGGTGCCGGAGGAAGAGATTGTGCTGGACGAGTTCAAGGACGGGGCCTTCAAAATGGCGATTGCCCACAAGATCCCAGTGGTTCCCATGACATTCCATGACAATAAAAAACGGTTCCCTTTTACCTTGAACCATGGCGGTCCTGGAAGGATAAGGGCAAAGGTGCACCACTTTTTTGAAACGGGCATTCTCAGTATAGAGGACACTTCAACCTTAAGGGAAGAGGTAAGAGATATCATTTTAGCGGAGCTTTCCAAATAACACGCTGTCTCAATAATATAAAAATTGCCTATCCGAGAACAAATTGTATTGAGGACGTGGAAATTTCGATAAAACCTATGTCAGATTGGGGAGGTTTAGGGTAATGTTTCTTTTGTGGACATTTCCTTGAAGGTCGTCAGTGACCTTGGTCACTATATTATAGTTCTTGACAGAGTTCAAAAGCTCTACCTCATCCTGCCATTTTAAAATGCCCTCCCTGTATTCGGGACGGGAATAGTTCATGGAATCTGCAATATAGTGGTCGATGGATAGGGACACGGTATGTTCGGAGATTTTAAACGAAATAGTGTAGTGCTGGTTTTTTTGATGGCTGAACATGGACTGTTCAATAATGTTCTCAAAAAGAATATGGACCACCAAGGCAGGGATCATGGCCTCTTCCTGGCTTACCTCCTTTTCGATGGAGATATCATATTCAAACGAATTGTCATACCGAAGCTTCTGGAGCTTAAGGTACCAGTGCAGCATATCTATTTCATTGGAAAGGGTGACCGTATCCTTTCCCAACTGCTTTAAATAGAACCTTACGAGCCTACTAAAGGCGGACAAATATTCGAGTGCCAGCTTTTTTTTCTCCGAAGTCACAAAATATTGGATGGCATTGAGAGAGTTGAACACAAAGTGTGGATTCAATTGGGAGTTCAGTGCCCTGAGTTTCAGTTCCAGCATTTCTTCCCTAATTTTAAGCAGTTTCTCCTGTTTCTCCAACACTTCCTCACTGGCCCGCACACTTTTGATCTTTATGGCACTGATGGATGCAATGGCCGATAGCATTTTGAGATGGTGTGCCCTAAAGAAGTTTTTTTCGGGATGTTCACAATCGATCACACCATAAATGACATCATCACAGGCAATCGGTACACAGATTTCGGAAAGTCTTGCTGCATCGTCCTCAATATAGCGGGGGTCCTTGGATGTGTCGTTGATTATTTCCGCCTTTCCCGTTTGGGCAACATGCCCTGTGATCCCACTGCCCAGAGCGATTTCAATAGGGTGGTAAAGTGCTTTGTCCTTTGGGTTTTTCGGCCCATGGGCCGCTTTCTGGACCAAGACGCCTTTCTCAATGATATAGATGACGCAGTCCACAAACCCTAATTTGGAGATACAGTTTTTCACCACGTCCCAGAGGATGTCTTCCTCACTCTCCTTTCCCAATAGCGATTTTGAGAAATAAAGGAGAATGTCTTCAAACTGATTGTTTTTCACGCCATTTTTGGAGGTTAGTATTTGGTAGTCAAAGTACTAAAAATTTGTGTACGATTACAGCACAAAAAAAGTGCCCCGCCAAAAAAGCAGGGCACTTGGTTGATTGCATAAAGGTGCAATCGTCCTAACCAACCTTTTGTTTCCTAAAACTTGAAACTGACGCCGCTATACACCCCAATGGAAAAGGGTTGGAACACGCCAGCAGTATTGGAAAAGGTGTTCAACTGGTATTTGAACACGGGTTCTATATTCAATTGTACCTTTGGGGAGAACTCATAGTTGAGGCCCATGCCCACGTTGGCACTGAAATTCACAGAGTTTGCATTGTTCGCCTCGCCCACTTCGGTGACCAGGTCCTGCGATTCCAATAGCACGGAATTGTCCACGAGGAACAGCGAACTGACCCCTCCAATGAGGTCCACACCAAATTTTTTGTCCACCAGTGCATAGTTGACTTCCACGGGAACTTCAATGTACCCCAGTTGCTGTACCATTTTCCCATCAAAGGCAGCAGTTGCGTTCAGCACCTCTTTGGCATCCGAAGTAATTGGGCTGCTATAGGACTTGTTGGCACTTTGGACCACAAGGATTTCTGCGTTTTGACGGTAATCGATGTTGGCGAACATTTCGTTCGAGGAAGACCGCAATGCCGAGGAAAAAACAACGTCGTTGGTGTCATACCCATAGTTCACCTTGTGTACTCCTGAGCGGATCTTTACTTTTTTCCCGACTTCATAGGCCACGGTAAGGCCATAGCTCAAGTTGAAGTTCCCCGACTTGGAGTTGGAAGAAAAATCGGAATGTATGGGGGAGCCGTCACCGGCAGCACCAAAATATACAGGGGCCACGGATGGGCCAACGGACCATTTTCCGGAATTGTCCTGAGCAGCGATGAGTTCTTCTTCGGCTTCTTGCTCCTTGATGGCATCATAGATTGATTTTTTGCCGGACTCCTCTTTTTGCTTTTTCTGCTCCTCGTTCAGGGCAATGGCCTGCTCTTCTTTTTTGGCATTGACATTATCGGAACCGGACCTTTTTTCCAAGGATTGGTTCTGGGTCTTGTTGAGCGCAATGGCATCCCTGTTGTTGGATGTGTTGTCCAATGGAGTGTCTTTACGGGAAACCTTGTCCTGTTCGATGTTGTTTCTTTCTTGGACATTGTCCGCGACCGCCATGGTCTCTTTTTCGCCTGGGTTTTGGATGTTGGGAGTAGTTATTTGTTCATTGGGAGTTGTTTTTTTGTCGGTTTGGGCCACATGCCCTTCTGAAGTTGTACGGAAATCTCCACTGTCTGAATTTGGGTTGCTTTGGGTTTTGGGAATGTCATTTTTATCAGAATCCGCCAATTTTTCTGTTGCAGCAACGCTTGAAGGTTTGTTGAAATCTTCTGGATTGGTTTTCTTGTCTGTTGTTGGATCGGCACCATTTTCCGTATCGGTAATGGTCTGCTCCACATCTTGTTTTACGTCCGCGCCAAATGGATCGATTACATACAATAGTACGACCAAGGCTGCGGCAACTCCCCCCAGTTGCCACCATATCGGTACAATCCGCTTCTTTTGCTTCTTCTTGTCCAGGGACGCCTCTATGGCCCTCCACACCTTTTCGTCCGGGGTCTCATGATAATCCCGGAAGGTGTCCCTGAACAATTGCTCTAAATTCTTTTTCCCCATGGTTAAGTTCTTAAGCAATGTTTATTTTTTCTTTTTCTATTTTCTCCCTCAAAATATTTTTGGCCCTTGCCAAGTTCGACTTTGAGGTCCCAGTGGATGTCCCCAACATCTCACTGATTTCCTTATGGCTGTATCCGTCCAGGACATAAAGATTGAACGTCAGCCTATATTTGTGCGGCAGTTCCTGTATGTATCCCAAAAGGGTGGACAGGCTGATGTCCGCTTGATCGGTTTCCACCTCGGCATCGTCCTCGATCTCTTCGGAAACAACGTTGAGGTGGTTTTCCTTTCTGTATTTTTGGAGCACGGTGTTCACCGTTATCCGCTTGATCCATCCTTCAAAGGAACCTTGAAAGCCATACTGGTCTATCTTGCTGAAAATGGTCATGAAGCTATCGTGCAGATTGTCCTCTGCCTCCGTCTTGTTCCGGGAATACTTCAGGCACATACCGAAGAGTACACCCGAATACCTCCGGTATAGTTCGGCCTGCGCCTGACGTTTTCCTTTTTTACAATTATGTATCAGCTCTTCAAGATCCAAATGTTGGTCAATTTTGGATTGTTGCTACTCAGTTTGTGGGTTCCGGATCTACCGGGACAGTGTATTCCAAATAAATAGGTTCTTCGTTTTCGTCTTCGCCGGCATAGAACCTAAAGTGGTATTCGCCGGTATAGATCACGTGGAACTTTAAGGTCGCCACAACCTCTGTCACTTCTTGGGTGCATGCATTTTCCTCATCTGTGAGCACAGAGCCGATCACCACCACATCGCGGTCCGTCTGATCGGTCTTGGTCACATCAAACCCTTCAAAGAAGGTGCAACCATTGGGTCTTTCGTAGGTTACTTCGATGTCATAGGTCTTTCCGAGTTCAAAAGATTCAGGGACATCTGCCTCCACTGCATTAAGGGCAGCAAAGTAAAAATTTGGGGAATCATCGTCCAGATCACAGGAGCTGAACCATGAGCATGCCACAAACAATAAAATGGGCACAAGCACTTTTTTCATATAAATCCTTTTTTATTCCCTAGATGTACGATATACACAAGGGTTGCGTAGGATTTTCACAACCAAAAGTTAATTTGCCCCGATGGGTGTGCAGGCTTACTTGCTCACGGCGGCTATGGCCTCCTTTATTTTGCCCTCAAGTTCTTCGGAAAGTTCGGGATTGTCGATGAGCAGGGCCTTTACGGCATCACGTCCCTGTCCGAGCTTGGTGTCGCCATAGCTGAACCAGGAACCACTTTTCTTGATGATCTCGTAGGCCACGCCCAAATCCAAGATTTCCCCGATCTTGGAAATACCTTCACCGTACATGATGTCGAACTCAGCGGTCTTGAAAGGAGGGGCCACCTTGTTCTTCACCACCTTCACACGGGTCTTGTTCCCTTGTACTTCGCCATCGGTGTCCTTTATCTGTGTGGAGCGTCGAATGTCCAACCGGACAGAGGCATAGAACTTTAGGGCGTTTCCACCCGTGGTGGTCTCGGGGTTTCCGAACATCACCCCTATTTTTTCCCGCAACTGGTTGATGAAGATCACGGTACATTTGGTCTTGCTGATGGTCGAGGTCAATTTTCGGAGTGCTTGGGACATCAAACGGGCATGCAGACCCATTTTGGAGTCGCCCATTTCGCCCTCGATTTCACTCTTTGGGGTAAGCGCGGCAACAGAATCCACGATCACGATGTCTATGGCACCAGACCTGATGAGGTTCTCGGCAATTTCAAGTGCCTGCTCTCCATGGTCGGGCTGTGATATGATGAGGTTATCGATATCGACCCCCAATTTTTTGGCATAAAAACGGTCAAAGGCATGTTCCGCATCGATAAAGGCCGCGATGCCACCTGCTTTTTGGGCCTCGGCAATGGCATGAAGGGTAAGGGTCGTCTTACCGGAAGATTCTGGACCATAGATCTCGATGACCCGGCCCTTTGGATAACCGCCCACGCCAAGGGCAATGTCCAATCCCAACGATCCGGAAGGGATCACCTCCACATCTTCCACCACACTATCGCCCATTTTCATCACGGCACCCTTGCCATAGGTCTTGTCCAGTTTGTCCAAGGTCAGTTTAAGGGCTTTCAGTTTTGCTTCTTTCTCGTTGCTCATGGTTTTAAAATAATTAGGAAGGCTAAAATACCATTTCTTTCTTCATACGACAAAAGCCACGCAACCTTTTTGATTTTATCGAATCTATGGGGTACTAACTCATATCAATAGGGCCGCTTTGGGCCCGAAATGCCAAGGAGGGAGAAAAATTACGCTTTGAAAAAGAAAGGAATACGCTTAAAAAAGGGCCCATTTGTGGGTCCTTTTTCGTTGCTGCCCGGAAGAATCCCTATCTTTGTGGCCATTTTTATTGAAAAATATTCTTTAACCTGTCTGCCGACAGGCAGGCTTAAATTATTGGTATAGCATGCAACTGTACAATACGTTAAGCGCAAGGGAAAGGGAACAGCTCATTGAAGAAGCCGGCAAGGATCGGCTCACTATCTCTTTCTACAAATACGCACACATTGGCAATCCGCAGATCTTGAGGAACCACTTGTTCATTGCTTGGAACGAAATGGACGTTCTGGGCCGGATCTACGTGGCCTACGAAGGGGTGAATGCCCAACTTTCCGTTCCTGCGGATCATTTTGAAAAGTTCAAGGCCCATCTGGACAGCATTTCTTTTCTGGAAAACGTCCGGTTGAACATCGCCATCGAACAGGACAACAAATCTTTTTTGAAACTGAAGGTGAAGGTCAGGAACAAGATTGTTGCCGATGGACTGAACGACAGCACTTTTGACGTGACCAACAAAGGGATCCATGTGGGGGCGGAGCAGTTCAACGAGCTTATCGAAGACCCGGACACCGTGCTGGTGGACATGCGCAACCACTATGAAAGCGAAATAGGCCATTTCAAGAACGCCATCACCCCGGATGTGGATACCTTCCGGGATTCTTTGGACATCATCGAAAGGGATTTGGCCGAGCATAAAGAGGACAAAAAGCTGGTGATGTACTGCACGGGAGGCATCCGCTGCGAAAAGGCCAGTGCCTACTACAAGCACAAAGGGTTCAAGAATGTGTTCCAGCTCGAGGGCGGGATCATCGAATACACCCGCCAGGTGAAGGCAAAAAATCTAGAGAACAAATTCCTGGGCAAAAACTTTGTTTTTGACCACCGACGGGGCGAACGCATTTCCGAAGATGTGATCTCCCATTGCCACCAATGCGGAAAACCCTGTGATACCCATGTCAACTGTGCCAATGAAGCCTGCCACCTACTTTTTTTACAGTGCGAGGAATGCGCCGCGGCCATGGACAATTGCTGTTCGGTGGAGTGCAAGGAAATACATGCATTGCCCCGTGAGGAGCAAAAAAAACTGCGCAAGGGCAAGGGGGCCAGCAACAAGATTTTCAAAAAAGGACGCTCCCCGGTGTTGAAATACAAGAAGTAGCATTTCACCACTGCAACAAATTGTGCTATATTTACATTTGAGTAATTTTTTATGAACCCTATTGAGGTTGTTCTAAAAAAATAAGGACAGTTAAATGTCACATCGAGCGTTGATCCTGAGCGAGTTGAAGGGGCAGTGAGATGTGCGTTGGGATTCAGTTGGTATCGACCACAGTCGAGCCGACAATGTTTTTTAAGGACCTCAATCAAGATACAAAATATGGCGTGTAGCAGTTGTTCAACCGGCAAGGATGGACAACCGCGTGGTTGCAAGAACAATGGAACTTGCGGCACTGATGGTTGTAACAAGCTAACGGTCTTTGACTGGCTTTCCAATATGTCGTTGCCCAACGGTCAAAAACCTTTTGATTGCGTTGAGGTACGTTTCAAGAACAGTAGAAAGGAATTTTTCAGGAACGAGGAAAACCTTCCCCTATCCATTGGCGATGTGGTGGCCACCCAGGCCAAATCCGGCCATGATGTGGGCGTGGTGACCCTTACCGGCGAACTGGTACGGGTACAGATGAAGCGGAAAAAAACCGCTCCTGATGACAAAACCCTTCCCAAGATCTATAGAAAGGCCACCCAAAGGGACATCGACATTTGGCAAAAATGCCGGGACCGGGAGGAAGAGATCAAAAAACGCTCCCGCGAAATAGCCATAGCCCTCAAACTTGAAATGAAGCTCAGCGATGTGGAATTTCAGGGAGATGGGTCAAAGGCGACATTTTACTATACGGCCGAGGATCGGGTCGATTTCAGACAGCTCATCAAGGACATGGCCAAGGCCTTCCAGATCCGCATTGAGATGCGCCAGATCGGCTATAGGCAAGAGGCCCAACGCTTGGGCGGTATCGGTTCCTGTGGACGCGAGCTTTGCTGTTCCACATGGCTCAGCGACTTCAGGTCGGTCAGCACCGCATCCGCAAGGTATCAGCAACTGGCATTGAACCCCCAAAAATTGGCAGGACAGTGCGGAAAGCTCAAATGTTGCCTCAACTATGAGCTGGATGTGTACTTGGAAGCCCTTAAGGATTTCCCTCCGCAGGACAGCAAAATAATGACCAAGAAAGGACTGGCCTTCTGTCAAAAAGCGGACATTTTCAAGGAAACCCTTTGGTTTTCGTACAAGGACGAACCAGCGAACTGGCATCCCCTGACCAAACAACAAGTGCTGGAAATATTGGAGCTGAACAAAAAGAACGAGAAGGCCCCCACCCTTGAAGAGTATGCCGAGGACAATACGGTCAGTGAAGGAAAGGCAGCTTATGAAAATGTGGTGGGAGAGGACAGCCTCACCCGTTTTGACAAACCGAAGAGGAACAACAAGCGCAGGAACAAAAAACGCAGAAACAACAAATCCAAAGCAAAACCCAATGCGAAGTAGCACTTTGTTTCTTCTGATAGGTATCCTTGCACTGGCCTCATGCAACGATGCACTCGTCTTTTCCGAATACACACCGATAAAAGAAGGCAAATGGGAAATGGACGATGCCATACATTTTCAAGTTTCCGGATTGGACAGCACACAGACCTATAATATGTTCATCAATGTCAGGAACGACAACACCTATCCTTTCAGCAATCTTTTTTTGATCACCGAACTGGAGCACCCAGACGGCAATACCATCAAGGACACTTTGGAATACAAAATGGCCGAACCCACGGGGGAATGGCTGGGCAAAGGAATGGGAAGTGTAAAGGAGAATAAACTTTGGTACCGAGAGAACGTCGTTTTTTCAGGAGTTGGCGTATATAAGGTGAATATTTCACACGCCATGCGCAAAAATGGCACCATACAGGGCCTCCCCGTGCTCGAAGGCATCACGGATGTTGGTTTGGAAATAGAAAAAGCACCCAATAATTGATAATGGCAAAGACAAGTCAAAAGAAACAGCAAGGCTACTTTAAGTACATAAAATGGTTTTGGATCCTCTTTGGGGCCGGTGTTCTATCGGTCATATTGATTTTTTTATTGGCGTCATGGGGAGCGTTCGGGGAAATGCCCACTTTTGAACGTTTGGAGAACCCAGAGACCAATTTGGCCACCGAATTCCTTTCTTCGGATGGAGAGACCTTGGGCAAACTCTACTTGGACGACAATAGGACTTGGGTCGATTATGAGAGCCTGCCACAGAATTTGGTAGATGCATTGGTCGCCACCGAAGATGCTAGATATTATGACCACTCAGGCATCGATGCCAGGGGTTTTTTGAGAGCATTGGTCTATTTGGGAAGCAAGGGAGGGGCCAGTACCATTTCCCAACAATTGGCCAGACAGCTTTTCATTGGGGTAAGGGACAAGGAAAGCACCACCAACGCAATACTTCAGAAAGTAAAGGAATGGGTCATCGCTACCCGTTTGGAACGCAACTATACCAAGGAAGAGATCATGGCCATGTATCTCAATATTTATGACTTCAACTATAATGCGGATGGGATACGCTCTGCGGCCCGGATTTATTTTGGCAAAGAGCCATCTGAACTCAAAACAGAAGAATCTGCTGTTTTGGTCGGCATGTTGAAAAACTCTTCCTATTACAATCCCATGAGAAGGGAAGAACTGGTCCTCAACAGAAGGAACACGGTTTTGGGACAGATGGCCAAATATGGGTACATCACCGAAGCGGAGAAAGATTCCCTCCAGGCCTTGGAGATGAAGATCAACTTCAATCCAGAGTCGCACCGCGAAGGTTTGGCCACCTATTTTAGGATGTACATGCAAAAATTCCTGAACGTTTGGGTGGATCAGAACCCCAAACCCGATGGTGAAAAGTGGAACATTTATCTGGATGGTCTAAAGGTGTACACCACCGTGGACTCCCGGATGCAGCGCAATGCCGAAGAAGCCGTGCAAGAGCACATGAAAAACCTTCAGGCCGAATTTTTCCACCAGAACACACCCGATCGAAATCCCACAGCGCCCTTTCTGGACCTCGAAACCTTCGAGATAGACAATATTATGGAGCGGGCCATGAAGACCTCACCAAGATGGCGGGCCATGAGCCGTGAGGGAAAATCCGAAAAAGAAATTCGTGCCTCTTTCAAACAAAAGACGGAAATGACGGTCTTTGATTGGAACAGCGATTCCTTTGAAAAGGACACCATAATGACCCCGATGGACTCCATTCGGTATTACAAGACTTTCCTGCGGACGGCCATGATGTCCATGGAACCACAAACAGGCCACGTGAAGGCATGGGTAGGGGGAATCGACTACAAACATTTTCAATACGACAACGTGTATCAAGGAGCAAGGCAGGCGGGATCTACCTTCAAACCCTTTGTATATGCTGCCGCGATAGACCAGTTGCGCTATTCGCCATGCTATACCTTGCCCGACAACCAATATTGCATCGAACCCGGAAAACATGGAAACCTTGAGGCATGGTGCCCCAAAAACTCCGATGGCAAATACTCAGGAGAGAATATGACCCTGAAAAGTGCGTTGGCCAACTCCGTGAACACCATTACCGCTCAGCTTATTGATCGTGTGGGTCCAGGTTCAGTGGTTAATATAGCCAAGAATATGGGTATTCAAAAAGAAATACCCGAAGTGCCATCCATTGCCTTGGGAACAGTTGACCTTAGTGTATATGACATGGTAGGCGCATACGGGACCTTTGCCAACCAGGGGGTCTATGTAAAACCCGTAATGGTGACCCGTATCGAGGACAAAAACGGGACCGTACTCTACGAATATACCCCCGAGACCAAAGACGTGTTGAGCAAAGATGTGGCCTATGCCATGATCAATTTGATGGAAGGCGTCACCCAATACGGATCAGGGGGAAGGTTAAGACATACTTATGGTAAGAACCAGGCCATGTACAAAGAGATCATGACGGGATATCCCTACGAACTCACCAACCCCATAGCGGGAAAAACAGGTACCACACAGAACCAAAGTGATGGATGGTTCATGGGAATGGTGCCCAATTTGGTGACAGGCGTTTGGGTCGGTGGAGAAGAAAGATCCATCCACTTTTCAAGACTGTTGTATGGACAAGGGGCCTCCATGGCATTGCCCATCTGGGCGTTGTATATGAAAAAGAACTATGCCAACGAAGAAATTGGTGTTTCCAAGGATGCTTTTGAGGCACCGGAAGAAATGTCCATCAATATAGATTGCACCAAAGAATCGCAAGACAACCAGGACGACTTGGATACCGATGATGACCTGGACGATCTTGATTTCTAAATAGGACATCAGTTCAAAAACTTTTGCCCCAAGCAAATTGCAATTTGCTTGGGGCTTTTTTATTAATATCGTAATTTCAAGCAATCCAAAATTCGAATGGAATGATCAAGAAGACAGTTGCCCATGTGGAAGAAGCATTGCGTGGGGTTGCGGACGGTATGACCTTCATGTTGGGAGGCTTTGGCCTTTGTGGCATCCCCGAGAACGCCATAGCCGAACTGGTTCGGTTGGGTGTAAAGGACATTACCTGCATCTCCAATAATGCGGGGGTGGACGATTTTGGCCTGGGGCTACTTTTACAAAAGCGGCAGATTAAAAAAATGATATCCTCCTATGTAGGGGAGAACGACGAGTTTGAACGGCAGATGTTGAGCGGTGAATTGGAAGTGGAACTTACACCCCAGGGCACTTTGGCCGAGAAATGCCGCGCTGCCCAAGCAGGCTTCCCCGCTTTCTACACCCCTGCAGGCTATGGCACCGAAGTGGCCGAGGGAAAGGAGACCCGGGAGTTCGATGGAAAAATGTATGTATTGGAACCCGCTTTTAAGGCCGATTTCTCCTTCGTAAAGGCATGGAAGGGGGACGAGGCCGGAAATCTCATCTTTAAGGGCACAGCACGCAACTTTAACCCCTGTATGTGCGGAGCGGCCACTATCACGGTAGCGGAAGTCGAGGAACTCCTCCCGGCAGGTAGTTTGGACCCCAATCAAATCCACATTCCTGGCATATTTGTACAGCGCATTTTCCAAGGAAAGAACTACGAGAAACGAATTGAACAACGAACTGTTCGACAACGGAGCTAGTTGTCCCCTTGAGGGGACTTTAGGGGTGTTTTACAAAAAGAAAGAATATGCTAGATAAAAACGGAATAGCAAAACGAATTGCAAAAGAAGTCAAGGACGGCTATTATGTGAACTTGGGGATAGGCATTCCCACCTTGGTGGCCAATTTTGTAAGGGATGACATCAGTGTGGAGTTCCAGAGTGAGAACGGGGTATTGGGCATGGGCCCGTTTCCGTATGAGGGCGAAGAGGATGCCGATATCATCAATGCGGGAAAACAGACCATTACCACCCTTCCCGGAGCCTCCTTTTTTGATTCTGCCCTCAGCTTTGGCATGATCCGTGGCAAGCATGTGCACCTCACCATTCTGGGCGCGATGGAAGTGGCCGAGAACGGGGACATTGCCAATTGGAAGATTCCCGGAAAGATGGTGAAGGGCATGGGCGGTGCGATGGACCTGGTGGCCTCTGCCGAAAACATCATCGTGGCCATGATGCACACCAATAGGGAAGGGGAGTCCAAACTCCTAAAAAGATGCACCTTGCCTTTGACGGGAGTGGGCTGCGTGAAGAAGATTGTGACCAACCTGGCCGTTTTGGAAGTTGTTCCGGAAGGCTTCAAACTGCTGGAAAGGGCCCCTGGAACCACTGTGGAAGAGATCGTGGCGGCCACCGAAGGGAATCTTATTGTGGAAGGTGAAATCCCCGAAATGAATATTTAACAATTATCTTCGGTTTTTTTACAACATATTAAAACCATTACGCAACAATAGTTTTAAATTGCCGTTTATCGGATTTATATTTGGTTATATCGATTTTTTCACCCAAATTAAACCATTAAAACCAAACAACCATGGCATCCAGATTTAACCACAGAGCAATGGACGAGAATGTCCAAGTTTACAGAAACGATTTTTTTACAGGATTCATGCTTTTGATCAAAAAGCTTTTTATGCTGTAGTTCAGTATCCCCCTGAAAAATTTGGAGCCGACATTTGTACGGCTCTTTTTTTTTGTGATAATTTTAGCCGGAAGCCGGAAGCCGGAAGTCAGAAGTTGGAGTCGGGCGATTTGCTGTTTTGATGAAGGCCTTCAACCCTAAACCTTAAACAACCTAACCATGTCACTAATTTTTAGGCAATGTACAGGAGAGGACTTGGACGCCTTGGTGAAGCTGTCCAAGCAGACCTTTATCACAGCATTTGAAAAGGACAATGATCCCGATGATTTCAAGGCCTATATCCAAAAAGCGTTCGATCCACAAAAGTTGGCTTCCGAACTTTCCGATCAAGACACCTATTTTTATTTTGTGGAAGATGAAGGGACCTTGGTCGGATACTTCAAACTGAACATCGGCCAGGCCCAAACCGATGTGAACGATGCGGATTCCGTGGAAATTGAACGCATCTATGTGGTAGAGGGCCATCAGGGCAAGAGCATTGGCACCTTAATGTTGCAGGAAATCATCCAGCTGGCCAAAAAAATGCAAAAGACCTACATTTGGTTGGGCGTCTGGGAACACAATCCAAAAGCGATACGCTTCTACCAGAGGCACCATTTCCAGAAGTTTGGTGAACACCCCTACTACATTGGGAACGACAAACAGACGGATTGGCTTCTCCGCCTAGACCTTTAGTAAGGCACCCAAAAACAGGGAAGCCCCTTCCGCAAGGAATTTATGGGCAATAGAGTTCTCAAAGGCTGCATGGACGAGCAACGCAATGGCTTGGGCATTGGTCTTGGTCAGACTATTGGTGCGATAGACCACATCGCGAATGGTGGAGAAGCTCACATTGCTGCGAATGGCGATATTCGCATAATCGTTTTTGGTCACATTCCTGCGAAGGATTTCGGAAAGCCGCTCGCTGATCGGTTTTCCATAATCTTCGGGTGAAAAGATGTCATCGCTCTTGATGACAAAGCCTGCATTTTTGATTGAGCCCATTCCAAAGGTATTGTAGTCGTTAATAAATATGTTGGGGTCAGATCCTATTTTCTATATTTGGCTTGTAACCCAATTACAGAAAGCGGTGGAATTGCTGCAGCTATATCATATTGCGTAACAATATTGCACAATATAATAATTATATGTACACAATAAAGCAATTAAGGCGAAAAAAAGATATGAGCCAATCCCAATTGGCAGAAGAAATTGGCGTTAGCCTGCGTACCATACAGCTCTATGAAAGGAAGGATGCCAATATTCCCATAAAGAACCTCACCAAGATTGCCGAGTTTTTTGATCTTACCATTGCCGAACTCTATCTTCACGAAGTGAACGATATGGGTGAGGCTTACACCAAAAAGCAGCCTTTTACCAAACACGGGAGTGTGTTCTATCCCTTGAGCCATGGAAAATATTTGGTCATGGCGCCCTTGGTGCTCGTGGAATGGCACAAAAAGTACATTGAAAACCTCAAGGAGGACAGTGTGAAAAATCCGTTCCAGGCAGGATTCATTGTCGATTTTTTGAACGAAGGTCCCCATCGGGTGTTTGAAGTGTCCGGCGATTCCATGAACGACTCCACTGCGGATGCCATTCCCAATAATGCCTTTGTGCTGGCACTGGAAACCAAAAAGGAAACCTTGACCAAGAACGATGAAAGTCTATGGAACCGGTCCTACATTTTGGTCTGTTCGGATAGAATCATCTGCAAGCAGCTCATGGGTTTCAACAGGCAGACGAATGCGTTGCAGTGCCACAACCTGAACACATCCCCCGAATATCAGGATTTTGAGGTTTCCATGGACGATGTGCTCCAGGTGTTCCGGGTCATGAAAAAGCAGATTTGACCCGCTCCAAGTGAGTGAGCACTTCTTCCAAACAACGGTCCAGGTCCTTTTTCACTTCTGTTTCCCAAAAGCGGAACACTTTATAGCCTTTTTCTTCGAGGGTTTCGTTCACTTCCTCGTCCCGTTGGATGTTGCGCTCTATTTTCGCGATCCAAAATTCACGATTGGTCTTGATCTTATGCTTGCGTTCCTCCCAATTGTACCCGTGCCAGAATTCCCCATCGATAAAGATGACGGTCTTGTACTTTTTTAGGGCGATATCCGGCTTTCCTGTGAGTTTTTTATAATCGATGCGATACCGATAGCCCGCCTCCCACAAAGCTTTCCTGAAGGCGAGTTCCGGCTTGGTGTTCTTGCCGCGTATCTTGCCCATGATCTTCGAACGCTCCGGCGTGGTGTAGAAACCCGATTCTTCATTGAACCGGGGCACTTTGATACGTTCCTGTGGATATTTTTTGGGCATAGTACAATTTACAAAGGTTTCAATGAAAAATAGAGAGTTGTTCTGTCATTCTGAGCTTTGCGAAGAATCTTTCATTTAAAGGATGGTCCATTAGATTTGACACGAATCACACGAATATGCACAAATGCTTCCTTGTAGCCTGAGCTAAGTCGAAGCGCAATGAGGTCTCGACTGCGCTCGACCTGACACTATCTATAGCAACAAAAAACCCAAACTCCATTTGGAATTTGGGTTTTGTAATTTGATATATTGAACGCTTATCCCTTCAAAGAAGCGGATAGGTATTCGCGGTTCATTCGGGCAATGTTGCTCAACGAAATGCCTTTGGGACATTCCACTTCGCAAGCACCGGTATTGGTACAGTTACCAAAACCTTCGAGGTCCATTTGGCGCACCATGTTCTGCACACGTTCCACAGCTTCTACCTGGCCTTGGGGCAACAGGGCGAACTGGGAAACCTTGGCAGAGGTAAAGAGCATGGCACTGGCATTCTTGCAAGCGGCGACACAGGCACCACAACCGATACAGGTAGCAGCATCCATGGCTTCGTCCGCAGCATGTTTGTTGATCGGGATGGCATTTGCATCCACCGTGTTCCCCGAAGTGTTCACGGAAATATAACCGCCAGCCTGTTGGATGCGATCAAAAGCACTTCGGTCCACGATCAAATCCTTGATTACAGGGAATGCTTTTGCACGGAACGGTTCAATTACAATGGTGTCCCCATCGTTGAACTTGCGCATGTGCAATTGACAAGTGGTTACCAACCTGTCTGGTCCATGAGGTTCCCCATTGATTTGAAGGGAGCAGGTTCCGCAGATACCTTCCCTACAATCGTGGTCAAATTCAACGGGTTCCTCTCCTTTGGAAACGAGTTCTTCGTTCAGGATGTCCAGCATTTCGAGGAAAGACATGTCCCCTTCAACGCCGTCAAGGGTATAATCCACTATTTTTCCTGCTGAGGATGCGTCTTTCTGACGCCATATTTTTAAATGTAGCTTCATCGCTTTGCTAGTTATTAAGTTAATCGGTTATTGGTGTAAACCTCAATTGAGTTTGGCATCCTTTAGATATTTGATATAACCGTTTAATATTTTTAATGTTCTATTGTGCAATTCTCTAAAACCATCAAGTTTTTCAACTGTGATATAGGCTTCGTCCATTGCTATGATGACATGATCCAGGGTTTCGTTCAATGAGCCTCTTGCCATACGGCAGAATTGTATATTCTCTTGATAATTGAACCTTCCAAATCCTTCCGCTATATTGTTTCCAACAGAACGGGATGAACGTTTGATTTGACTTATAAGTTCAAACTTTTCATGACTTGGCAATAAAGGGATAATCTCATCTTTAATATAGTTTCGAAGAATCCTTGATTCTTTCCAACAAGCCAACTCTTCGAAAGATTTGAAACTTCCCACTATGTTTTATCGATGTTCAATTACCAATAACTCAATAACCAAGTAACCCAATAATTATTTATAAGATCGTGTCTTCAATTCAATATTCTCATACACCAAATCCTCTTTGTGCAATTTGGCATCTTTGGGCTCGCCCACGTATTCCCAAGCAGCCACATATTTAAAGTTCTCATCATCACGGAGCGCTTCCCCTTCCTCGGTCTGGTACTCTTCACGAAAGTGTCCTCCACACGATTCGTTTCGGTGCAGGGCATCCTTCGCAAAAAGTTCGCCCAATTCCAAGAAATCGGCCACCCTTCCGGCCTTTTCCAATTCCTGGTTTTTGCTCTCGATGGTTCCGGGAACCTTTACATTTTCCCAGAAATCCTTCCGCAGCTCGGCAATTTCTTTTATGGCTTCCTCCAGGCCTTTGGCATTACGGGCCATACCACATTTGTTCCACATGATCTTGCCCAGTTTTTTGTGGTAATAGTCCACAGAGTGGATACCGGTACCGCCCATCAATTTCTCCATGCGCTCACGGACTTGTTTTTCAGCCTCGTCAAATTCCTTGGAGTCGGTCGGTATTTTGCCGGTCCTAATGTCCTTGGACAGATAGTCCCCAATGGTGTAGGGCAGTACAAAATATCCGTCGGCCAAGCCTTGCATCAGTGCGGAAGCCCCTAAACGGTTGGCCCCGTGATCGCTAAAATTGGCCTCTCCGGCCGCATAGCAACCGGGGATGGTGGTCTGTAGGTTATAATCTACCCAAAGTCCGCCCATGGTGTAGTGCACCGCAGGGTAGATTTTCATTGGGGTCTTATATGGATCTTCGTCCACGATTTTCTCGTACATCTGGAATAGGTTTCCGTATTTGGCCTCAACGACTTCCTCACCCAATTTGATGATGGTGGCCTCATCGGCATCCTTGATGCCCGAAGTCAGTGCCTTTTCTTTCCCGTACCGTTTGATGGCCGATGCGAAATCCAAGAATACCGCTTCCCCGGTCTTGTTCACGCCAAATCCGGCATCGCAACGTTCCTTGGCGGCCCTAGAGGCCACATCGCGGGGCACTAGGTTACCAAAGGCAGGATATCTTCTTTCCAAATAATAATCACGGTCTTCCTCGGCAATCTGTGTGGGCTTCAATTTCCCTTCGCGGATGGCCACGGCATCTTCCATTTTCTTGGGCACCCAGATTCGTCCATCGTTACGGAGCGATTCGGACATCAAGGTCAATTTGGATTGATGCTCCCCAGAGACCGGAATACAGGTTGGGTGGATTTGTGTGTAACATGGGTTGGCGAAGAAGGCCCCTTTGCGGTGTGCCCTCCATGCAGCCATTACGTTGCTTCCCATGGCATTGGTGGAAAGGAAGAACACATTTCCGTACCCTCCTGTGGCCAAAACCACGGCGTGTGCACTGTGTCGTTCAATTTCTCCGGTAACTAGGTCACGGGCTATGATTCCCCTGGCCTTACCGTCCACCAAAACCAAATCCATCATCTCATGACGGGTATAGGACTTAATCTTGCCCCGGTTGATCTGTCGGTTCATGGCAGAGTAGGCTCCCAACAACAATTGCTGGCCTGTCTGTCCCTTGGCGTAAAAGGTTCTGGAAACCAAAACCCCTCCAAAGGAGCGGTTGTCCAAAAGCCCTCCGTATTCTCGGGCAAAAGGGACTCCTTGTGCCACACATTGGTCAATGATGTTTCCGGACACCTCGGCCAAACGGTACACATTGGCCTCCCGGGAACGGTAGTCGCCCCCTTTGATCGTGTCGTAGAACAGGCGATAGTTACTGTCGCCATCACCTTGATAGTTTTTTGCTGCATTGATCCCTCCCTGTGCGGCAATGGAGTGCGCCCTTCGGGGAGAGTCCTGGTAGCAGAAGGTCTTTACATTGTAGCCCAGCTCGGCCAAAGTGGCCGCAGCGGAACCCCCTGCCAATCCGGTCCCCACCACAATAATATCAATATTCCTTTTGTTGGCGGGATTTACGAGATTTATATCGTTTTTATGTTTGGTCCATTTGTCGGCCAAAGGCCCAGATGGAATTTTAGAATCCAATATGCCCATACTTAATGTGTTATTGGGTTAAGGTGGTGATATAGGGCGATGAAAGCAAAGCCCAATGGAATGATCACCGAAAATAATTTTGTGAACGTCTTAATGGCCGGGGTGTACTTGTTGTTCACTCCCATACTCTGGAAGGAAGAAGCAAAACCGTGCCACAGGTGAAGGCTCAATAGTACAAAGGACACAACGTAGAGGATCGTTCTCCAGGCCGGGGCAAATTTCTCCACGGTCTCATGGTGGTAGCGTGTAGGGTCTTCGGGGGAAACCGCGACGTACTTGTAGGCCATCTCGTGTATCCAAAAATCATAGAAATGAAGTACCAAAAAGGCGAGTACCACCAATCCGGAATAGATCATGTTCCTGGAGGGCCATGTGGCGTTGGCACTTCCTTTGAACTTCACGTAATTGACGCCGCGTGCTTTCTTGTTCTGGATTTCCAGGACAAAGCCCATGACAAAGTGCACGATCACCCCGGCAATCAAAATGGGCTGCAGTACAAATTGGACTAATGGGTTGTAGCCCATAAAATGCGACCACGAATTAAACGTGTCAGGGTCAATGACCGAGGTGATGTTAATGGTAAAATGTTGTGTGAGAAAAACAACCAAAAAAAGACCCGAAAGTGCCATTACCACTTTGCGGGCAATTGAAGATTTTATCAATCCACTCATTAGTGCTGGTTTTGAGACAAATTTACGGCACGATCGAGTTTTTAACAAGCAATAAACTGCACGAAACCTCTTATTTAGAAACGTTTTAAGGAAAGGTCGAATCTGTAAATATCAAAAAAAGCCCCTTAGGGGCTTGTCCGGTGAAGGGTTTAGTAGCTAAATGTTTTATGGTCAACCACTTATTTGGTGGCAAAGACCACCTGAAGTGTATAAATATATTCGCCAACGGGACGGTCATAATAAATGGAGGTTTCTATCTGTTTTCCCATAAACTGGTTGTCCTCCACAACTTCAACAGGTCCGAGTTCCTTGCCCAGGGCCAGTGCTATGGCAGTTGCCTTTGCGGTGGCATCTTTTAGGGCCCTTTCACTTAGGGATTTTGCCTCATCGGGGTCAATTTCCAAAATGGCAATGGCGTTCAAGCGTTGTATGCCCAATGATTTTATCCCCAGAAATTCTCTCATTTTTTCCGCTGAGGTCGTGGTGAACTCGTACACGGCACCTTCCTTGTCATACCCCATGGTCTCAAAACCAAATTCGTAAGGTGTCTCTTTGATCTCGTTCCAGTCAAGCCCATGTGATTCCAAGGCCTTTTTGTAGTTTGATTTTAATTGCTCAAGGTCTATGCCATCGGTCGCATAGCTGGCAAAAGCGGAGCTCAGGGAAACGATGGCCTTGTAGGTGGGGGATGGGTCTATGTGGACAGCCGTTGCCGTCACTTTGATGGTGGTGTTTTTCTCCTGGGCCATTCCCAATAATGGCAAAAATGCCAATAGGATGTATATTATCGGTTTCATGATCGTGGTGTTAAATGAACCCTAATGTGGAAAGGGTCTTGGTTCTATTTTTAATTTGGGACAAGAAACACCAGAGCAGGCCAGAAAGGTAGTTGCCAATAAGGCCCATAAGATGATTTGCCTTTTCATGTGTTTTAATTTTAAGTGTTGATAGTTGGGGGAACTTGGGCTATTTAGGGTGTTATTCAGGAATGTTGAACAATTCAATCACCTCTTCATAGCTCATCTTGGAAAGGTCCATGTCGGATACCAATTTTCCGGAAGTGGACACACCACCTGGAATCAGCACATACCTGTATTGCTCCAAAAAGGAGCCATCTCCGACACTTTCGCCTTCTTCGTTTGCCACAACTGTAATGATAATTTCATCACTTTGTGCTCTAAAATAATAGGATTGTTGTCTTGCTGCGCCAAAGACAATGGGAAGAGGATATACGATGTTGCCATCCCCCGGAAGCTCTATTCTTCGGCCATACACCAAAATGGTTCCAAAGTTCAACATGTCTGGACCGATTTCAGGAGCTTCGATGTCAAAAGAGGCCGATGTGGAAACAATACTGTTCCCCAACTCTGTATCTACCCATTCGGAATAGATCACATTGGCAGTGCCGGGCTCTCCTTGCTCTCCTTGGGCACCCTGCTCGCCCTGCTCACCTTGTGGGCCGGCGGGGCCTGCAGGACCTTGTTCCCCTTGTGGGCCGGTAGCACCATCCTCACCATCTTCGGATGAACAGGAGGTGACCAATGCCATGGACAAAGCCATAATCAATACAGTTTTGATAGATAAAACATTTGTTTTCATGATTTTCAAAATTTTTTAGGGTTTCATGGGGCCAAATTAGGATCAATCGAGCCATGGAAACTTTCAATTGTGACCAAGGGTATAAATGGATTCGTCGGCAACCCTTTTTTGTGTATGGACCACTATTTCTTGCTATTTTTAAGGAATTTCCCATCCATACGGTATAACCGTCGTACATACACCTTTTTAGGTCAAGCATCATTAATGTGGGAAAGGGTCTTGCTTCTATTTTTAATTTGGGCCAAAGAACACCAGAGTTATGAGGGCAATCATAGTTGACGATGAGGTTGCGGCAATAAACAGCCTTTCGTGGGAATTGCGGAAATACCCCGATTTCATTTCCATTATTGAAACGTTCACTTCCCCGAAGGAGGCCATTTCGGGCATCAATTATTTGAAGCCGGACTGTGTCTTTCTGGATATCGAGATGCCAGAAATGAGCGGGTTTTCCCTATTGGACAAACTAGAATACCGCAACTTTGCCATTGTGATCACCACGGCCTACAACCAATATGCCATCCAGGCCATCAAGGAAAGTGCCGTGGATTATCTCCTCAAACCTGTGGACCAGGACGATATTTCAGGGGTGATAGAAAAATTGAAAAAGCTCAACGGTTCCCAAAGTTTCCAACATCAGTTCGAGCAGACTTTTGAGGCCCTATCCCGGGCCAGTGCTCCCCAAGTGGTCCAGATTCCGGTAAGTGGCAAGATCTTGTTTTTGCGGGTGGCCGATATTGTGTATTGCGAATCGGACGGGAATTATTCCAAAGTCTTTTTGGAATCTGGCGAACAGGTTTTGGTCTCCAAGAAACTCAAAGAGTTGGAGGACCTTTTGCCAAGCCGCATATTTTTCAGGATACACAATTCCTTTATCGTGCACCTGCTCAAAGTGGACGAATACATACGAACCGATGGGTATCTGGTGCTTTCCAACGACCGAAAGATTCCGGTATCCAGAAACAAGAGGGAGGCCTTTCTACATCGGATGGCCCAATAAAGATAGACTATGCTCAAAGGCTTGATGGACTTCTTCAAGGAAAGCAACCAAAATGGGTTTGGGTTCTTTGTGGTGTCCGTTCTTTTTTACCTCTTCGTGTTTTTCCTGATCCAGTTTTTTCAGCACAAAAAGCGGTTCTACCTTTTCTATGCCCTATATGCCCTGATCACGGGGCTCACCTTGCTCAAATATGTGGATGGGGTGTTTTTTAGCGATTTTGCCCATTCATCCGCAGGGAGGACCTTTGTGAGATGGTTCCACTATCCTTCCCAATGGATGGCCTCCTTCCTGTTCACCCTCTTCATTTTGGAGATCATGGGCTTCAAAAAGGACTATCCGAAGTTTGTAAAGTTTGTGCATTGGGGCTATTTGGGGTTGGCCCCTTTTTATTTTACGTTTTGGGCGATGTACCTGATCAACCCCAGATCCTACCTTATCGATTATTGTGAGGTATTTGTACTGTTGCCGTTGAACTTGATAGCCTTTGTTTGGGGATTTTGTCTCGTGCTCAAGCAGAACAGGATCATCAAGTGGTATATCCTATTGGGCATGTCCTCGCTTTTTGTTTCCTATCTGATCATTTCACTCTATTCCATCAAGACAAAGACCGCGAACACGGAGACCCTGTATATTTTTTATTTGGGCGTGCTGTTCGAAAGTCTGTTGTTTGCGCTGGCCATAGGGCTGGAACAAAAAATGGTCTATAAGGAAAAGGCCCATGTCCAGAAAAAGTACATTGATCAGCTCGAGGAAAACCACACCATCAAGGAAAGCATCAACAGGGCCTTGTCGGACGAGTTGGTGCAGACAAAGGCAGAGATAGAGGGGTTGAGTTCCGAGGCGCAGAAGGAGCGCACGGAGAAATTGGCCATCAAAGTGGAGAACAAGTTTGCCCAGCTGCGTTTGGATGCGCTTCGCAGCCAGATGAACCCCCATTTTATCTTCAATGCCCTGAACTCGATCAAATCGTACTTTATAGAGAACAACCAGGAAAAGGCCATCTATTATTTGGGAAGGTTCTCCAAACTGATCCGGGGCATATTGGAGAGCTCCCGAAGGGACCTTATCTCGCTCGAAGAGGAACTGGGCATCATCAAAATGTATGTGGAGATAGAGAGTGACCGCTTCAAGAACGGCATGGAATACACTTTTGAGTTGGAGGATTCCATAGAGGCCCAGGAACTTCTGGTGCCCTCCCTATTGTTGCAACCTTTTGTTGAAAATGCTATTTGGCATGGGTTGTCCACCCGGAAGGGGAAAAAGAAACTCAGCCTGAAGGTGGAACTGTTGGAACCTTCCAACGATTTGCAGATCACCATAGAGGACAATGGTATCGGAAGACGGGCCTCACAGTTAAGGAACAGTCAAAACCCGCTGAAAAGTCAATCCCTGGGACTCTCCATTGTGAACGACCGTCTGGACTTCTACTCCAAAAAATACGCAGGCGATTTCCATTTTACGGTCGAGGATCTTGTGGATGCATCGGGAAAGGCATTGGGCACCAAAGTGGTCGTTACCCTGCCCCGATTGCTATTGGAAAATCACTAAAGCTGAAAGAAATTTTCAAAACGGCACCGAAATCCAAAAGATTTGTCCGAATTTGAACAGGCAAAACCTGAACACTACAATGGATATCGCCATCCTATCCGTGAGCCTCAATGTGTATTCCACCAGAAGAATAGCTGTGGAAGCGCAAAAGGCGGGACACTATGTGGAGCTCATAGACCACACCAAATGCTCGGTAAAATTGGGTCAGGGCATGCCCCAGATCTATTTTGGGGAGGACAACATCACCGAAGGTTTTGATGCCATCATCCCCAGGATCGGCACCACGGTCACCCGACATGGCGCCGCCATCGTGAAGCAGTTTGAAATGAACGGGGTCTTCAGCACGGCCCGTTCCACGGGAATCATCAGGGCGAGGAACAAAGTGAGGACCTTGCAGATCATGGCCAAAAAGGGAATCCCCATCCCAGAGACCGTTTTCTCCATCAACCCTGATAACGTAGAGGCGCAGATGGACCTATTGGGAGGGGCGCCTGTGATCATCAAACTACAAGAAGGCACCCAGGGCAAAGGGGTGATCTTGGCCGAGAGCAAAAAATCGGCAAAATCCATGATCGACACCCTGTACAATATGAATACTAGTATTCTGCTTCAACAGTACATTGAGGAGGCCAATGGGGAAGACCTTCGGGTCATTGTGGTGGGGAACAAGGTCGTGGCAAGCATGAAACGGACCAGTGGATTGGATGATTTCCGGTCCAACGTGCACCGGGGGGCGGACACCGAAGCGGTCCAACTGACCCCCAAGGAAAAATCCATGGCCCTGAACGCGACCAAGCATCTGGGTCTGGGAATTGCCGGGGTGGATCTTATCCGGTCCAAAAAGGGGCCCTTGTTGATTGAGGTCAACGCATCGCCAGGGCTCAAGGGAATCGAAGAGGCAACAGGCGTCAATGTGGCCAAACAGATGATTCAATTTGTGGAAAGAAATGGGCAGAGAAAGCGCTAACGCAGGGAATCAAGGCCTCCTATCATGGGCCAAAATATATTTGCAAAAGGCTTCAAATCAATGAAATATATTGTTTTGTTTAGGCCGATAAGCAGTCATTTTTGTCGCTTATTTTGGCCAAACTCCACGAAATGGCACTTTCCAGGTCCGTGAATTGTCGGATATTGTCCTTGAAGAACATTTTTTCAAGGATAATGCTGGCCAATCCATATTTATTGTAGGCCACTATGGAATAAAATTCCAGTTTGTGCCTGTTCTTATAAAATTTCAACCAATCCGTTGGCACAACGGAATAGTTGTTGATGCGGTTGGAGATATAGGCAATGGGTTTGTCCTCGCCCAAGATTTCATAGGCGGCATCAATGATTTTTTCAGCAATGGACCAATCAAAGATTTCCCCTTCGTTCATTTCGGAAATGACCAATCCATCAAAGAAATAAAAAATACCGAATTCGTATTCCCTGATTTCCCGGATGTTCTTGAAAAAATCCAACTCTTTTACACTTTTCATGATTTGGGCATTTACTATTGTTGATGAACAGAAACAAAGATAAAAGGCCTGTAGGCTCCAAAAAGGTTGGTTTTATGGATGTGGTGGTTTTTTTGGCACAACCCTGCTTTCAATTGATAGTTGATAAAAGAAAGGGCAGACCAATAGGATTTCACATCTCTATTTAGGTGTGCATTCCTACTAAATATACAGAAAAAGCATCGAAAAACGCAAAATGAACAAAGGAAATGCTGCTAAATCAGTTTTCCATGTTCTTCAATTGGATGGCCAACGCCTTGGTGGATACCTGCACCTCGATAAGCGAAAGTACCAAGGAGACCACCAAAAAGACCAGACTTATACCAAAGATGATATTGGCCCAGACGTTCAGTTCCACATAGACCAGGAACATGGTCACCGCGGCCAGTAAAAAACTGATGATGGCCGTGGCCTGCATGTTCTTGATGATGCCCAATCGTTTGCGCAACTGTTGGATCTGTTGCCGCAACGGAGGGGCCGAGGTTTCCTCAAACTGTTTGTGCAACTGCCGAATCAGTGCCGCAATGGCCAGATAGCGGGCATTGTAGGCCAGCATGGTCAGGGAAATTGCAGGAAAAAGAAGGGCGGGAATGCTGAGGGTGAGCTGCATGTTCTTGTTTTGAAATGGAAGGTAACAATTTGTCTTCGGTATCGCAATTACCTACATTTGGGCAAACCAATTTATTCTGATGAAATATTTTCCCATAGACAACAAACTTTTTGTAAAGAACCGCAAGAAATTCATGGCCCAGATGAAGCCAAAGAGCATTGCGGTGTTCAATTCCAACGATATTTATCCCATTGGCGCGGACAGCACCATGTCCTTTGAGCAGGCCCGTGATATCTTTTATCTGAGCGGTGCCGATCAGGAAGAGACCATCCTGCTGCTCTTTCCCGATGCGATGGACAAAAAGAAAAGAGAAATCCTTTTTGTACGGGAAACCAATGACCATATTGCCGTCTGGGAAGGTGCCAAATTGACGAAGGAACAGGCCACAGAAGTGTCCGGAATAGAAACGGTCTGTTGGCTGAAGGAATTCGACAAGGTCTTTTTTGATTTGATGACAGAGGCCGACACCATTTATTTCAACACCAACGAACATTATCGTCAAGCGGTGGAGACCCAGACCCGGGAAGACCGTTTTATCGAAAAATGCAAAAAGGACTTTCCGGCGCACCAATGGGCCAAGAGCAACCCCATTTTGCAGCAGATCAGGGGTGTGAAGGAACCCGAGGAGATCGAATTGATGCAAATAGCCTGCGACATCACCGAAAAAGGCTTCCGACGTATTCTTGGATTTGTAAAACCAGGTGTTTGGGAGTATGAGATCGAGGCCGAATTTTTGCACGAGTTTGTCCGGAACCGCTCCAAGGGATTTGCCTATAACCCCATCATTGCGGCAGGGAACAATGCCAATGTGCTCCATTATTTGGAAAATAACCGACAGGTCAAGGACGGCGACATGATATTGATGGACCTAGCGGCCGGATATGCCAATTACTCCAGCGACATGACCCGGACCATTCCCGCAAACGGCCGGTTTACCGACCGACAAAAGCAGGTGTACGGTGCCGTACTGCACGTAAAGAACGAAGCCACCAAAATGCTCGTTCCCGGGACCATCTGGGCCGAGTTCCACAAAGAGGTCGGTAAGATCATGACCTCGGAGCTTATTGGACTTGGACTTTTGGACAAGGCCGATGTGCAGAACGAAAACCCCGATTGGCCCGCCTATAAAAAATACTTCATGCACGGCACCAGTCACCACATAGGTTTGGACACCCATGATTATGGCGAGCTGAAGACCCCGATGAAGGCCAATATGGTCTTTACCGTAGAGCCTGGCATCTATATTCCCGCAGAGGGAATGGGCATCCGTTTGGAAGATGATGTCGTGATCCAGGAAAAGGGAGAACCCTTCAATTTGATGCGGAATATCCCCATTGAGATCGAGGAGATCGAGGAGTTGATGAACAAATAAGGGTTGGTACTATCCAGCTGAGCGAAGCGAAGTATCCAAACCCTTCAAAAAGGGATGCTTCACTCCGTTCAGTTTGATTTTTAGAAGGTAAATGCATCATATGAACCTCGTTTTTTTACTTTTTCAGGTCGATATTGAAAAGAAAATGCAAGAAGCTCCCGATAACTCCTATGAAATTGGGGTCGTTATCGGGAGCTATCTGCCTTTCGTGGTCTTGGCAGGTATTGCCTATGCCATTTATTACTACAACAAAAAGAAAAAAGATACAGAGTAAGCGGCATTCCTTCGGATAAACTTTGAGATCAGGGCTCAAATCGAAGCCTTCCCATGTAACAATACCATTTTCCAAGAGTCTTTAGTGTAAACTGCATTCTTTGAAACTGACAGACCAAAAAAGCATGGGCATTGAAAAACATTGGGAAACCGTTTACAGGACCAAGTCTCCCGATCAGTTGAGTTGGACAGAACAAAAACCGCAAACGTCCCTGGACTTGATCCATTCATTTGGCCTGGACAAAACAGCAAAGATCATAGACGTGGGAGGTGGGGACAGCAACCTTGTGGATTGTCTGCTGAATGAAGGCTTTGAGCACATCACGGTGCTGGACATTTCTGCCAAAGCGCTCCAAAAGACTAGGGATAGGCTAGGGGATCGGGCAAAAAAAGTAAATTGGATCGTTGGGGACATCACCGAGTTTGAACCGTGGGAAACCTATGATGTCTGGCACGACAGGGCCATGCTCCATTTTCTTACCTCCCAGGGACAGATTGAAAAATACAAGGAATTGGTCAATAGGGCAACGAGCGGATTTGTCGTACTGGGGGCTTTCTCAAAAAACGGACCTACCCAATGCAGTGGCCTTGAGATACTGCAATATGATGAAGAGAAAATGGAAAACCTCCTCAAGGATGGATTCGATAGGATGGAATGCATCCATAAAGACCATAACACCCCATTCGGCACAACACAGAATTTCATTTTCTGTAGCTTCAAAAAAAGAACGGCCCGGTCAAAAGTTGAAAATTAATCAATATCTTGGTGGGATATCCTAAAATCAAGATATGCAAGTTTTTTTTCAACCCTCAAAGAAATGGTGCGCAAAGGCAATTCCCTTCCTGCTGGTTTTGGTATGGAGCGCTCCCATGAAAGCCCATAATTTTGGAAAAAGCTCCGTGCCACAGGAAATGGCAACAGTTTCCTTGGTGTCACCGGAAAACGGGTCCTATACGGTTTCCCCGGAACTTCCCGCAGATGGAAAAGTGGCCCTTGGCACCGAACTGACGGTCACGGCCACCCCGTCCGAAGGCTATAGCTTGGATGCGGTCTATTACACTTTTAAAGGAGGCATGTGGGGCACCACGAGCGTGGAGACTTTTGTCCCGACCCTAAAAATTGTCGTGGACAAGGACATGTCCATCGGAGCCACTTTTGTGAAGAACAACTTGGTCGAAAACTTGAACGTGACCCACGATGTGGTGTATGCCCAACCGGGCGCCAAACCCTTGAAATATGATGTATATGCCCCTAAAGGGGCAAACGACCTTCCGTGCGTGGTCATTGTCCATGGCGGAGGATGGTCTTCCAACAACGAGGACATCATGAGAGGGTTGGCCAGGGAACTTACCAAGGGAGACCAATATGTGGTCTTCAGCATGGATTACCGCTGGGTGAACAATTTGGATGGGGATGAAACACCCAACTACATGCATAATTTGATCGAGGATGTTTTCGGGGGCATTGCCCACATTCAGGAGCATGCAAAAGCCTACGGTGGCGACCCTACCAAGATAGCCGTTACGGGCGACAGTGCAGGCGGACACCTTTCCGCGGCCGCGGCCGTGCTCAGTCCCATGATAGGGGATGGCGGCTTTGGCACAACGGAAGGCGTTTTTGAATATATGCCTTCATACCTGCCAAAAGGCAAATCTGTGGATGAGGTCAAAAAGGAAATCGTGGACGCCATTAAAGTGGCCGCACCCAGTTATGGACCATTTGATGCCAAGGATTTCAGCAACTTCATCCAGCAGAAAGACCAGGCCTATCTGGACGCCGTGTCACCTATGAAACATGTGCCCAACGTTGCCGACAGGGCCATTCCCCATTTTATTGTGAGAGGTTCGGAAGATGGTTTGATCAACGATGCATTGGTACAACCCTACGTGGACCTTTTGAAACAAAATGGACAAACGGTCGAATACTTGGTGGTAGACGGTGCCGGGCATGCCTTTTTTGATTGGAAACCGGATGCACAGACGCGTGGCACTTTTGCCAAATATGGGGTTCCCTATGCCGCAGAAATGAAATCTTTCTTCGATTCCGTTTTCTACTAGACGACTTTTGCTTCTTGCCGGATAAAACTTGAAATGACAAGGGCTACAACAGCGGGAAGAACCCATCCCAATTGGTGTTGGCTCAAAGGAATCCAAGAAGTATAGGGATGGATGACATCCCCCAGGCCCATGCTTCCCAAAAAATCGGGGATGCTGAACAGTATCGTGGTCCAGACCACGGTCTTAAACACCTTCGGTGGGGTAAGTCTGTCCGGAAGCACATTCAATATGATCAATATGATGGTGATGGGATAAATGAACATCAGGGCGGGCAACGCCACGGCAATGATATGGCCCACATTGAACTGTCCCACCAAAACACCCAATACGCATCCTACAAAAGCGGTGATGCGATAGGCCCGAACGGAGTCGTTGAACTGGCTCCTGATAAAATCCGAAGTACCGGTAACGATGCCCACAGCCGTGGTAAAACAGGCCAGACTGACCAGCACACTCAAAAATAGGTTGGCCGTGTTGCCCAATGTCGCTATGCTGATCCCGCTCAACAAAGCCGTTCTGGAAATGTCTTGGTCAAAGGATTTACCAAAAAGGGCACCGGTCAATATAAGTCCGGCGTAGATGATAAAAAGTCCAAGACCGGCCCAAAATCCGGCAGCACGGATCAATTTTCTCTTATCGGCATAGGCCAGACCTTTTTCCTTCAGGTTGATGGACACGATGATCACGGCACCCACCACCACGGCGCCAATGGCATCAAAAGTTTGGTAGCCTTCCAAAATGCCATAACTGAACGGATTGGTCAAGGAGGAAGGGGCAAAATCAAAATCCAACGTAAAACCTGCAATGACCATGATCAAGACCAATACCAATAAAATGGCCGGCGTGAGCAGTTTTCCGATAAGGTCCAATACCTTGGCCCTGTTGATGGCAAAAATGAAAACCAGCACAAAATAGATGAGGCTGGTGAGCAAATAGGATGAATCCCAAAAAGGCTGGACGGCCATTTCGTGGGTCACGGAGGCTGTTCGGGGCGAGGGAAGCGTTATGGAGATGCCATATATGACAAAGCAATAGACGGTACTGAAGAGCGGCGACACCTTTTTGGCAAAATCGAACATGGTGCCCTGCAATTTGGCATGGGCCAAAATACCAAGTATGGGGACCAAAGCCGCTGACACACAAAACCCAAGGGCCACCAACCACCACATATTTCCGGCCTTGAAACCCAAAAGAGGGGGGAGAATGAGGTTGCCTGCACCAAAAAAGAGGGAGAAAAGGGCAAAAGAGGTGATCGTTAACGATTTTTTATTCATGGGGTGTTGATAAATTATTTTCAATGTGGTATATTTCGAAAATGTAATTCAGCGGAATTATCTGACTTTTTGTCGAATAGCATGCATTTCATCGAAAAAAAGATTTTGTGCAGCCATCCATAAAATAAAAAGTTATCAACATCCGTTGCTATAGAAAGTTCAACCAAAAACAAATTGATATAACAAAAAACTACCAGTAACCAAATTACGGCATTTTTCGATTCCCCAAATCGCATGTATGCTTATCCAAACAACGACCGGCCTATGAAAATTTCTACTTCTCACCATCACCACCAAGGCAACAAATTTTCCTCTTTCTTCTGCAACTTGTTCGGACACCACTATGTGGTTTCCAAAAAAGTAACGGAACACATCAAGGAGTATAAATGTACCCATTGCCACAAAGAGGTAACCACGGATGTCAGCGGCAAGCTTTCCGCCTTGACACCCCAGATGCAGGAAATCAACAGTACATTGGAAGACATGTACCGAAAAAGAAGAAGCAGGGTAGTGCACCAAGTGGCCTAGCCTTTTCTTTTTTTACAAAAAGCCCAAATCTTAATCCCGGAAACTCAAACGAGTACCTACAGCTATTGGTTGCGTGCCCCAAAACCATGGAGTGGGAAATCCTTGATTTTCGGGGTTTTTTATTTTGTTTCGTTGAACGAGTTCCACCCTTGTGCCGTGATAGGGATTTTGGTCTCGGCCCTTGTAATGAGGTGCACCCCTTCACTTTTCTCCGTCATATGTCCGATCACGGTTAAGTTGGGATTTCCTTTGATCTTGGGAAAATCAGCTTGGTCTATGGTGAACAGGAGCTCATAATCTTCCCCCCCGCTCAGGGCAACCATGGTGCTGTCCATCTTGAATTCCTCACAAGTGGCGATGGCCGATGGATCCAAGGGAATCTTGTCCTCAAAAAGATTGCACCCGACATCCCCATGTTTACAGAGGTGGAGGATTTCAGAGGAAAGCCCGTCACTGATATCGATCATGGAAGTGGGCTTGACTTCCAGCTTTTTCAAAAGTTCCACCATGTCCTTGCGGGCCTCTGGTTTCAACTGTCGTTCCACAAGGTAAGAGTAGGGTTCCAGATCAGGTTGACTATTGGGGTTCACCTTGAAGACTTCCTTTTCACGTTCCAACACCTGCAGCCCCAGATAGGCGCCACCCAAATCGCCAGTCACCACCAAAAGATCGTTCGGTTTGCTGCCTTTCCGGTAAACAATTTCATCTTCGTTCGCCGCTCCCATGGCCGTAACACTGATGATCATCCCTTTGGTGGACGAAGTAGTGTCGCCGCCCACCAAGTCCACATGGTACAGCTTGCAGGCCAAGGCCACCCCTTCGTAAAACTCTTCCAAGGCCTCAAGGGGAAACCTGTTGGAAACTGCCATGGAAACCGTCACTTGGGTCGGTAGGGCATTCATGGCGCAGATATCGGAAAGGTTGACCATCACCGACTTGTATCCCAAATGCTTGAGGGGCATATAGCTAAGGTCAAAATGCACCCCTTCCACCAGCATATCGGTGGAAACGATCACTTTTTTGTCCTTGAAGTCCATTACCGCGGCATCGTCACCAATGCCCACGAGGGATGAAGGTTGTTTCAGTTCAAAATTTTGGGTCAAATGGTCAATGAGCCCAAATTCGCCGAGCTCTTCCAATGAGGTACGTTGTGGATTCTTGTCTTCTAGCATTTTGCAAAAGTAAACAGGATCGGCGGAACTTGGCAAGGCTCCATGGAGAAAGGTGAAAAACCCGTAAAGGCCCCGCACGGGGCGTTATAGGAAAAACACACTGCCCAGCATAGAAAACCCCTATGGAATCATTCGTTATTATAATGTTAGTATGTATGGTAAAACCCTACTTAAACAGTATATTTGTAGGCTATTTAGATTAAATTCAAGTAAGATGATTAAAGTATCGGAAACAGCAAAGCTAAAAGTAGTGTCGCTCATGGCCGAGGAAGGCTTTGATGCAACTACCGATTATGTCCGTGTGGGAGTGAAGAGTGGTGGCTGCAGTGGATTGTCTTACGAACTTAAATTTGATAAGTCCGTAGAAGACACAGATAAGATTTTTGAAGATAATGCCGTGCGCATCATCGTGGACAAAAAGAGCTTTTTGTACCTGGTGGGCACCACACTGGAATATTCCGGCGGATTGAATGGCAAGGGTTTTGTCTTCAATAACCCCAATGCCCAGCGCACTTGTGGGTGCGGGGAAAGTTTTTCACTATAAACATTGACTAAAAGCCTTCAATTGGCTAACTTATAAGATATGGCTTATACAGAGGAAGAATTAAAAAAAGAACTGGAGACCAAGGAATACGAGTACGGTTTCTACACGGATATTGAATCGGATACCCTTCCCAAAGGGTTGAACGAGGAGATTGTGATTGCCATTTCCAAGAAGAAGGAAGAGCCCGATTGGATGACGGAGTGGCGATTGGAAGCTTTTCGTGCCTGGCAGGAAATGAAGGAGCCGGAATGGGCGAACGTAACCTATAAAAAGCCTGATTTTCAGGATATTTCTTACTATTCCGCACCCAATAAAAAGCCAAAGTACAACAGCTTGGACGAAGTAGATCCCGAATTGCTGGATACCTTCAAGAAGCTTGGCATTTCGGTGGACGAACAGAAGAAATTGGCTGGAGTGGCGGTGGATATCGTGATGGATTCCGTTTCCGTGGCCACCACTTTCAAAAAGACCTTGGCAGAAAAAGGGATTATTTTCTGCTCCATTTCCGAAGCGATCAAGGAACATCCGGAGTTGGTGAAGAAATACATCGGAACGGTGGTCCCCAAAAAGGACAACTTTTATGCCGCTTTGAACTCGGCCGTATTTTCGGATGGGTCGTTTTGCTACATTCCCAAAGGGGTCAGATGCCCAATGGAGCTTTCCACCTATTTCCGTATCAACCAAGCGGGAACAGGACAGTTCGAGAGAACTTTGGTGGTTGCCGATGAAGGAAGCTACGTCAGCTATTTGGAAGGATGTACCGCACCATCGCGTGACGAGAACCAATTGCATGCCGCTGTAGTGGAATTGATCGCATTGGACAATGCCGAAATCAAATACTCTACCGTACAGAACTGGTTCCCTGGCGATAAGGAAGGAAAGGGAGGCGTGTTCAACTTCGTGACCAAGCGTGGCCTTTGCGAAAAGAACGCCAAGATTTCATGGACACAGGTAGAAACCGGTTCCGCCGTCACCTGGAAATACCCTTCCTGTGTGTTGAAGGGGGACAATTCCATCGGCGAATTCTATTCCATTGCCGTGACCAACAATTTCCAGCAAGCCGATACCGGGACCAAGATGATCCACTTGGGCAAGAACACCAAGAGCACCATCATTTCCAAAGGAATTTCCGCAGGCCAGTCGCAGAACAGCTATCGTGGATTGGTCCAGGTGAGCAGTCGTGCCGAGAATGCAAGAAACTTTTCCCAATGCGATTCCCTGTTGATGGGCAATCGTTGTGGGGCGCATACCTTCCCTTACATTGAGGTGAAGAACAAATCGGCCCAGATAGAGCACGAAGCCACCACAAGTAAAATTGGCGAAGACCAGATTTTCTACTGTAACCAACGGGGAATCGATACCGAAAAGGCTATTGCCCTTATCGTGAACGGTTTCAGTAAGGAAGTGTTGAACAAATTGCCCATGGAATTTGCCGTAGAGGCCCAAAAACTATTGGAAATCAGTTTGGAAGGTTCGGTAGGATAGCTTTGGCCATGCTCAGCTACCCAATATAATTTGGTGATTGAGCGAATTCACAAATAATAAGACAGGATACAATTATACAAGATGTTAGAGATCAAAAATTTACACGCAAGCGTAGAAGATAAGGAAATCCTTAAGGGTATCAACCTAAAGGTGAACGCCGGAGAGGTACACGCCATCATGGGACCCAATGGTTCTGGTAAGAGTACCTTGGCCGAAGTGATCGCGGGCCAAGAAGAATTTGAAGTAGGGGAAGGCACCATCCTTTTGGACGGGGAAGACCTGGAAGAGCTTTCACCGGAAGAAAGGGCCCACAAAGGCGTTTTTCTGTCATTTCAGTACCCGGTTGAAATCCCAGGAGTTTCGGTGACCAACTTTATGAAGACCGCCATCAACGAGTCCAGAAAGGCACAGGGATTGGAAGACATGCCTGCCAATGAGATGTTGAAAAAAATCCGTGAAAAGTCCGAACTGTTGGAAATCGATCGCAAATTCTTGTCCCGTTCCTTGAACGAAGGGTTCTCTGGAGGGGAAAAGAAGCGGAACGAAATCTTCCAAATGGCGATGATGGAACCCAAACTCGCCATTTTGGACGAGACCGATTCCGGATTGGACATTGACGCCCTCCGCATCGTGGCCAACGGGGTGAACAAACTGCGCAGCAAGGACAACGCCATCATTGTGATCACCCACTACCAGCGACTGTTGGAGTACATTGTCCCAGATTTTGTGCATGTACTGTACAATGGAAAAATCGTGAAATCCGGCACCAAGGAACTTGCCCTTGAGTTGGAAGAAAAAGGATACGACTGGTTGAAACAAGAAGCCACCGTCTAGGAGTTTCAAGTTTAATGTTGTTTCAGGTTATGGCTACCGTAAAAAAATTCGAGGATTTGGAAATTTGGCAGGAAGCAAGAAAACTTTCCAAAGAGATAATCCATATTGCAAAAAGTACGGATTTGAAAGACCATTTTAAACTTAGGGACCAGATCAGAGCTTCTTCTGGTTTGGTGATGGATAACATTGCCGAAGGTTTTGAAAGGGACGGGAACCTGGAATTCAGACAATTTCTTTCTATGGCAAAAGGATCTGCCGGGGAGTCAAGGTCACAGTTGTACCGAGTTTTTGATAACGGTTATATTGAAGAGGATGAAATGCTAAAGCTGACTTCAGAATATGAAATACTCAGCAGGAAAATAGCAAACTTCATCAATTATTTGAACAAAAAAGATTTTAAAGGGGTAAAGTTTAGGGAAAACCAAAACTTGAAACCTGAAACCCAAAACCTATAAAATGGATTTGAAAGAAAAATTAGTCTCTTCTTTTTTGGCTTTTGAGGACAGTGTGGATCTAGACCATCCGATACACGAAGTCCGTTCGGAGGCCATCAAGAACTTTGAGGCCAAAGGGTTTCCGTCCAAAAAGGAGGAAGCATGGAAATATACATCGCTCAATAGCCTTCAAAAGGTGGATTTCAGCATTTTCCCAAAAGAGGATACCACACTGGAATACAAGGACGTGAAAAAATATTTCCTCCACGAGATCGATACCTACAAAATTGTGTTTGTGGATGGGGTATACAGCTCCTATCTGTCGGAAACCACACATGATGGGGTAGACGTCTGTTTGATGAGTTCCGCGTTCAGTAAGCCCATGTTCCGTCAAGTGATCGAGGTCTATTTTAACAAGGCGGCATCGCAGGATGAGTCGTTGACTTCGTTGAACACGGCTTTCAGTAAGGAAGGGGCCTACATCTATATCCCAAAGAACAAAATGCCCAAAAAGCCCATCCAGATATTGCATTTGGCCACGGGCAATGAAGCTGCTTTGATGCTCCAACCACGGAACCTGATCGTGGCAGAGGACAATGCAGAGGTACAGATCATAGAGCGCCACCAAAGTTTGACGGACAATGAGGTGTTCACCAATTCTGTGACCGAGATCTTTGCGGGCAAGGATGCCATTGTGGACTACTACAAGGTTCAGAACGATGCCGCGACGGCTTCTTTGGTGGACAACACCTATATTTCCCAAAAGGACAGCAGCGTGGTTCGGGTGCATACCTTTTCCTTTGGAGGAAAGTTGATCCGCAACAACCTGAACTTCTTTCAAAACGGGGAACGCATTGATTCTACCTTGAAAGGCGTGACCATTTTGGGGGACAATCAGCATGTGGACCATCATACCTTGGTGCACCACAGGCAGCCCAACTGTGAGAGCCATCAGGATTATAAGGGAATTTTTGGCGACCGCTCCACAGGCGTGTTCAACGGAAAGATCATTGTGGACAAGATTGCCCAAAAAACGGATGCCTTCCAGCAGAACAACAATATTTTGCTGAGCGACAGGGCCACCATCAACTCAAAGCCCCAATTGGAGATCTTTGCGGATGATGTAAAATGTTCCCACGGCTGTACCATCGGTCAATTGGACGACGAGGCCCTATTCTACCTAAGGTCAAGAGGTATCCCGAAAAAGGAGGCCACAGCTTTGTTGATGTATGCTTTTGCCAATAACGTGTTGGAGAGTGTACGCATTCCCGAACTCAAGGCAAGGGTGAACAAGATCATTGCCAATAAACTGGGCGTACGGGTCGGATTTGACCTGTAAAGAATAAAAAAAGCATACGATGTTGCAGACCGCTTTGGACATACAGACCATCCGCAAGGACTTTCCCATCCTTAATCGTGAGGTGAACGGACAGCCTTTGGTGTATTTGGACAATGCCGCCACCTCGCAGACCCCTCAACAGGTCATCGATGTGATCGTGGACTACTATCATCGCTATAACGCCAACATCCACCGTGGGGTGCATACGCTTTCCCAAGAAGCAACGGACGCCTACGAGTTGGCCCGCCAAAAGATCCAGAAGCATTTCAATATTGGCAAGACCTATGAAGTGATCTTTACATCAGGGACCACACACGGCATCAATCTGGTGGCCACGGGCTTTACTTCCTTTCTAAAGAAAGGGGATGAGATACTGGTGTCTGCCATGGAGCATCATTCCAACATTGTGCCTTGGCAAATGCTCTGTGAACGTACCGGTGCAGTTCTCAAAGTCATCCCAATGAATCAGGAAGGGGAATTGATCATGGAGGAATACCATAATCTATTGTCCAACAAGACGAAGTTAGTGTTCTGTAACCATGTGTCCAATGCCCTGGGTACCATCAACCCGATCGAAGAGATCATAGATGCGGCCCATAAAGTAGGTGCGGCCGTTTTGATAGACGGGGCGCAGGCTGCCGCACACCTCAAACCCGACCTACAGGCCCTTGACGTGGATTTCTATACCGTATCGGCACATAAAATGTGCGGACCGACAGGAGTGGGAATGCTCTACGGAAAGGAAGAATGGCTGAATAAATTGCCACCATACCAAGGCGGAGGGGAAATGATTGCAGAAGTCTCTTTTGAAAAGACCACCTATTCCGATCTGCCCCATAAATTTGAAGCCGGAACACCCAACATTTGTGGGGGCATTGCCTTTGGTGCCGCTTTGGACTATATGGAAAACATAGGTTTTGGCGCCATTGCCCAATACGAGGATGAACTGATGCAATATGCGACGCAGCAGTTGCTCACCATAGAAGGATTGCGGATCTACGGAACGGCAAAACACAAGACTTCGGTGATTTCCTTCAATATTGAAGGTATCCATCCGTATGATATCGGTACCATTCTCGACAAACTGGGAATAGCGGTCAGGACGGGCCACCATTGTGCACAGCCCATCATGGATTTTTATAAGATTCCGGGAACGGTACGTGCCAGTTTCAGCTTTTACAATACCCAAGAGGAAGTGGACAAGCTGGTGGAAGGGGTGAAACGCGCCCAAAGGATGCTTCTGTGATCCAGTTTTAACCCCTTATTTTTTGACCCATCAACTATAACGTTGTAGGAGAATATTCCCACAAATTGTGCATGTTGTCGATTTTTATAACAAAATCTTAATTTCGTGTTAAATTTTAATATATTAGGGCATCATTAACCTTAATTAAATGTTAAAATACATGAAAAAAGTCTTTAAGTATCTTGCCGTTGGTGCCTTTCTATTTGCATCGTGTGAAAAAACCGAAACGACCGTTGAAACGGAACAGGTCCTTGAACAGGAGGTGTTCAAATTGTCTGCAGACCAATGTGGTTCCATGGGTGTTTTGGAAGATAAATTGGCCCTAGACCCCACTTTGGCCATCCGGATGCAGGCCGTTGAGGATCACACCAAAACTGCTTTGAAACAGGGGATGACCCAAAAATTACTTGCCGATGGATCCATTGAGATCCCTGTGGTCTTCCATATTATCTACAGAACACAAAGCGAAAACATCTCACTGGCCCAGATTCAGGATCAAATCGATGCACTCAATGAGGATTTCAACTTGGATAATCCCGGTAGGGCCAGTATCCCAGGGGAGTTCTCTGCTGTTGAGGCCGACATCAACATTACTTTTACACTTCAGGAAGTCATCAGAACCTACAATCGAAGCCGTTCCTGGAGACCAGATGACTCCATGAAGTTTGTTTCTCCAGTGGTCAACCCCGAGGAATATTTGAACATTTGGGTCGTGAACAACATGCCCTATAGAGGTGGAAATATCCTGGGATATGCCCAATTTCCTGGAGGAGATCGTGCCACAGACGGTGTGGTTTTGGACTACAGGTTTACCGGCACCACAGCCTACTCAACCGGAAGAACTGCCACACACGAAGTGGGTCACTGGTTGAACCTCAGACACATCTGGGGAGATGGAGGTTGTGGAGCTTCAGATTTTGTGGATGATACGCCCGATTCTGATGGACCCAGCAGGGGCTGTCCCAATTATCCTACGGTGAGTTGCGGAACCAACGATATGACCATGAACTTTATGGATTATTCCGATGACCCTTGTTTGAACATGTTCACTGCCGGACAAAGAGACCGTATGTGGTCTGTTTTTGCAGCAGGAGGGTATAGAGCGGATATGGCCGACTAAGAACTTTTTTGCTAAATTGAAAGGGGTACCGAATTTTTTCGGTACCTTTTTTTTATCAAATAATCGGTAGTATGAAAGCAGCATATGTGCTTCTATTTTGTGTTTTGAGTATGGCAACATGTAGGGATGTCAAGGAGGAAAAAGATGCGGTCGTGTCCATTTTCTATGAGAGCGGCACAAGAATGTCAACCTTCACCTTTACAATCGACGCCAAGAAGATAGCCATCACCAAAACAGGGTTTGATGCCTATGAAACCGAACTCGAAACACCTGATGAAACGTGGAACCGATTTTTAGGACTTATCTCAAAAATAGACCTAACGGCCTTGGCCAATTTGAGCCCTCCCTCTTCTTTGCACGCTTCGGATAGAGCTGCCTATGGACGATTGGTTATCAAAACAGGAAGTCAGACCTATACATCCCCCATGTTTGATGACAACAACCCGCCTTCAGATCTCAAAGCACTGGTCGAAGAAATCTACAACACGTCAGAAAATATAGGGCGTTGAACTATTACTGATTTTAAAGAGGTTATAACCTTTCTCTATGGACCTTTATTGCATTGATAGCAGTATTGTGGTACCTTTACAATTGAAATGTAAGATATGACCATAGAGCAGATACAGGAAGAGATAGTCGATGAGTTTTCCATGTTCGATGACTGGATGCAACGGTACGAATACATGATAGAACTGGGCAAATCCCTTCCCTTGATAGATGGACAATATAAAACGGAAGACAACCTGATCAAAGGATGCCAGAGCAAGGTATGGGTCCATGCGGAGCTGGATGGCGATAAACTGGTGTTTACCGCAGACAGTGATGCCATCATCACCAAGGGCATCATTGCCATACTGATCCGGGCGTTCAGCAACCAGAAACCGCAGGACATCATAGATGCCGACACCGCATTTATAGATGAGATCGGGTTGAAGGAACATTTGTCCCCCACAAGGGCCAACGGTCTGGTCAGTATGATCAAGCAGTTGAAACTGTATGCGGTGGCCTATCAAACACAGTTAAATTAGACAAGATGAGCGAAGAAACCAATATAGACACCCAAGACTTGGGCGAAAAAATAGTAAGGATCCTGAAGACCATTTATGACCCTGAAATCCCTGTGGACATCTATGAACTGGGATTGATCTACGACGTCTTCGTAAACGAGGATTACGATGTCAAGATCTTGATGACACTTACCTCGCCGAACTGCCCAGTGGCCGAAAGTTTGCCTGTTGAGGTAGAAGAAAAGGTCAAGTCCATTGATGAGCTCAAGGATGTGGAAGTGGAGATCACTTTTGATCCCCCTTGGACACAGGAATTGATGAGCGAAGAGGCCAAATTGGAACTTGGACTTCTGTAAATCAGATGGTAGAAACTAGAATTGAGAACCTAGACGGTCTAACTACTAAAATCTCAATACTCAAATCTAATGGATGAAATCATAAATAGGGTAGCCCAGAGCAAATTGGTCACTTTTGACCTGGAGGATTATTATCCAAAAGGGGAAAGAAAGGTACTAGATATCAAGGACTGGCTGTACGAAGGCATCATATTGCGGGAAAAGGAGTTCAGGGACCATGTGGATGCCCCCGATTGGACCCTCTATCAAGATGCGTATGTTGCGCTGCATTGCTCCACCGATGCCATTGTTCCCGGTTGGGCCTTTATGTTGGTTTCCTCCAAATTGGCACCCTATGCCAAAAAAGTGGTGGTCGGTAGTCCAGAAGATTTGGAAACGGCACTCTATCAGTCCATTTTGGAGAACCTGGATGTTTCGGATTTTACAGATAAACCCGTCATCATAAAAGGATGCTCCCACAAACCCGTCCCTGCGAATGCCTATATCATGGCCATGACCAAGATTCAACAGGTGGCCAAAAGTGTGATGTACGGGGAAGCCTGTTCTTCTGTGCCGCTCTATAAGAGAAAGCAGTGATTTTTTGATAAGTTAAAAGCCCTACCTAAGGCAGGGCTTTCTTTTTTTAAAACTTCAAAGCGAATCAAGAATCCCAAGGACATTATTTTACCACCATGGAATAAATGTTCGCATGCTCCGTGCCATCTGTCAGTTGGAGGTATTCCTCTCCATTTTTCCATATTTTTCCAACAAATTTGCTTCCATTGCTTTCATACCCGGCCACGTAGATGTTCCCATCGACCACACTTATGGATGTTGCGGTGGCACTTCCAGTCCCATCGGTAAGCTCTGTTGGTATTCCGTTTGCCCATACGAAGGCAACATTGACACTGCCATTGTTTTCAAGTCCGGCAACATATTCTGTGCCATCATGGATGTGCAATGCATTGGCAAAAGAAGTTGATGTTCCATCTCCCAATTCACTTTTTTGCCCATTTTTCCATAGGGAAGCTACATTATAGTTTCCAATGTATTCATATCCACTTGCATAGACATCGCCTTCCAGAACCTGTAGTGCCAATACCTTGGCGTTGCCGCTACCATCGGTCAATTGTTGTGATACACCGTTCTTCCAAATGGAGGCAACACCATATGAGCCGATGTTTTCATAACCACCTGCATATATATCGCCATTGTACACATACACAGATTCAACCCCTGAATTACTGTTTCCGTCGGCCAGTTGTTGGGGTACTCCATTTACCCAAACAGTCGCGACATAATAGGTCCCATTGCTTTCAAAACCACCGACATAGACATTGCCATCGGCCACATATACAGATTCTGCACGGGCATCATTGGTCCCATCGGTCAACTGTTGGGGCACCCCGTTCACCCATAGGGTGGCGACATAGTAGCTGCCATTATACTCTTGTCCGGCCACATAAATATCCGTTCCATCCATGAAGACCGAGTATGCATTGGCATCGTTGGTGCCGTCCGTTAATTTTTGTGCCACACCGTTGGTCCAAATAGTGGCCACGGTGACATTGTCCTCCATCTCATGTCCTACGGCATAAGTATTGTTCAGTACATTTACCGTACAAGAGGCGGTAGCATTATCGATTGTGGCGCTTATCACTGCCTTGCCTGCCTTAAGGCCGATTATGTTACCTTCTTCATCCACTTGGGCCACCTCGGTGTCGTCAGATGTCCATACTACAGGACTTGTCTCCTCTACCTCTGCTTCCAATGTGGTAATCGTCAAAACTGCTGTTTGCCCAGAATAAAGGTCCAGGTTTTTAAGGTCGAGCTCCATTTTGGTGATGGGGCCGTCCTTGACTATCACGGTACATTCTGCGGTGGCTTCCCCCACGGTAGCGGTAATGGTGGTCTCCCCGACGCCCAATGGCATAATATTCCCGTTTTCGTCCACAGTGGCCACGGTAACATCACTGCTGCTCCACTCTACTGTTGAACCGGAAATGTCAGTGATCACGCCCAAAGTCTTTGCATAAAACGGATAGGGATACATCACCAGTTCCGTATTGTCCAGTTCTATGGATTCGGGCGAGTTTGAGATGATCACGAAATCCTCGGTAGTGTTGACCGTCTTGCCATTTGCGGTCACTGATATTTTCCCTGTAACAGCACCTTCAGGTACTTCTACCCAAATTTTTTGGACCGAGGCCATCTTTATTTTTGCCTCCACGTTGCCGAACTTTACAATGTTCTTTGATGGGTTTGAGCCGAAATCCTTGCCCGAAAGGACCACCTCCATACCCACTTTTCCAGAGGTGGGCTCGAAAGAGGCTATTGTTGGATTTAGGTCATAAGGTCCTTCCGGACTGTCGTCCTTTCCACAGGCCCATAGAAGACTGATTGTAAGCGATATAACAGTTATTTTTGTAAAAAATGTTTTCATGATGAATGGGTTAAAATGATAGGGTTTTTAAAGAAGGGAAGAGGTATTCCCCTTCCCTTTTTATTTATCTTATAAAAACTGAAGATGCAGAAGCATTGTTGCTGCCATCGGTGAGCAACGTGGGAACTCCATTGATCCAGATTGTGGCCACTGACATGTTGCCCTTACGAGTATTTCCTGTAGCATAGACTTGTCCGTCGAGTACAACTATTGAATGTAGCTCTCCGACCGTTCCTGAGGGTTCTTGCAGCACGCCATTTTTCCAAAGCATTGTTACATAACCATTGGAGTAATAGTTCCCAGCCACATATACATCACCATTGTCCACGTGGATTGCTTCTGCCCGGGTGCTCAGGCTGCCGTCAGAGAGGTATTGGGGCTGTCCATTGACCCAGATAGTGGCAATGGCATTGTTTTGGCCGCTGGTGCTCCCGGCCAAATAGATGTCCTGCCCGGCAAGGAACATAGAGTTTACAACTCCCTTTTCTCCTGATGGCTGTATCAACTGTCCGTTTTTCCACAAAGCAACATAGTTACTGGAATCGTATTGTTCGTAACCTGCTGCATACACATCTCCATCCAGTACTTGTACCGATCTTGCAAAGCTTGTGGATCCGCTGCTTTCAAACTGTTGCTTAACACCATTCTTCCATAGGGAGACAGTGTAATGGGTGTCAGTTTTATCATATCCCCCCGCATACACATCGCCATTGTCTATTACAATAGAATTTGCGGCGGAGCCTTTTGCGAAATTGCTGAGCCTTTCAGGGATTCCGTTTTTCCATAGTGTGGCATATATTATTTCGTTTTCCTCTTCGTAACCTACGGCGTAAACATCCGTTCCGTCCACAGATATAGCATGCACGTAAGAATTGGAGGTCCCATCCATGAGCGGTTGTGCTTCCCCATTTTTCCAGATCATGGCAACGTTCTTGTCCCCATTGTTGATGTATCCACCTATATATATGTTTGGCCTCACTGTAACGGTGCAGAAGGCTTCTAGCCCATCTATGGAGGCAGAAATGATGGCCTTCCCAGGAGAAATGGCGGTAATGGTACCATTGCTGTCCACGGTCGCCACATCTTCATTGTCCGTTTCCCAAAGCACACTGGTGCCGTTCGACCCATCAACAATTGCTTTTAAGGCAGCTGTTTCGAAGGTGAACAAATCCATGGAAACCTTATCTAGTTCCAAGGTTTTGGCTGGATTCTTAATGACAACAAAATCCTCTTTGGTCTCTAGAGTGTAGCCGTAGGCAGTGACATATATCTTCCCAGTGGTTGCACCTTCGGGCACCTTGACCCATATTTTCTTTGCGGAGGCCATTCTCACTTCAGCCTCAATGTCCCCGAACTTTACTATGTTCTTCGGAACGTTTGTTCCAAAACCAATTCCCGAGAGGATTACTTCAGATCCAACAGTGCCCTCCTTGGGAGCGAAACTGGAAATAACGGGATCGAGTTCAACGGGGGCCGGGCCGTCGTCTTTGGCACATGAAATAGCCAAAACAGATAGGACGATCAATAGAAATGATTTTTCCAATATTCTTTTCATAACAAAAAATTTAATTGCAAGAAAAAGAATAATGTTGGTTGCCATTGGTGCTAATTGACGAATGCCCAGTTTGAGTTGACGGATACCCGTTCTGGATTGAGGATTGTTTCTTCAGTTCTCGTTTTTCGAGCCTATTATTGGATTCATTTACCGTTTCTTGACTTTAGTGTACGAAGTGGAATAAGAGTGACATTTCTTACTTTTGCGGTCTAAACAGAAAACTCCATACTATGAAAAAATCGCTTTTGACCGCTATGGCCTTCTTTGTGCTGACAGTGACCTTTGCGCAGACCGAAGAGGAACTGAAAGCCCAAATCGCCCCTAAAAAAGACTCTATTGCCGCCATCCAGTCCCGGGTGAGCGCACTGCAAAAACAATTGGATGCCCTTCCCGGATGGAAAATCGGTGCCTTTGGCACCATCGGAGGTAGCCTTTCCCAGTTCAACAACTGGTTTGCCCAGGGGATTCCCAATAACTCATCGGGGAACATCGGTTTTACCGTAAATGCTTTTGCCAATCTTCAGGAAGAAAAGTTTTTTTGGAGAAATGCGGCCAATGTGAACCTCACTTGGGTAAAATTGGACGATAAGGACGACCCGACCGATGATGATAGCTTCAGACAGGCCACGGATGTCTTCAACATTTCATCCCTCTACGGAAGGAAACTGAGCGAGAAATTTGCCATTTCGGCTTTGGCAGAGTACCGCACCACCATTTTGAGCAATTTTAACGATCCCGGTTATCTGGATCTTGGTGTCGGAGCCACTTGGACGCCCATCTCCGACCTTGTCGTGGTGATCCATCCCCTCAACTACAACTTTGTGTTCAGCAGCGAGGACACTATTTTCGAATCGTCCATGGGTGCCAAGATTGTGGCCGACTATACCAAGCAATTGGGTGCCGTGAGCTTCAAGAGCAACCTTTCCCTGTTCCAAAGCTATAAGAGCAGCGATCTGAGCAACTGGACGTGGACCAATTCCTTCAGTTATTCCCTTTGGAAGATGATAGGGGTAGGATTTGATTTTGGATTGAGGAGCAACAAGCAAGAAACCCTCAACTATATCGTCAACAATGCGCCGACCCCTGATCCGACCGCCACGTTTGATACCATTGACAACGAACTACAAACGTATTGGACCTTGGGCTTGAGCTATAAGTTCTAAACCTAGTTCCAGATACTAAAAAAGCCCTCTAAATGAGGGCTTTTTTTGTGGGGTGAAATATGATTTTTCAAGTTTTTAAGACCATGGTCTAAGTAGGTTAAGATCACATAGATCAAGGTTCGACACTAAATGACTTAAAAACAATGTGAAAGTAGTCCGCACATGGTTAACCCCTAAATTTTTGTTGTGAACTGCCCAAAAACTGTGGTGGAAAGGACCTAGGGGAACATTTAATCGGAAAAGGGGGACACTTTGTTCCGAACGGTTTTAATATTCGTCCAGTTGTTCGGGATAAAGGAAGTTGTTGTATGGAAAACGGGTCACGTGGATTTCCCTCACTTCATCATACACCCGCTTCCTGAACTCGTCCAGATTTTCCTTGTTCAGTGCCGAAATAAAAAGGGCACGGTCCCCAATTTTGTTGAACCAGGTATTCTTCCATTCCTCCAGGGTGAAGTGGGCCGAAGTCCGTTCCGTCACCAAGTCGTCCTCATCAATGGTCTCTGGGGTGTATTGGTCTATTTTGTTGAAGACCATAATGGTCTCCTTGTCCATACTGTCTATTTCACCCAAAATTTGGTTCACCGAGTCAATGTGTTCCTCAAAATTGGGGTGCGAGATGTCCACCACGTGCAACAACAGGTCGGCTTCACGTACCTCGTCCAAAGTGCTTTTGAAACTTTCCACCAACTGAGTGGGCAGTTTTCGGATAAAACCTACCGTATCGCTCAACAAAAAGGGAAGGTTGCCAATGACCACTTTGCGTACTGTGGTGTCCAGTGTGGCGAAAAGCTTGTTCTCCGCGAACACGTCGCTCTTGCTGATGACGTTCATCAAAGTGGACTTGCCTACATTGGTATAGCCCACCAGTGCCACACGCACCAAGGCCCCTCGGTTGCCCCTTTGGGTTTCCATCTGGCGGTCTATCTTGGCGAGTTTCTTTTTGAGCAGGGCGATGCGGTCCCGCACGATCCGTCTATCCGTTTCAATCTCCGTTTCACCCGGACCACGCATCCCGATACCTCCACGCTGCCTTTCCAAGTGGGTCCAAAGCCCTGTCAATCGGGGCAAAAGGTATTCGTATTGGGCCAATTCCACCTGCGTTCGGGCATAGCTGGTCTGGGCCCTTTGGGCAAAAATATCGAGGATGAGACCGGTTCGGTCCAAAATCTTGCACCGGAGTATCTTTTCAATGTTTTTCTGTTGTGCAGCCGTGAGTTCGTCATCAAAGATGACGGCACCTATCTCATTTTCATTGACATAGCGCTCCACTTCTTCCATTTTTCCAGCACCGATATAGGTCTTGGGGTTGGGCACTTCCACGCGTTGCACAAACCTTTTTTCGACCTCGCCCCCGGCCGTATAGGTCAAAAATTCGAGCTCATCCAAATATTCCGTTACCTTGGTTTCATCCTGTGCTTGGTTGATGACACCTACCAGCACGGCCTTCTCATAATCTATCGACTTCTTTTCTAGCATCAAAAGGGATTAAAGTGCAAATCTACACAATGTTTTGGAAGCTTATTTTTGTACTTTCGGCTAATATTGACCCAATCCGAAAAAGAACCCTTCAAATCGTATAATCTAGAGAATCAATTTACAATCTTGAGAATTTTTTCGACACCAAGGATGACCCCCCCATAGTCTTGACGATGATTTTACGTCCGAAGGTTTTCGCAACTGGAACGAGTCCAAATTTCGGAACAAGGCCTGCAAAATTGTAAGGACCCTTTCGGAAATAGGAAGGCTTTGCTGTGGAATCATATTTGGAAGGGTACGGCGATCATTTTCCTATCTACATGGCTTTGGAAGAGACCCACGATAAATGAAGGAAAAATAATACACATCAAAAAATCCGATTTTCACAACAGCTTTAAGAAAAGTGTAGGACATTTCATCGAATAAAGCCTGTGTTTTATCGATGATTTTGATAAATGTCAATATATTCGTAGTCCAAACCTTACCTAAACTTAACTATGTGCTACGGAACACCCACTAAACCTATGAGAGTAATCTTACTCATTTTGGTTTCCTTTTTGGGGATTCTCACCGCTGTTGGTCAATCCCAAAAGGCCAAAGATCAGATTCGTACTACATATAACCAAGGAGGTATGGCTTCCATCATAGCTGAATGGGAAGCAGAACACCAATCAAAGAAAATGATGATCGGTCAGCTCGTTGCGTCAAAGGCATACAGACAGACCGAAAAGGCAAACGATGGTTCCAAAATAGAGTTGAGAGATATCGGGACCGATGGCACCCCTCTTTTTTATACGACCCTGAACGACCCAGCTTCGCAAACTTCCCGAGCGCACACCCTATACAATGAAGGACTTTTGAACCTTGGATTGAACGGCGGCGGCATGGAAGTAGGGGTTTGGGACTCCGGCGTGGCACTGACCACGCACCAAGAGTTCGATGCCAGGGCAAACAATGCCGATGGATCCAGCGAGATCAGTCTGCACGCCACATTGGTGACAGGAAACCTCATATCCTCCGGCGTGGAACCCAATGCCAAGGGGGTTGCCTATGGGGCCAATGCCATGACCCACGATTGGAACCGTGACAAAATTGAAGTGGCGGAAGCGGCTGTGAATGGATTGCTGTTGAGCAACCATTCCTATGGAATCCTTTCCGATAGGGTTCCCGATTGGTATTTTGGTGCCTACATCAAGGTGTCCCAAGATTGGGACAAGATCATGTACAATGCTCCCTATTATCTTATGGTGACTGCTGCCGGAAACGCGCAGAACTCCAATGACAATGCAAGCCCTAATTTTGGGAAAACAGCAGATGGTTTTGACCTTTTGCTTGGATTTACGACCACCAAAAATGGGTTGACGATTGCTGGGGCCAATACGGAAATTGGCAGCAAAGGAGAGTTGGTCAAGGCCACCGTGGCAGGATATAGCAGTTTTGGGCCAATGGATGACGGTCGGGTGAAGCCTGATCTTGCCGGGGATGGGTCCAATATCCTTTCCACAAGCTCATCCACCAATAGCAGTTATCAAGTATCTTCGGGCACATCCATGGCCGCTCCGGGCGTCACAGGATCCCTTTTGCTCTTGCAACAATACCACGAAGAACTTTTTGGCACTTATATGAAAGCGGCCACGCTCAAAGGTCTTGCGCTCCATACGGCAGATGATGTGGACGCCAAGGGACCCGATTACAAAATGGGTTGGGGAGTCATCAATGCCAAAACAGCTGCTGAGGTACTACAGAACAAAGAATACACCACGTTGGTGAACGAAGAGAGCTTGGCCAATGGCGAAAGTTTTTCCATCACCATATCTGCAAAGGGGAACGAGCCCTTGATGGCCTCCATTTCTTGGACAGATCCTGAAAGCGAATATGTGAACAAGGGCGACTTGAACAGTACCATAGCTGCCTTGACAAACGATCTCGATATCAGGATCACCAAAAACAACGAAACGCATTTGCCCTGGAAATTAAATCCCGCCAAAGCGAACGATGCTGCCACCAAAGGGGACAACAAAGTTGACCCTTACGAAAGGGTGGAGATTGCCAATGCTTCAGGAGTATATACCATCACCATTACCCACAAAGGCAACCTAAAGAACGGATTTCAGGATTTTTCACTTATAGTTTCCGGGGCCCAAATTTCCAAATGTTCCATAGAGCAACCCTCGGATTTTGCTTTGGCATCATTCACCGATGAAGGAGCGACTCTTTCTTGGGGGGAAGCCGAAGAAACCCTCTTCGAAGTGCAGTATAAAAGTTTGGATGAAAATTCTTGGAAGACCGAGTTGGTGTGGGAGAACCAGATTGAACTTGGTAACCTGGAACTGGGCAAGGTCTACGAGACCCGTGTCCGCTCCATCTGTGCCGAGAACGCCGTTTCCGAATTTTCAGAAACCATCACCTTTGAATTTCAGGGCGAAGAGACCCAAATGATGGAGTTGGAGACATTGAGCTATCCCCAGGAGCTGAACATTTCCGTGTTCCCCAACCCCGCTGTGGAATACCTGAACGTGGAGGCCGAACTTTCCCAAGACGCGCAATACTCCATAGTCACCACTTCCGGCAACACGATAAAAAAAGGCAAGACGCAGGGCTCCATCAATGTGTCCTCCCTATCTACCGGGCTGTATGTACTGGTGGTACAGGATTACTCTGGCATCAAGAGCACCAAATTCTACAAAAACTGATTGCTATGGAATCCTTTCAAATCAATCCCCATTTTAACGGGGAAACCCGAAAGTTGGAAAAGTTCCTGAAGTTGATCTTCCTTCCGATCATTCTTTTTTAGATTTTTCGCATCCCTTCGACTTACTTCGACTACGCTCAGCAACCAACGTTCAGGGTGACAGTTCAAAATGACATTGCAATTGCATTCGAGAAAATTAGTGCCATTTGTGTCTCACAGATCATCATACTTTTTTGATTTCTTCGTCGGACAGCAGCTCCTCATTGCGCATTCGTAGGAATACTTGTGCCGTGGTCACCACGTCCAATTCGCAGTAATTGATGATTCGGTCCAGACCATTTTCCTCATAGAAGACATCCTTCACCATACTGCCATCCATATCCTCTTTGGGAGAAGGGATTCCCAGTACGTGGGCCAATAGTTTCAACGAGGTATAGTGCTTGTAATCCCCAAATTTCCATAGCTCCAATGTGTCGAGATGGGGGACTTCCCACGGTTTTTTTCCAAAAAGGTCCAATTTGTAGGGCAGGTTGATGCCATTGATGACCATTCTGCGGGCGATGTACGGAAAATCGAACTCCTTGCCATTGTGGGCGCACAGAAGGTGCTTAGTCTGACTGAAATGGTCCTTTAAAAGCTGTTTGAATTGTTTTAAGATCTGAATCTCCTCCCCGTGAAAGGAAGTGACCCTAAAGCTTCTGGAATCCCCTTTAAAGGTAAAATACCCGACGGAAATACATACGATCTTGCCAAATTCGGCCCAAATGCCAGCGCGCTCATAGAAATCCTCGGCACTGATCTCCTCTTTTCGCTGGTATTGTGTTTTTTGTTCCCAGAGCACTTGTGAAGTCTCATCAAGGTCGGTGAAAAGCCGGCTTTGGGGTACGGTCTCGATATCCAAGAATAGGATATGGTCCAGGTTAAGTTTGTAAAGCATGGTAAAAATTTAAAAAAGAGCAATCTGCTTGGCAGGGCTCTCGTGTTCCAACAACCATTTTTTTCTATGCAGTCCGCCCGCATAGCCAATGAGGTCTCCGTTGGTTCCGATGACGCGGTGACAGGGCACCACTATCCAAAGTGGATTTTTGCCATTGGCCGAGGCTACTGCACGAATGGCTTTTACATCTCCCAACTTCTTGGAAAGTTCCAAATAAGAAACGGTTTTTCCAAAAGGAATTTCAAGTAGGGCCTCCCACACCTTTTTTTGAAAATCGGTGCCCGAAGGGTTCAGTTTGAGGTCGAATTGCTGGCGGGAACCTTCAAAATATTCCTTGAGCTGATAGACGGCATCTTCCAATACTTCAGGAATTATCCCAATCGGTCTTTTTTCGTCCAAAATGGATATGGAAGCAAGTCCTTCTTCATCGCCCTGAAACTCTGCAATTCCCACAGGAGTTTGTAAATAAGCGATTTCCATCAGTCTACTTTATTTTTTCCTTCAATGATTCCCAAACGCTTGGCGCGGGTCTCCCAGTTCCTCCTGGCGAGCACCTGGAGGTCTTCCACATTGTCACTTTCGTCCATGATCTCCAATCCGAGTAGGGTCTCTATCACATCTTCCATGGTCACCAGACCGCTCACGGAGCCATATTCGTCCACGATAAGGGAAACGTGTTCCCTGTTCTCCACAAGCTTCTCGAAGAGCTCGGGAATGGGCTTGGACCGGATGGTCACCAAAATATCCCTTCGGATGGTGGAAAGGCTTTCATTGCCTTTTTTGTTAATGATGGCCTCCAAGAGTTCATCTTTCAGGAAAAAGCCCGTGATGTTGTCCATACGGTCTTTGTAGAGGGGAATCCTGGAAAAGCGCAACGGTCGATTCGCTTCAAAAAATTCTTTGATGGTCATGTCTTCCGAGGCAATTTTGAGCACGGTCCTCGGGGTCATCACATCCTTGGCCTTGATCTGTTCAAACCGGAGCAGGTTTTTGATGACCTTGGATTCCGATTCCTGAAAGACACCTTCTTCATGGGCAATCTCCGTCATCGCCGTAAAATCTTCCCGGCTCAGTACACTGCCATGGTGGCCCTTTCCGATAAGTTTGGTGAACAACTGTAGTACCCACAAAAGGCCGGTCCATTTCATGATGAACACCATGACGGTGAGGGATTTTGCCGTAAAGTTGGCCAATTGCTTCCAAAAAGTGGCCCCAATGGTCTTGGGAATGATCTCAGAGGTGACCAGGATCAAAATCGTCATGATAGTGGAAACAATCCCCACCATAAGATCTTCGGTAAACCGGAACCCCAGGATGGTGCGTTCGGTGGCTCCGTACATTTCAGCATAGGCCGCCTTGGCCTGCACCCCTACCAAAATGGCGCCCACCGTATGTGCAACGGTATTCAGGGTAAGGATGGCAATCAAGGGTTTATCCACATCCTTTTTAAGGAACTCGAAAGTGGAGGCATACTCTTTCCCTTCCTGTTTTTTCACATTGATGAACGTTGGGGTGATGCTGAGCAGCACGGCCTCCAAAATGGAGCACAAGAAGGAAAAAAAGATTGAAATTAGGGCGTAAAAAATCAGTAGTCCCATGGATTGTTATAGCTTGAGTACCAAGATAACGAATAGGAATCAATTTTTAGGTTGGATTCCCTCGGCTTTATAAAAAACATCCTGAAGTGCCTGCCGAATGTCCAAACTATACAATTCACGGTGGTCTCTATTGGGATAAACGCGATTGGACAGAAAAATGAAGGTCAATTTTTTCACGGGATCTGCCCAAACGAAGGTTCCTGTAAACCCGGAATGGCCAAAACTTTCCGGTGAAGCCAAAGGGGAAGGGTAGGCTTCCTCCAACGGAAGTTCAGCATTGTTCAATAATGGTTTATCAAACCCCAATCCTCTATAATTTTCATTTTCAGGATATTGGACCCTAGTGAATTCTTTGACCGTGGTTTCGGAAATGAGCTGCTGACCATTCGCGGCACCATAGTTTTGATAGAACAGCATGATTTTGGCGAGGTCATCGGCCGTTCCGAAGAGTCCCGCATTGCCAGAAACACCTCCCATCAACGATGCATTTTCGTCATGGACCCATCCTTTCACCAAGGTTTTTCGGAAAAGGGTATCGACCTCTGTGGGCACAATGGCGTTTGCATAGTGTTTGCTACTGGGCAGATAGCCCAAGGTGTGACAGGCCAGAGGCCCATAAAAATTATCTTGCAGATAGGTCTGGTAGTCTGTTCCGGTGATTTGTTCGATCAATCTAGGAAAGATGAGAAAAGTAAGCCCCGAGTACACGTATTTTTTCTCCTCGGACACATCGGAACGGTTGATGATGCGATCCATTTTCCGCACGAAGCGATGGTTGATGTAAAGGGCATCATACACTTGCCCGGTGAATTTTTTGTTGGGTGACTGCTGCACAAAACGGGATTTCAGCTTTCCCTTTCGCATTACTTTCTGAAGGAAGACAATGTAGGGTTCCAATCCGGCCTGATGGGCCAATATTTCACGGAGGGTAAGGTCTTTTTTGTCCTTTTGTTTTCTCCAAGGCTTCCAATAGGTGCTGAAAGGGACATCCAAGTTTAGCTTGCCCTCGTCCACCAACTTCATCAAGGCAGGCAACGGGCCGGTAATCTTGGTCACCGAGGCCAGGTCATACAGGTCGTTGAGGGCCACGGGTTGGATGCTATCATAAGTGTGGAACCCATATGCTTTGTGAAAAATGATCGTGTCGTTTTTGGCCACTAGGACCTGAGCCCCGGGAAAGGCTTCGTTTTTGATGCCCATTTCCATGATGGAATCCACTTTTTGGTCGATATAGGCCTCGTCGAACCCTAATGTTGAGGGTAGGGCATGGATGAGTTCATATTGGGCCGTTCCCAATTGGAAACAAAGCACAAAAAACAGAAACGAGAGGATGATTTTCTTCATGGGCTATCCTAGTGTGCGGACAAAATCTTTGGCAAAATAACTGGCAATGATGTTGGCCCCAGCCCTTTTGATCGCGGTCAATTGTTCCAACATCACGGCATCGTGGTCCAACCACCCTTTTTCGGCTGCGGCCTTTACCATGGCATATTCGCCTGAAACCTGATAAACGGCAACAGGAACATCTACTTCGTTACGGATTTCACGGACGATATCCAAATAGCACAGTCCAGGTTTTACCATGACGATATCGGCACCTTCATCAATGTCCAATTGGGTCTCCCGAATGGCTTCATACCGATTGGCATAATCCATCTGATAGGTTTTCTTGTCCTTGGGAACATTGGCCATATCCACGGGGGCTGAATCGAGCGCATCCCGGAACGGACCGTAAAAGGCACTGGCATATTTTGCGGAATAGGCCATGATTCCCGTATCGGTGAAACCTTCGTCTTCCAAAGCTTCGCGAATGGTAAGGATGCGTCCGTCCATCATATCGCTGGGTGCCACAAAATCGGCCCCGGCTTGGGCATGGGATACACTCATCTCGGCCAACACTTCTGCCGTTTCGTCATTTAAGATCTGTCCTTCGGCCACAATACCATCATGGCCATAAGAAGAAAATGGGTCCAGGGCCACATCGGTCATCACCAACATTTGGGGACAGGCATTTTTGACGGTTTTTATGGCACGCTGCATCAATCCGTTGGGGTTGAGTGCCTCGGTGCCCTTATTATCTTTCAGTTTGTCATCAACCTTTACAAAAAGTAGCACGGAACACAATCCCATGTTCCACAGTTCCTTCACTTCTTTTTCCAGTTGGTCCAAACTGAGGCGAAAATAGTTGGGCATGGAGGGAATCTCTTCCCTAATGCCTTTGCCTTCGGTCACAAAAAGGGGGACCAAAAAATCATCTGGGGTCACAATGGTCTCGCGAACCAATCTTCGGATGGATGCTGAGGCACGGAGTCTTCGGGTTCGTATCAGTGGGTACATGGTTTTCAGTTTTTATATAAATATATTGCCAAATAGGTTGTTTCGTGATTACAGCTCCGTAGGAGCATCAATATGGATAGCCTTGATAGAGGCGAAATATAGATAGCCCCAGCGGGGCGGTATTATACGTCATCAAAAAGATAATTGTTGTCATAATCTATTTGAAAAGTTTCTAAAAATGCAACATATTCTTCTTTGAACGATTTCTTCGCATGGTGCTTTTCTTGGTTTTTGATGTATTGTACAATTTTGTCGAGATGAGAATGGCTGTAGGAAAATGCACCAAACCCGGTCTGCCATTCAAATTTACCCTTTATCCATCTTTTTTCATTGATAAACCTTGATGAATTGGCCTTGATGTCCCTTACCAAATCTGATATGGATTTATTTGGTTTCAAGCCAATCAGGATATGGATATGATCTGACATTCCATTAATGGCTATCAATTTTTGTCCTTCATTGCTTATTATTCCTGTAATGTATTTATATAACTCATCTTTCCACTGGGGTGCAATGAGATTTTGCCTGCCCTTTACAGCAAAAACAATTTGGATGTACAATTGTGAATAGGTGTTTGCCATAAAATCATACCACCCCTACGGGGTTAATTTTTGATTCGTCATCAATTTTCTTTGATTCATCATCAATTTTCTAGAAATATGATGCTCCTACGGAGCTATTTAAACCCAATCTTTTGGGTTTTGCAGCACTTGGATCAATTTTTCCTCGTTACTTCCTTTTTCTGGGTGATGATCATAGCGCCATTGAACGTGGGGGGGGAGGCTCATCAAAATGCTTTCGATGCGACCATTGGTCCGAAGCCCAAAAAGGGTGCCCTTGTCGTGTACCAAATTGAACTCGACATAGCGCCCTCTGCGAATCTCTTGCCAATCCCTATTTTCCTGTGAATAAGGAAGTTCCATTCTTTTTGTAACAATTGGTATATAAGCTTCCAGAAAACTGTCACCTACTTCGGTGACAAAGTTGTACCAGTCTTCCATACCCATGGTTTCGGTTGCTTTGCAATAGTCAAAGAACAGACCGCCCACGCCCCTGGCCTCGTTACGGTGTGCATTCCAGAAATAGTCGTCGCATTTCTTTTTGTAGGCGGGATAAAATTCGGGATGGTGGGCATCACAGGCCTTTTTGCAAGTCAGGTGAAAATGTTTGGCGTCTTCCTCGAACAAATAGTAGGGGGTAAGGTCCTGTCCGCCGCCAAACCATTGGTCAACGATTTTTCCCTCTTTGTCATACATTTCAAAATAGCGCCAATTGGCATGCACCGTCGGTACCATCGGATTCTTGGGGTGAAGGACCAAGCTGAGACCGCAGGCAAAGAAATCAGCATCTTCGACCCCGAAATAGGTTTGCATGCTTTTGGGCAGTTCCCCAAAAACCTTGGAAATGTTTACACCACCTTTTTCAAAAACGGCACCGTTTTCTATCACACGGGTCCTGCCACCACCACCTTCCGGACGTTCCCACAAATCTTCCTGGAACAAGGCCTTTCCATCCACTTCTTCTAGTTTGGAAGTAATGGTGTCCTGTAGTTTTTGAATGTATTCGTAAAATTTCTCCTTCATGATTCTATAATATGTACCAATTGGTCTTTTAAAGCTGATAAATCGGTATTTTCTTCAATTTTAACAGAGGCCAAGGCCATTTTTTGAAGAATGGAAATGATTTCCTCTTCGGATTTTTCGAAATTTCCTTCAAAAATGAACCGTCCCACGGCGTTGTTGTGCAGATCCATTGCTTTGGCCAGTGCTATGTTTGGAAAAGCTTCTTCATGCCAGTCGGTCACCTTTTTTGCCCACTCAGAAACGATGCTCTCTTTTTTGCTCCACTTCAAGCATCTTTTGGCAATCAAATAATTCCAATGCGCATGCCGGAAAGCGTTGGCCGGGCCATTTTTATGGTGCAACTTGCCATAATGCGCCGTGGAGATTTTGATACAATCCTTAGTGGCCTTTATTGTCGGGAAAATGAACAGTGGCCTGCCCATGCCCAACAAAATACCTTTCAGTATGTGTTTGAAATTAACCCGTTTTACTATTGAAAATGGGTTCACTCCTTGTATTCTTTTACGGCATCAATGAATGCCTTCGCGTTTTCCAATGGGATGTTGGGCAATATGCCGTGACCGAGGTTCACCACATACTTGTCCTTTCCAAACTCACGGATCATTTGATGGACCATGGTTTTGATTTTCTCTGGAGGGGACAGCAATCGGGCCGGGTCAAAATTTCCTTGCAGGGTAATATTGCCACCGGACAGGTACCTTGCGTTTTTAGCAGAGCAGGTCCAATCCACGCCCACCGCGGAAGCTCCCGATGTGGCCATCTCTTTGAGGGCAAACCAACATCCTTTTCCGAAAACGATGACTGGCGTTTCATCTTTCAGCGCATCTACGATTTGCTGGATATAGGGCCACGAAAATTCTTGATAATCGGTTGGGGACAACATGCCTCCCCAGGAATCAAATACCTGAACGGCGTTCACTCCCGCTTTTACCTTTGCTTTCAGATAGGCAATCGTGGTATCGGTGATTTTTTGGAGCAGTTGGTGTGCAAGTTCGGGTTGGGTGAAGCAAAATCCACGGGCCTTATCAAAGCTTTTGCTCCCTTGGCCTTCCACACAGTAGCACAAAATGGTCCACGGTGACCCGGCAAAGCCGATCAACGGAATCTCATCGTTCAATTTTTCCTTGGTCATGGTTATGGCGTCCATCACATAGCCCAACGTGTCCTGGATATTGGGAACAATGACCTTTTCGAGGTCTTCCTTGGTGCGGATGGGGTTGGGCAGATAAGGTCCAAAATTGGGTTTCATCTGCACTTCGATGTCCATGGCTTGCGGAATCACCAGAATATCGCTAAAGAGAATAGCGGCATCCATACCATATCTTCGGATGGGCTGCACGGTGATTTCGGAAGCCAATTCCGGGGTCTGGCATCGTGTGAAAAAGTCGTATTTTTTGCGGAGCTCCATGAACTCTGGCAAATAGCGACCGGCTTGACGCATCATCCATACGGGAGGCCTGTCCACGCTCTCACCTTTCAATGCCCTAAGGAACAAATCATTTTTGATCATACTTTCAATTCTTTTATGGCTTGGACCAACACGTTTTCCACGGTTGGCTTATTGGCTATTATAATGTTCTTCGAATGTTTTTTGGCTTCGGATGCCGTGGTTTCCCCAATGCAGAACAAGGTGCTGTTTTTCACGGTATTTTCCAAAAGAAAGCTTTGGATGCCCCGTGGGCTAAAGAACAGAATCCCCTCAAAATCCGTAGAAAAGGCTTTTGGATTGAGGTTGGAGCTATAAACGATGACTTCTTTATACCAAATGTTATTTTTTGAAAAGATATGGGGAAGATCATCCCTTCGCTGCTGCCCGCAGACGAACACAAAGGCTTCACTCGAGTGGTTTTCCACTATGAATTCACCTAAATCCGATGCATATTCGGTCATTTTCACCACTTCTAGTCCATTGGATTCCAAAAGGGATTTGGTTTTTTCCCCTACGCAAAAGGAACGGAAGACCGTGCGGTCCAAACCTTTGGTTTGTTGGAGAAAGGCACTTACGGCATTCCTGCTCGTAAAAATATAATTCTGATGGCCCAACGGTATTTTGGTGTCTAGGAATTCGATTTTGAGGGCATCATATTCCACCAAGCCCAGGCCAGAATTCAGGAACAGTTCTTTTTGGGATGGGGTGAGTATTTTAGTGGAGAGCACTGTTTTCATTTCTGATTTCCTGCATCAATTTGTCCCCGCCGTTGGCCAAAACTTCCTTGGCGCATACTTCCCCAAAGCCTTTGGCTTCGGACAATTTCACCTCTTTTTTGATCTCGACCTTCCTTTTTCCATCCAAAGAAAATACAGCGCCCCCAAAAAATACCTTTTGGTCTTTAATCTGTGCCAACGCACCTATTGGGGCAGTACAGCCTCCTTCCAACGTCCGTAAAAAGTCGCGCTCTATTTTGGTGGCCAGTTTCGACTCGGAATGATTCAGTTTGGCAAGGGCCTCGCGTGAATACTTGTCATTTTCCATGGCTACCACCAGCATGGCTCCCTGTGCCGGCGCGGGAATCATCCAGTCCAAATAAATGGCATCCTTGGGCAGCAATTTGATACGTTCCAGACCGGCTTGGGCAAAAATGGCGCCTTGCCAATCGTTTTCAATGAGTTTGATCAAACGGGTATTCACATTGCCCCTTAAATCCACCACTTGATGGTTGGGGAAGCGGTTCAGCCATTGGGCCTTCCGCCGTAGGCTCCCTGTGGCAATCGTCGCCGGAGCGTCCGATTCCAAAAAAGAGGAACCTTTGTGGACCAAAACATCGTGGGAGACAGCTCGCTCCAGAACGGCCGCCTGGACAATGCCCTTGGGCAATTGGGTGGGCACATCTTTCATGGAGTGCACGGCAATATCGATTTGACCCTGCAACATGGCCACATCCAAAGTCTTGGTGAAAATCCCGGTCACGCCCAGTTCGTACAAGGGCTTGTCCAGCACTTGATCACCGATGGATTTGGTGGGCACCAAAGTGGTGTCGTACCCCAATTTTTCGAGTTTTTCCTGTACAGTGGTAGCTTGCCACAGTGCCAGTTCGCTGTCGCGGGTGCCTATTCGTATGATCTTGCTCATTTCGAATCGAGTTCTAACTGGAACACCTTTTGAATGAGTTCAAGACTGTCCTCGGTATCTGCATCGGCGCTCTTCAAGTGGTTGGCGAACTGCTTGGTGATCTTTTGGATGATACGGTCGGAAATCATCTCGGCCTGATCTTGGTTGAAATCGGTCAATTTTTTGGAATGAAAATCGATTTCTTCGGCCTTCATGGTCCTAAGTTTTTCCTTCAAAGCGTTGATGACCGGGGCAAACTTTCGTGTTTCCAGCCACTTGAGGAAATCCTTTTTCACCTGTTCTATGATAGCCTCGGCCTTGGGGACATATTCTTTTCGTTTGGCCAGCGTATCGTCTGTGATCTGTGAGAGTTGGTCCAGGTGCACTAAAGAAACATTCTCCAGTTCCAGTACATCGTCCGAAACGTTCTTGGGAACCGAAAGGTCCAAGACCAACAACGGTTTTTTGGGATGGATCAAGGCTTTGGACACGGTGGGCAATTGGGCCCCGGTGGCTACGACCAAAATATCCGCTTTGCGGATTTCGGTCTGGAGATCGCCATAATCCTTGACCGTCAGATGGAACTTTCCCGCAATGTCCTCCGCTTTCTCCCGGGTCCTGTTGATCAAGGTAATGTGGGAGTTATTGGAATGCTTGATCAGGTTTTCACAAGTGTTCCTTCCGATTTTCCCTGTTCCGAACAAAAGAATGTTCTTTTCGGAAATGTTGGGAACGTTGTCCAAGATATATTTTACCGATGCAAAGGCTACCGATGTGGCACCGGAAGAGAGCTCGGTCTCATTTTTGATGCGCTTGCTGGCTTGGATCACCGCATTGCACAGGCGCTCCAAAAATGGGTTGGCCATATCATATTTCCGAGCCCTATAAAAACCTTGCTTGATTTGGCTGATAATTTCAAAATCGCCCAAAATCTGGCTGTCCAGACCCGTACCCACTTTGAACATGTGCGAAATGGCATCATGGTTCTTGTACACGTAGGCCACTTCCTGGAATTCTTCGACGGTGCCTTGGGTTTGGTCGCAAAGCAGTTTGATGAGTTGGTAGGGGTGTTGGGCAAAACCGTACAGTTCGGTTCGGTTGCAGGTGGATATCGCCAGAAGGCCATCCACTCCCAATTCTTTCGCCTTCACCAATATTTGGTCAATGGCAGGAACATCCAGACTGAACTTTCCTCTCACCTCTGCATCTGCCTTCTTGTAACTCAACCCGACGGCGTAGAAAGAATTATGTTTTGAAATATGGTAGTTCCTCATAAAGGATATAATCGCAGCACAAAATTAACAGTGTTCATTCGTATAAAATAACGCTAGCGGAACTCTATCGGGATTGTGGCGATATCCAAGGTTTAAATTTTGCATAAAATCTGCTGATGCATTGATTTTATTGGTAAATTTGATGAATAACAATTTAATTTAGAGCGATTCTAAATTAATGATTTGTAAAATCGACTCAAAGAATCCATATGAAAAATATCGCTGAAGGTTCCTATGATGAAATTTTGGTGGAAGATGGGATTTTTATCCTTAAAATCCAGAACGATACCAAAGAACCAAAAATCATTGCAAGGGATATTGACAGTTCCTACATCCAGTTCCATTTTTGTTTGAAGGGCCGCTCCAGGTTCAATTTCAATGAAGGAAACTATTTTTTGGAAGTGAACGAGGAAAACTCTCTCCTGCTGTACAACACCCAAAAAGACCTTCCGTTGGATCTGGTGGTTTCGCCCAATTCCTGGTTGTTGTCGGTGGTGATGACGATTCGGAAGTTCCATTCGCTGTTTTCCAGTGAAGCGGACTACATTCCCTTTTTGAGCGAGGACAACAAGGAAAAGAAATACTATTCGCAGGAAATGGTGTCACCGGCCATTGCCGTAGTATTGAGCCAGTTGATGAACTACAACCTGCACCCGTCCATCAAAAAGTTGTATCTGAAGGGCAAGGTGTTCGAGTTGATTTCCCTCTATTTCAACAAAACCGAGGATGCCGATCTGGAGCAATGCCCTTATTTGGCGGATGAGGACAATGTGCGGCGCATCAAAATGGCGAAGGAAATCATCATTTCACGAATGGCCGAACCGCCTACCTTGGCCGAGCTATCCGAAGAAGTGGGATTGGGCTTAAAAAAATTGAAGGAAGGGTTCAAACAGATCTATGGCGATTCCGTTTACGGCTTTTTGTTCGATTACAAAATGGAGTATGCCCGAAAAATGTTGGAATCCGGCAAGCACAATGTAAATGATGTGGGACTCAAGGTTGGTTACAGTACGGCAAGCCATTTTATTGCCTCGTTCAAAAAGAAGTTCGGCACCACACCCAAAAAATATGTAACTTCAAACGTGTAAAAAAGTATCATGAAACAAATCCTATTTGCCTTGTTGGGCATTGCACTGATGACCCAAGTATCGGCCCAAGATGACCCCTCCGAAAAAACCAAAGAAACCAAAATGCCAGAATTGGTGCTGGTCTTCACCAAAACGGCGGGCTATCGGCATCAATCCATTGAAAAAGGAGTACAGACCTTTCGGGAACTGGGCCGAAAAAATGGTTTTATTGCCCTGCAAACCGAAAGCAGCGACGATTTTACTCCGCAGAACCTGAAAAATTACAAGCTGATCGTTTTCTTGAACACCACTATGGATGTGCTGAACGAGGCCCAACAAAAGGCCTTTGAATCCTACATCAGGAATGGGGGGAGTTACCTAGGGGTGCATGGCGCGTCAGATACCGAATACGATTGGCCTTGGTATGGAAAATTGGTTGGGGGTTATTTTGTGAGCCACCCCGAACAACAAAAGGCCAAAATTGATGTGTTGGACAACACCCACCCATCCACGGTCCATTTATCCAATGTTTGGATGCATTTTGATGAATGGTACAACTTCAAGGACCTGAATCCCGATGTGCATGTACTGTTAAAATTGGATGAATCCAGTTATAAAGGTGGCACCAATGGGGATAACCATCCCATTGCCTGGTATCACGAATACGATGGGGGCAGGGTCTTTTACACCGGTTTGGGGCACCCCGAAGCAGCCTATGATGAACCTGAATTTCGCCAGCACCTTTTGGGCGCCATTGAATGGTGTTTAAAGCGAAAGTAAGGTAGGCCTTGCCACGATGATCCCAATATTGCTTTTGATGTTCTTGAGGTAATCTGCCAAAGGCAGTTCACTGATTTCCACTTCTCCATTTTTACTGGAGGCATGCAGTAGATGTAACCGCCCATCGGGCTGGTGGATGGCAATACCGGTATGGGTCACATCCAATCCTTTGATGGAAGTGGCTAAGGCAATGATATCCCCCGATTGGATGAGATGTTCCTTGCTTTGGATGTCTTCTTTGGGCAGATAGCACAATGTTTCATGCGCCAAATCCTGTTCCACCTGTTGCATGGCCTGAAAGTTCTCGTCACTGGCCAAAAAGGGGTATAGGTCGCGGTGCGTTCCCATAAAATCGATGGACTTTTCCAGTTCCACACCGCCAATTTCTGCTGTGACATCTTCCACTAAACCCTTCTTCTGATTGTTTCGAATCCACTCCGTAAAGTAATGTAAGCGTGAAGGATAACCATTCATATCCCCGTTTCTATACCGAATGGTTTCAAGGTTTTTGACAAAAGCATCGAAATCCGTTTCCTGCTTTCTCAGCATCAGGCTGAAAGCCATCACATTTTCCACAAAAGTGGTGCAATCCAAGCCGCTGAAATTCACCACCAAGGTTTCGGTGTCGCCAATCTCCAGTGTTTTTTCCACATAGGGGACACCCAAAAAAGATTTTCCAACGACCATGATGGTATCGCCCAAACTGCTGGCTTGGGTCTTCTCCAAAGCAGCCATTTTCGACCCAAAAAGCGTTTTGTCCTTTGGGGAACAAGTGATTTGTTGGGCATGTCCAAAGCCCCCCAAAAGCAGAAGTAGCATAACAATTTTAGGAGTCGATTTCATCTTTTTCATTTTGTTGTATCATTACCCTTGTCCGGGCGATGCTCTCAGGGTAATTTTCCTGCAAATACACGATTAATTTTTCTCGAACGTGCACCCTAAGGTCCCATGCCGTGGGCGAGTCCTTGGCACTCATCAGGGCACGGACCTCCACAGAGCTGGGCTTGCTGTCCGTCACCTGCAAAACGTTTACCTTTCCATCCCAAAGATCGGTGTTTTCCAGTATGCGGGTCAGTTCTTCGCGAAGTTTGTCAAAAGGGACATCATAATCCACATAGAGGAACACGGTGCCCAAAATGTCGGCAGAGGTCTTGGTCCAATTCTGGAAAGGCGTATCGATAAAATAGGGTGTGGGCACGATCAGCCGCCGCTTGTCCCAAATGGCAACGACCACATAGGTCAGGGTGATTTCCTCGATTCGGCCCCATTCCCCTTCCACGATCACCACATCGTCCAGTTTGATGGGCTGTGCAATGGCTATCTGGATGCCGGCCAAAATGGTGCCGATGAATTTTTGGGCCGAAAAACCAATGATGATCCCGGCCACCCCGGCCGATGCAAAGATACTGATCCCCAACTCCCGTATCCCTTCAAAGCTCATCAAGGCAAAACCAATGGCCAAGAGGAGGATGATAAAAATGAAGATCCGCTCCAAAATGGTGAATTGGGTATAGACCTTCCGTGCTTTCAGATTGTCGGCCACCCCCACATCATAGTTCCGAATGACAATTTGTTTAACGATTTTCAAGAGGGCGATCATTACCCAACTCATCGCAAAGATGAACAGCAGGGTACTTGCTTTTCGAAACCAAAACCCCTCACCTTCCACGTTCAAAAGATCTCGAAGGGCCTTTATCCTGAGGAACACGGAAAGGAAAATCAGCAATAAGGGCACGGCCAGTTTTTGGAAGGATCCCGAAGGGAGCAAATATTTGGGACTCTTGCCCAATCTTTTGAGTACAACCGAAGCGCCCCAATACAGAAGGACCAAAACCACTATGGTGATCCCCAAATAGATGAGCGACTCCTTGGAAGCGTTGTCAAAAAAAGACTCCATATCCACAAAAATAAGGAGAAATGTCCACAGACAAGGGCTTGAACAAAATCGAGATTAATTATCCCATCATCAGAAACTCTTTTGAGGGGTCCGAGGTCAAAGTCGGAACCGTGTTGTATTTTTGCTGCTTAAACCATATCATCGTGCAAAAAGGAGTTTTATTGGTCAACTTGGGATCCCCCGACAGTCCTACCGCCAAGGACGTAAAACCGTATCTGGATGAATTTTTGATGGACGAGCGCGTCATCGATGTGAATCCCGTTTTGAGGAACATCATCGTCCGCGGGATCATCTTGAATACACGTCCTAAAAAATCGGCGGAAGCCTATTCCAAGATTTGGTGGGAAGAAGGTTCCCCCTTGATCGTGATTTCCCAAAGATTTGCCGAAAAGGTGCAAAAGCAGATCCAGTTGCCCGTAGCCCTGGGGATGCGTTATGGCTCCATGTCCATTAAAAAGGCATTGCAGGAATTGAAGCAAAAAGGGGTCGACGAGGTGTTTTTGGTGCCCCTCTACCCACATTATGCCATGTCATCTTACGAAACCGTTGTGGTAAAGGCGTTTGAAGTGCAGCAAAGGGATTTTCCGGAAATGCAGCTCACCACGTTGCCCGCCTTTTACAGTAATCCCGAATACATCAAGATCCTTTCGCAAAGTATCGCTGAAGGGTTGAAAGGGTTTGATTATGACCATATCCTCTTTTCCTATCATGGGATCCCGGAGCGGCACATCAAAAAATCCGATCCCACCAAGTTCCATTGCCAGTTGAACGGACAGTGCTGTAAGACCAATTCCGTGGCCCACCATACCTGTTACCGGCACCAATGTTACGACACCACCGAATTGGTGAAAAAAGAATTGGGTCTACCCGAAGACAAGGTAAGTACTTCTTTCCAGTCCAGACTGGGCAGCGATCCTTGGCTGCAGCCCTTTACCGATAAGGAGTTTGAACGGTTGCCCAAAGAAGGGGTCAAAAAACTGGCCGTCATTACCCCTGCCTTTGTCAGTGATTGTTTGGAAACGCTGGAGGAAATTGCGATGGAAGGCAAGCACCAGTTCCAAGAAGCTGGGGGAGGGGACTACATCCACATCCCTTGTTTGAACGATCGGGACGATTGGGCCGGATTGATGGCAAAATGGATCAATACATGGGCTGGAAAAAATGCCTTGCCCGAAACCCACATCCGATAGATGCCGTAAAAAAGAAGAGAACAAAAAAATTGCTATGAAAATTGAACATTTGGAGCAAGAGCTCCAACCCCTGCGCGAACGACTCAAAAAGCACCCACTTTATGCCCAACTGGAATCGGTGGAGGACATCAAGACCTTCATGGAGAGCCACGTGTACGCGGTTTGGGATTTTATGTCGCTCTTAAAGGCCCTCCAACAAAACCTTACAAGTGTCGGCTTGCCCTGGCATCCGGCGAGCGATACCGCTGTGGCACGTTTCATCAATGAGATCGTGTTGGAAGAAGAGACCGATTTCAATGAAAAGGGAGAGCCCAAAAGCCATTTCGAAATGTATTTGGATGCGATGCAAGAAGTGCATGCGGACACCCAAAAAGTCTGTGCGATCCTTTCTTCCTTTACCGATCTAAAAGATATTTCAAACCAAATTGAAGCAACCGAACTGGATCAGGCAGAAAAAAACTTCCTTCAGTTTACGTTCAAGGTCATCAACACCCAACAACCCCATATCATTGCAGCTGCCTTCACCTTTGGGAGGGAAGACGTGATCCCTGATATGTTCTTGGGGATCATAGAGCAATCCGGGGAAAACGGTCCGGGCAATTACAAAAAATTGGAATACTACCTCAAGCGGCATATTGAGCTGGACGGTGACGAACACGGACCCTTGGCCCTGCGGATGATCAAGGCCCTCTGCGGTTCCGATGGCCAAAAATGGAATGATGTTTTGGCATACAGCAAGCAGGCACTTCAGTGTAGAATAGAGCTTTGGGACAGTATTGCCGAAAAACTGAAAGAGAACAAGGGTAATTTGGTGAATGCGTTGTAGCTTTGGGACAGATTTACCGCTCATTCAATATAAAATCCGAAGAATACCCCTGGCATGGCCAAAGTAACCTCTGACGAACTCGGGCAGGAACCCATTGGAAAATTAGTGATCAAACAGGCCGTACCCGCATCCATCGGGATCTTGGTGATGTCCCTGAACGTGCTGGTCGATTCCATTTTTGTGGGGAATTGGATAGGTTCCATTGCCATTGCCGCCATCAACGTGGTGTTGCCCGTGTCCTTTTTTATTGCCGCCTTGGGGATGGCCATCGGTATCGGTGGTTCCAGTATCATTTCCCGGGCCCTGGGTGCCAATAATCGGGAAAAGGCCCTCAAAACCTTCGGGAACCAGATTACCTTGACCCTGTTGGTGACCATCACCATGGTGGCCCTTGGGCTGTACTATGTGGACACCCTCATCCCTGCTTTTGGGGGCAAAGGTTCCATATTCGAGCCGGCAAAAATTTATTACACCATCATTTTGTATGGGGTTCCGTTCTTGGCCCTTTGTATGATGGGGAACACGGTGATCCGTGCCGAGGGGAAACCCAAATTTGCGATGATCGCCATGATCATTCCCTCGGTTGGCAACCTGTTGATGGACTACGTGTTCATTTACGTTTTTGACTGGGGCATGGAAGGGGCGGCATGGGCCACCACGGTAGGGTACCTGCTGTGTTTCTTTTACGTCCTTTATTTTTTCCTATCAAAAAACTCAGAATTAAAGATAGACCTCTCCCATTTTGGATTAGATCGCCCCATCCTTCGGGAAATTGGTTCGTTGGGCTTTGTGACCTTGGCCCGACAAGCGGTGACCAGCATCACCTATCTCCTGATGAACAATATATTGTTCAATCTGGGCGGGGAGGCCATGGTGGCGGTCTATGCCATTATCGGAAGGATGTTGATGTTCGCCCTGTTCCCTGTTTTCGGGGTCACCCAAGGTTTCTTGCCCATTGCGGGCTACAATTACGGTGCGATGAAGTACGATCGGGTAAAGGAATCCATCTACACGGCCATCAAATATGCGGCCTTGGTGGCGACCCTCGTCTTTGTGGTACTGATGGTTTTCCCGTCGGAAATTGCTTCTTTGTTTTTGAGCAATCGTCCCGAACTGTCCGCAGAAGAAATCGCCACCAATAATTTTGTGTTGCAGCATACACCGATGGCCATGCGATTGGTATTTGCCGCTACGCCCATCATTGCCATACAGTTGATCGGGGCCGCTTATTTTCAGGCCATTGGCAAGGCCATTCCGGCCCTATTGCTGACCTTGACCCGTCAAGGCTTCTTCTTTATCCCATTGATCTTGGTACTGCCCCATTTTATGGGTGAAATAGGCGTATGGCTCTCATTCTGCATAGCCGACGTGCTTTCCACTATTGTCACGGGCTACTTTTTAAAGAAGGAAATCGATGTCAACCTCCAATCGGGATCAGGGATAGCTGAGAAGTAATCCTTTCCGGACTTTTCCCCTCTTTCAATTTTTTTTGGGTTTTTTCGGGAACAATCCGAATGATCTTTCCATTTTCCTCATCGGTGAGCAAGTATAATTTTCCGCTGGGGCTTTGTGCCACTTTTCTGGAGCGGATCCTATCGTCCAGAAATAGTTCTTCGGCACTTTTCAGGGTGTCGCCCTCAAGGTGAAACCGCCACAGGCTGCCTCTGGAGAGACCCGGGACCAAAAGATTGTTTTTCCATTGGGGAAATTCATCACCTGTGTAAAAGCAAAGTCCGGTCGGGGCCACGGTGTGGTGCCAAAACCATGCGGGTGGGGTAAATTCCACACCATGCAATCTAGGAGGTTTGTAATCCTCGCTCCGCAAACGTCCCGTTGTACTGTTGGGCCAACCATAATTGGCACCTGCCTTTAGGATATTGATTTCATCCCCTTGGATGGTGCCGTGTTCCGTGAACCAGAGATTGCCCGTTTCAGGTTGGAGCGCAAGGCCTTGGGTGTTTCTGATGCCCATCGCAAAAATGCTCGGAACTGCATCTTCACCAAATTGAGGATTATCTTCCGGGATGGTTCCGTCCAGATTAAAACGATGGATTTTTCCCCTCGGGTCCGTTGGGTCCTGTGCAATGGGCAAAGCCGGTTCATCGTGCTCCCAAAAAAGTCGCTCGCCAACGGTGAGGTACAGTTTTTGGTCCGGACCTATGGCCATTCCACCTCCGTAATGGTAATTGATGTAGGCAAAGGGCTCTGCTACCAAAATGGTCTTTAGATGGGTCAACGAATCGTTTTCCAGTTGGGCCTGGACAAATTTTGTGGTCTTGCCCACCCCTTTCTTTTTGGCGGCGTAGGAAAAATAAATTTTTTGGTTTTCCTTAAAATTGGGGTGGAGCAGAACTTCAAAAATGCCGGAGTTGTCCCCCACATGCACAGCACCGATACTGTCCGTTAAGTCTTCAGGAAACCCTTTGATGATTTTCTTGGTTTGTTTCTGAAGGTCGATTTTTACCATATCCCCATTCTTTTCGGTGACCAAGGCTTCATTGTCATTTAGGAAAGCAATGCTCCAAGGACGGTTCAGTCCCTCAAAAACGATTTCTTTTTTGGGCAGAATGGGATTTTGTGAAAGATGGGTCCGGTCTGGGTTCTTACAACCGATCAAAACCAGGACCATCAAAAATAAATAAGAGCGCATAGGATCAATTTTATCCCAAATGACCTTCAAATGGAACGGTCTGGCTTTAAAAATCATGATCTTTAAAACGATTTTCAATTAAGAGAGGCGGTACTGTTTCTTGTACTGCGAGGGGGTCAGGTTGGTGAAGGACTTGAAGGCCAGATTAAAAGAGGTCACATTCCCAAAACCCGAATCGTATGCTATGGACACGATTTTTTCCTCTTTTCCAACGGACGAGACCAAGAGTTTTTTGGCCTTTTCTATACGATAAGAATTCACGAATTCGGAAAAATTCATCCCCTTGCCCTCATTCACCACTTGTGAAAGGATCCGGGGAGATGTTTCCAGGGATCGGGCAACATCGCCCAGGGACAATTTTGGGTTCAGGTAGATTTCTTCTGTTTCAAAAAGTGAGACAATGGAATCCAACAGGTTTTTGGACAAGGAAGTGTCGATGTGGGAGGCTGGATATTTTTCAAGCGAAAAAGTATGGTTGCGCAGCAAAAGAAAGGAGAACATATAGACCAAAAGGGTGAAAAACAGGGCCCCGCCAATGTAAAAAGGAATCAACCCGGCGATGTTTCCGATATAGAAGGCCCAAATCAATCCCACACCAATGACCAAGTTGCGGTACCATTGATGGATCTTGGGTTGGACACTTTGCGAGTTCTTGGCCAACAACCTTATGGCCAGACCCAAGTACACCAAGAGATGGACAAAAACACCATCATAAATGAAATAGGACAGGGCATCCCCACGATTTGGAATGGCCCAAGAAAGCAAAGTGAACAACAGGTAAGGCAAAAAATGGAGGTAGGAGGTCCAATTCAGTTCCTTACGTTTTTTGAACAGCGTTTCGCCATAGAGCCACAAGCTGGGTCCCACCAATAGGATTCCGGCAATGCCCAGGTTGCGCTGCCACGCCTCAAGATCCATATGCACATTCAGGATGGATTTGCCGATGCGAAGGATCAATCCCAGTATCACCAACACCAAGAATCGGTGTGCCAGGCGATTTCCCTTTTTAAGGGTCAACAAATAAAAGCATAGAAAAATACCTTGGGCGATCCCCAAACTGCAAAGCACCAGGATTACAATGTCATTTTTCACACATTAAAGATAAAAAGTTGAACGCATTGGGTTACTTTGATTACTTTAGAAAATAAACCGACTTTATAAATGAAGAGCTTTGTACCTGTGCTACTATTCGCAACATTAATCATGGCCTGTGCCGAAAAACCTGAAGAAAAAATGTACACCCTGTTTGTTGGAACCTATACCGATGGCGATAGTGAGGGCATCTATACCTATACCTTCGATTCCGGAACGGGCGAATTGGCCAATAAGCAATTGGCGGCCAAATTGACCAGCCCCTCCTATTTGGCCTTGTCCAAAGACCATAAAAACCTCTATGCCGTTCAGGAAACGGCCGATTTTGACAGTTTGGGAGGTGGCGTTACCGCTTTTGCCCTAAAGGATGGGATGTTGGAAATCCAGAACAGTAGTGGGACCCAAGGAGCACATCCCTGTCATGTTTCGCTTTCGGGGGACGGACATTTGGCCGTGGCCAATTATACCGGGGGCAATGTGGCCCTTTTTAAATTAAATGCTGATGGTTCTTTGGGAGATGACCCACAAATCATCGACCACAAAGTATTGGATACCACCAAAACCGCCCATGCCCATATGGCCCAATTCACTGCTGATGGATTGATGGTGACGGATTTGGGATTGGATGCCGTTAAAAGATACGAAGCGAAAAATGGCGAATTCGTACCAGCTTCCCAGCCATCGTTACCCTTTGTTGAAGGCGCAGGCCCACGGCATTTCACCTTTGGTGAAGGCGGAAAGATGCTGTATGTCATCAATGAACTGAACAGCACCATTTCCGTTTTTGAAAAAGATGCGGAGGATCAGTATCAAGAGGTTCAAGTGATTCCAACTTTGGATGAGGGTTACCAAGGCGAAAATGCTTGTGCGGATCTTCATTTATCTCCGGACGGGAAATTCCTGTATGGCTCCAATAGGGGAGAAAATACCATTGTGATTTTTTCGGTGGATGCAGAAAAAGAGACTTTGAGTTTGGTGGGAAGGGAATCCGTCCACGGCGATTGGCCCCGTAATTTTTCCATGGATCCCACCGGGGGATTTTTATTGGTGGCCAATCAAAGGTCAAGCAATATTACAGTGTTCAAAAGGGATAGGGAAAAGGGGACTCTCACTTATTTGAACGAGACCGCATTGCCCAATCCGGTGTGTTTGGTGTTTGAGGATTAGAAATTCAACAATTTGTCACATCGAGTGGAATCGCATGGCGATTTTGTATCGAGATGTGTGAGGTTCTCGATACGATTTCCTTCTGAAATCACTCGAACTGACCTAGGTCTATTTTTTAGCCAGTAAAACAATAACCCCGATCACTATCAAACCAAGAAGCACAGCGAAGAAAATCTTCCAGAAGCTATAAGGGCGCGTACCTGAAATGTTCCCGTTTTCCCCGTTGATGAAAAAATTGTATTCCTTGCCGTTGTACCGATAAGCACTCACATAAACGGGCAAAAGAATGTGTTTGAAAGTTTCCTCCGTCAGTTTCATGTCCATGGAGGTCACCCTTTGGGTGTCACCGCCAATGTCCTGCATGCACCATCGGTTAGCAATGTCACGGGCGACTTCCTTGGAGTGCAGGTGGCCTTCATCCAAAGAAATGGTATATTTTTCAGTCACAAAACCAGATAGAAAACCACTGTTGAACGGTTGGAGTTTCTTCAGATCCCAATAGGCGATCTTTCTTGGAATCCTTCCCGATTTTTGCTGGGAAGCTTTGATCAAGGTATCGTCCACAAAACCCGAAACCTGCCCCGATGCCGGGTACCATCGCGTTTTGCGCACTTGTTGGGTCACCATTTTGCCATTGGCATTGCGCACCCTTCGGGTTTCATAATAATATTCCCCCCGTTGACCCGTGTAAGAGGCATAAAGCTGCGCATCAAAGGTCCAATAGGGAAGGTACAGCCCTTTGGTGAATTGAGGGTCGAGGGCCGCTTTTTTTAGATTGTTGGGGGCAAACCACAACCGTTTCACCCAGTTCCTGAAAATGCGGAACGACTGGTTTTTATCGATTTGAAACGGTAGGACGGCCCCGGGCAAGATCCAATTTTCCGTATAGGCATCCTCCACCACCAAAGGTTGGCCACAATACACACAATGGAGCGATTTATAGTTTTCCTCCACATGTTGGTCGGCACCGCAATTTTTGCAATGCAGCATGGAGATTTCCTCACTATGCCGTTGCGACCCCATTTCCTGCAGATAGGGGTATAGTTCAAGCTCTTCAAAGCCATTTTCGTTGACCGAAATGGCCTCTTCATGACCACAGTACTCACAACTGATATGGGTAGTGCCGGGTTTGTATTTGAGCTCGGCACCACAATTGGCACAGGCTTTTTTGAGTTCTGATTTTTTTACGGGTTCTTCCAATGGCCTTTTGTCATTCTGGTGAAATGATGGGTCCCTTTCAAGGATTGCTTGCTGGTGTCATTCTGGGCAAAGCGAAGAATCTGTTGTTTACGATAGAAGTGAGATACTTCACATTCCCCAGAGTGACAGGTAAAAATTATTGTCCTGGCAATGGCGGTGGGGTATTGCCTCCCAAGAACGATTTCAGTTCCTCCACATCCTTCAAGGCGGTCCAAGCGGCCATGCCCTGTTTCCATACCAAACTGTCACGGTTAACGGTGCGCGATGCAAAAAGAGATTGCAATTGCTCAAAGGTTACGGGACCATGCTGTACCCCATTTGATGCATAATAATATAGAGTCTGTGCCGGCATTGGTGGTGGAACGGCCCCACCCGTGGGCTGCCCTGTGGCTTGGGGTGCAGCTTGGGTGCCACCGCCCATTAGGTTGCCCATTTGTTGGGCTAGAACAAAGCCCATACCCATGCCCATTCCGGCACCAGCGGTTCCGCCTTCGTTTTGGGCAGCGGCCTCGATGGCCTTGGCAGCCTTGAACTTGGCCAATTTGTCCAAGTCCAGTTTGTCGATGCGGCTATACTCGAAAATCTCTTTCTTGAGCTCTTCGGGCATGGAGACGTTCTCGATATAGAATTTCTCCAAGGAAATGCCCACCGACTGAAATTCCGGGGCCATCACCTCGCGACAGGTATCGGAAAGTTCAGTGGTGTTCGCTGCATACAGTTCGATAGGAAGATTGGCCTTGCCCACCGTATTGGTAAAGCGGGTAGCGATCAGGCTCTTCAGGTGCTCGTTGATTTCGAAATTGGTGAAGTTGCTGTCCGTGCCCACAATATCCTTGATGAACTTCCCGGCATCGGACACCTTAAAGGCGTAGGTGCCAAATGCCCTGATCTCCACAAGGCCAAAACGGTCGTCACTCAAGGTGATGGGACTTTTGGTGCCCCATTTTTCGTCGGTGAACAGATGGGTGTTTACAAAGTAAACCTCCGCTTTAAAAGGGGAGTTAAAACCATATTTCCACCCTTTCAACGTAGCCAAAATAGGTAGGTTTTGGGTGGTGAGGTCGTAGGTGCCGGGCCCGAATACATCGGCCAATTGCCCTTCGTTGATGAAAACGGCGGTCTGGCCTTCACGGACAATCAGTTTTGCCCCGTTCTTGATTTCATTTTGATAACGCTCAAAGCGATGCGCAATGGTGTCATCGGTATAGTCGAGCCACTCGACAATGTCGATAAACTCGTTACTGAGTTTTTCCTTGATCTTTCCAAAAATATCCATGGTCGTGTTTTTAGTTTATTTGTCCTTCAATGTATTAAAAAAGAGGAATACTTCCATTAGATTAGTGTGAAATGGAAGTAATTTGTTACAAGATGAAATGAGGACAGATATTCATTTTATCCTTACTCCACCTTGCACGAAGTATCGGCTATGATCTTCCAGTCCCCATCCACTTTTTTGAGCACCAACATAAAAATACCATGTAAATTGCCCACGGGTCTGGTCAAATGGTATTCGCCCATCACCGTATAGGCACCGTCATTGATTTTGGAAATGTCGTTAGTGACGAATTCCAAATGGCCAAAATGGTCCTTGGACGGATAGCTTTTCTTGTATCGGTCCAAAGTGTTCTGCCAGCCCTTCACCACGCCGGAACTTCCATAAAAAGTAAGTTCATCGGATTTCCAATAGGTCTCCATGAACCGTTCAATGTCGTAATTGTTCCAAGCCGATTGCTGCACGGAAAGTACTTCCGCAATGGCGTCCTTATCCTCCTGTTCGTCCGTAGTCTGCGCAACGCAAAACAAGGGCAGAACAAAGAGCAGGCACAACACTTTTTTCATGTCGATATTTTTTTAGAATCCAACTAAAAATTGCGATAATCCCCAGCCAAGTATTTGTTGGCCTTTTCCTCCTTGAATTGGGCGGTTTCTGCATCCCAATGCAGGGTCTCCCCAGGGAAACGTCCGGCAATGGTGCCCAAAAGAATGGTCTCGGTCAACCGCGCTGCATAATCGAACGGGGCAGTGGTTTCCCCTTTGCCCAAACAGGCGTCCACAAACTGGTGGTAATGTTTTGGCCCTTCGGTCTCATAATTGCGGATGGGCTCGCCCATATTGTTGGCCGCCGATACCTTGGCAATCTCCTTGGAAATGTCCACATACTTGCCCTTCACGATCTTTCTGGGCAATTGCATGAAGTGGGGCAACAACAACCGACCCTTCTCCCCAACGAACATGGCGCCCTGTTCCGGAAGCTCATTTTCGGCGGCCACGCCTGCATCCAGTGAGATTTTGTCTTTTACGCTCTTATCATCCGATTTCTTGTCCTTTTTCATTTCCATTCCGGGCAACAAAAGGTCTTCGTGCATTTCAGGCGCGCCGGGACCATCGTACCAAATCCATTTCAGGGATTTTCCGGTGTATTTGGTGCCGGGAAATTCATAGGTGACCGTGTTTTTTTCAGGAAAACCGAAACCATTGGTAGGCCTACACTCCGTCATGATGGTTCGGGGAACATCCAATTGCAGGGCATTGTAAGGGGTATCAAAAATATGGACCCCCATATCGCCCAAGGTGCCACAACCGTAATCCATCAATTTTCTCCAATTGCCCGGATGGTACATCCCATCTTTATAAGGTCTTTCCTTGGAAGTGCCCAACCAAAGGTTCCAATCCAATTGATCTGGAACAGGATCCTTGCCTTCGGGAAGCGGTCCATCGTATCCCCAGTTTTTGGGCGACCAGGCATGTACGGTGTGCACCTTGCCAATGATTCCTGATTGGATCAGTAAGGTGGCCAGTTTATAATCGTAGAAGGAGTGTACCTGAATCCCCATTTGGGTGACCAATCCTTTTTCGGCCGCCATTTTTTTCATTTCCCTTGACTCGGAAACATAGTGGGTCAATGGTTTTTGGCAGTACACGGGTTTGTCCATCTTCATTGCCATCAACGAAGCTGGCGCATGGGTATGGTCGGGTGTGGAAACTATCACGGCATCGATTTCGTCGCCCATTTCCTCCAACATGGCCCTGTAGTCAAAAAACACCCGTGCTCCAGGGTGCATTTTGTGTGCTGCGGAAAGATGTATGGCATCCACATCGCAGAGGGCCACCACCTCAACCGCGGCATGCGATGAAATGGCCTTGAGGTCCTCCATCCCCATATTGCCCACCCCAATGTGGGCCGTTCGTAACTTTTCCTTTGGAAAACCTGCTTTTAAAATAGAAGGCGCCAACATGATCCCTAGGGCTCCCACACTGCTTTTTTTGATGAATTCTCGTTTGTTCATGGTTTGGTATTGGAGGTTATAATTTCTTGATCTTTATGTTTCGGAACCAGATGGGACTGGAATGGTCCTGCAAGGCAATATAGCCTGTCTTGAATTTTCCGTAATCGGGAGCATTGTCCCATTTCCCGGAGGCCTTCTTGGCGTTCCATTCCTCGGACCAGGGCACAAATTCCAAGAGTTTTTTGCCGTTGAGCCAGTGCTCCACCTTTTCGGGGGTAAATACGATTTTGGAAGAGTTCCATTCCCCGACCGGGTTCAATTGTTTTTGTGAATCGTCCGCCACATGCATGGCATAATCGGCCCCTGTCTTCTGCCAATCTTGGAGCAGTTCGGGGTGCTCGGCACCAAATTGCGAGTTGTATCCGGTCAAATCGTGGATGTTCGCATAATTTTCATCATCTATGATCTGATATTCCGGGGCCACTACGGGTGGGCCGTCATAACCTTCTTTCACGTGATAAAAAATGCCGCTGTTGGCCCCTTCCGGGATTTTCCACTCCAGATAGAGCTCAAAATTGTCGAACTCCTCGGCACCATAGATAATGTCCTTTCCACCTTTATAATCCTGTTCAAGGCCCAATTCGGTATCAAAGGTCAATATGCTGTCCTTGATCGTCCATCCGGGGGGCAGGGAATCCATATTGTACCCCCTCCAACCTTCCAGACTGGTACCATCAAAAAGGTGGACCCATTCGGCTTTCTTCTCTTCAGGTGGGGCGGTTGTTGTTTCCTCTGTTTGTTTCGATTGGTTTTTACAGGCCACAAGTAGGATGGATAGCAAGGCGAGCCTGAACAAATTTTGCATAGTACTAAGGTTTTTTATCTGGAGGGTTAAAGTACGAAATATTGGAAAACTTTTTTTATACCTTTTTTATTACATTTAAGCCAGACTAACTCAACACTTTAATCATGAAGACTTGCTTTTCCAAAATCGGTATGCTGATGCTTGCCGTGGTCCTTTTTACCAGCCCGACCCATTCCCAAAGAAAAAAGAACAACCAGACCGGACCTGAATATCCTGAAGAACTCTATTCCAGCTTGGAGTACCGATTGATAGGCCCGTTTCGGGGCGGTCGTTCGGCTGCGGTGACCGGAGTGCCAGGAGAACCTAACCTGTTCTATTTTGGGGCAACTGGCGGCGGCGTTTGGAAAACCACCGATGGGGGCCGCACTTGGGAAAACATTTCCGATGGTTACTTCGGGGGAAGTATCGGTGCTGTTGAAGTGGCCAAGAGCGACCCCAATGTGATCTACGTGGGTGGCGGCGAAAAAACGGTCCGTGGGAATGTCTCTTCCGGTTATGGAGTCTGGAAAACAGAAGATGCCGGAAAGACCTGGAAGTCCGTTGGACTTGAAAACACAAGACACATCCCAAGATTGCGGGTTCATCCCACAGATCATAATATCGTATATGCTGCGGTCATGGGCGATATCTACAAACCGGCCAAGGACAGGGGGATTTATAAAAGTACAGATGGGGGGGCATCTTGGAAAAAGGTCCTTTTTGTGAACGACCAAGCCGGTGCCGTGGATTTGACCTTCGACCCCAACAACCCACGGATTCTTTATGCGTCCACATGGAGGGTACAGCGCACCCCATACAGTCTGAGCAGTGGAGGTGAGGGTTCTGCCCTTTGGAAAAGTACCGATAGTGGCGAAACCTGGACCGAAATTTCCAAAAACGAAGGCTTCCCCAAAGACACCTTGGGCATCATCGGCGTATCCGTTTCCCCTAAGAACAGTGATAGGGTATGGGCCATAGTGGAGAACAAGGAAAAAGGGGGACTCTATCGCTCGGACGATGGCGGAAAAAAATGGACATTGGTCAATAGTGATCGTAGTTTACGCCAGAGGGCATGGTACTATACCCGGGTGTATGCCGATGCAGAGGATGTGGACAAGGTCTATGTGCTTAATGTGAGTTACCACAGGAGCACGGATGGTGGAAAGACCTTTGAGTCGTTCAATGCACCACATGGCGACCACCACGATCTTTGGATTGCCCCGGAAAATTCCCAACGCATGATCATTGGTGACGATGGAGGAGCCCAGATCAGCTATGATGGCGGCGAAACATGGAGCACCTATTACAACCAGCCCACGGCCCAGTTTTATAGAGTGGTCACGGACAATGCTTTCCCCTACCGCATCTATGTGGCACAACAGGACAACTCCACTTTGCGGATCAATTATCGAAGTGATGACAATTCGATTGGAGAGGACGATTGGGAAGAAACCGCTGGCGGGGAATCGGCCCATATCGCTGTTGATCCTACGAACGACGACATTGTGTATGGTGGTAGCTATGGCGGATTCCTGACCCGTGTCAACCATAAGAACAAGACGACGAGAGGCATCAATGTTTGGCCGGATAACCCTATGGGTTATGGGGCGGAAGGCATGAAATACCGTTTCCAATGGAATTTCCCCATTATTTTCAGCAAACACAATCCCCAAAAGCTTTACACCTTCTCCAACCACGTGCATTTGAGCACCAATGAAGGCCAAAGTTGGGAACTGCTCAGCGGTGACCTGACGAGGAACGACCCCACAAAATTGGTGTCCAGTGGAGGACCCATCACCCAGGACAATACCAGTGTGGAATACTACTGCACCATTTTTGCGGCCAATGAAAGCCCGTTGAAAGAAGGACTGCTTTGGGTGGGCAGTGATGACGGACTTATCCATGTGACCAAGGATGGCGGAAAGACATGGGAAAATGTGACCCCACCGAACATGCCCGAGTGGAACATGATCAACAGCATTGAACCATCCGCTTTTGATGAAGGGACCTGCTATGTAGCGGCCACCCGATACAAATTGGGGGATTTTACACCCTATCTCTACAAGACCACCGATTACGGGAAAACGTGGACCAAGATCACCAATGGCATCGAAGCCGAACATTTTACGCGTGTGGTCCGGGAAGACCCCAAAAGAAAAGGTTTGCTCTATGCCGGGACGGAGACCGGGATGTACATTTCCTTTAATGATGGCCAGAAATGGGAAAAATTCCAATTGAACCTTCCCATTGTACCCATCACGGACCTCACCATCAAAGACGACAATTTGATTGTGGCCACCCAGGGAAGGAGCCTTTGGGTAATCGATGACCTTACCGTATTGCACCAATTGAACGATGCCAAAAAATCTGCGGATGCCGTTCTTTTTCAACCTAAGGAAAGTTACCGGACCAAGGGCAACGCGGCCAGAAGACCTTCCAAGACAGAAGGACAGAACCTCGCCAACGGCGTGATCACCCACTTCTACCTAAAAGATGTCCAGGAAAAGGACAGTATAGCCCTTACCTATACGAAAATGAACGGGGATACGTTGGCAACCTATAGCACTTATGCAAAGGAGAAGGATAAAAAACTGGAAGCCAAAAAAGGAGGCAACACTTTTGTTTGGGACACCCGAGGAAAAGGAGCTGAGCGATTGGAGGGGATGATTCTCTGGTGGGCCAACCTGAATGGCGCCAAAGCAGTTCCGGGCACCTACAAAGTACATTTGAACGTGAATGGGGAAAACCAGTCACACGATTTTACCATTTTGCCCGACCCACGTGCCGAAGTGAGTGTGGCCGATATGCAAAAGCAGTACGATTTCATCACCGACGTGAACGAAACCGTGGACAGGGCGCACCAATCCATCAAAAAGATCAGGAACATCAACGGCAAACTGGACGAGTTTCTAAAGCAATACAAGGACAACGAAGCGACCAAGGCCTTGGTGGAAAAAGCCAAAAAAATGAAGGAAGGGTTCGAGGAAATCGAGAAAGCACTGTACCAGACGAAAAACCGTAGCAATCAAGACCCATTGAATTTCCCAATTCGATTGACAAACAAACTGGGCCACTTGAACAGTTTGGTCGCCATTGATGATTTCCCACCCACCGAGCAGGACATGGCGGTAAAAAATGAGCTTTCTGCCAAAATAAAGGAGCAATTGACCGCTTTTGACACTTTGGTGGACAAAGAGATCACGGCCTTCAATGAGGAGTTCAACAATTTAAAACTGAACTATTTGTCCGTAGAGGAATAAGGCAAAAAGCACAAAAGGTAAAGGGAAATGATAGTTTCATATCTGCTATCTACCCTTTACCTTTGACTCCTATTACATCGGGCCAAGCAAATGGAAATCTATAACTACATCAAATCGCTGCACTTGATCTTTGTGGTCACTTGGTTTGCGGGACTCTTCTATATCCCTCGACTGTTCATCTACCACATTGAGGCATGGCAAAAGCCATCACCTGATAAAGAGATCCTCACCGATCAACTCAAGTTGATGACCAAACGGTTGTGGTACATCATCACCTGGCCTTCGGCAATCTTATGTACGGTTTTCGCCATTTGGCTATTGGTTTTGATGCCCGGATGGCTACAACAACCTTGGATGCATGTAAAATTGGCTTTTGTGGTGCTATTGTTCATGTATCATCTGAAGTGTCATCAGATATTCAAACAATTGCAGCGCGATGAGGTGAAATATACCTCCAAATTTATGCGGATTTGGAACGAGGGGGCGACACTCATCCTGTTTGCCGTGGTTTTTTTGGTCATTTTGAAAAACGCCTTCAATTGGATCTATGGGGTGATCGGCATTTTTGTTCTGGCCATTTTATTGATGTTGGGCATACGACTGTACAAACGTATCCGTGATAAAAATCCGGATGCTTAGAAAAGTTCAGGTATCAAGCTCAAGTACAAGTTCAAAAGTACAAGATTCAATTGTAGTTGTCACTTGAGACTTGAACTTGCTCTTATGTCTCATTTGGCTTGATAATTGTGTAATTTTATCGCAAATCGGCAAGCTTGTTCAAGAAACTATCCTTACGGTCCCGTATATTTTTCGCTATGATCATGTTGGTGGTCATTGCGTCCATTCTGATCGTTGCCGTCACCATTTATCAGTATAGGGAACAGGGGAAGGATTACCATAACGATAGATTGGAACGGAAGGAGGAACAGGTGTTGCAGAGCATATCCTATACCTTGAAAGAGACCACATATCCCGTTACTGCTGAAAACCTTGGCCATATTTTTAGGGACGAGATCTATAAGATCGCAGATGTGCAGAACGTCAACTTCAATATATATGACCTGGAAGGCAACCTCATCAAAAGCTCACGGCCCAGTTTTGAAGAGGACTCCATCGCCAATTGTTTGGATGCCAAGATCCTGAACTACCTTCGGGACAGTGGGGACAAGAGATATGTGGAGGAAAAAAGGGCTGCAGGCGATAACTATCAAGCCACTTATACCTACATCAACGACCCCAAGTTCAAGCCCATTGGCATTATGAACCTGCCTTATTTTGAGGACAATACCTTCAACAACAAGGAGCTGCGGGAATTTCTTTTCCGGTTGGGGGGCGTGTATTTGCTGATGCTGATCGCGGCCATTGTCCTGGCCTATTTCATATCAAAATACATTACAAGGTCCCTCCAGACCATATCGGATAAGATGTACAGGACCAACCTCACCCGAAGGAATGAGAAGATCTATCTGGAAAACCCGGGTGAAGAAATCGGAAAACTGGTGGATTCCTATAACCGGATGATCGACGAACTGGAAGAGAGCGCGGTAAAATTGGCACGTAGTGAAAGGGAGCAGGCCTGGCGGGAGATGGCCAAACAGGTAGCACACGAGATCAAGAACCCGTTGACGCCATTGCGCCTCACCGTTCAGAGTTTTGAGCGCAAATTCGACCCGAACGATCCTGACATCCAAAAGAAGGTAAAAGAATTTTCCAAGACCTTGGTGCAGCAAATAGACACCATGAGCAACATTGCCACGGCCTTCTCCAGTTTTGCCGATATGCCCGCACAACAGAACGAGACCCTGAATGTGGTGAAGATCGTAAAACTGGCCTTGGAGATCTTCAACGAGGATTACATCCACTTCATTGCCGATGAGGAGGAGATCATTGCCAAACTGGACCGTACCCAGCTCATCAGGGTCATTACCAATCTGGTCAAAAATGCGATACAGGCCGTTCCGGAAGTGGAATCACCGCGGATATTGGTCACGGTGGCCACTGAGGACCAGTATGTGAAAATCTCTGTTGCCGACAATGGAGTAGGCATTCCAGATGGGCTGAGGTACCGCGTATTTGAGCCTAAATTCACCACAAAATCAAGTGGCACGGGCCTTGGTCTGGGAATGGTGAAGAATATTGTGGAAAACTATAACGGAACCATTACCTTTACTTCAAAAGAGGGCAAGGGGACGGTTTTTACCATCAAATTCCCCAAACAACAACGAAAATAAATTCAAGAACCGGTCTGTCTAGGGCCATTTCTAAAAGAGATACATGGACTACGAAAACATCTACATCGAAGAAGAGGACAATTTGGCCATTATCACCATCAATAGGCCCAAAAAATTGAACGCACTCAACCGAAGGACCATTGAGGAGCTTCATGTCGCCTTCAAGGAGTTGGACGAGGACAGCGATATCAAGGTCATCATTATTACCGGTAGCGAACAAAAGGCTTTTGTGGCCGGTGCCGACATTTCCGAATTTGCCCACTTTTCCGTCAAGGAGGGCCGCCAATTGGCCGCCATGGGACAGAAGAACCTGTTCAACCTTGTGGAGAACCTGTCCACCCCGGTGATAGCCGCCATCAATGGTTTTGCACTGGGCGGTGGTTTGGAGTTGGCCATGGCCTGTCATTTTCGGGTGGCCAGCAGCAATGCGAGAATGGGACTGCCAGAGGTGTCCTTGGGAGTGATTCCAGGGTATGGCGGCACCCAACGCCTGCCACAGCTCATCGGCAAGGGCAGGGCCATGGAACTTATCCTGACCGCAGGGATGATCGATGCCGACAAGGCTTTTGCCTACGGATTGGTCAACCATGTGGTGTCGCAAGAGGAACTGTTGCCCCTTTGTGTTAAAATAGCGGGCAGGATATCGAAAAACTCCCCTGTGGCCATCAAACATGCAATAAAAGCGGTAAATGCTGGTTTTAGCTATGATGCCGATGGCTATGCCACGGAGATTGATGCCTTTGGCCATTGTTTTGGCACCGACGATTTCAAGGAAGGGACATCCGCCTTTTTGGAAAAGCGTCAGGCAGATTTCCCCGGATCGTGACCGTTGGCCCCAACTAAGCCAAACCATGACCAGAAACCAGTTTTTTCTACTTTGCTTTGCGTTCTTCGCAATGGTGACCGTTGCCCAGAAAATGCCCGTTACCTATGATTTCGGAGAAAAATACAACGATCGGTACCGCTATTCCAACCTGATGACCATTGATGAGGATGGGACAGGAGGATATCTTTTGGTCCGGGCCTATTACCAAGGACTGATTTTAAGGCCCAAGGGGTATCTTATCGAACACTATAACAGTGACCTGGAACTGGTCAATGAATACAATTACAAGCTCAAGGACCAGGAGTTTGTGGAAGGGTTCTTCAAAAATGGCCAATTGAACCTATTGTTCCTTAACTATAACGAAGGTCGGGGCCAATACGAATATTGGGTGCACACCAGTCCCATCATCGATTTTAACTTCAGCACCAAACAGTTGCTTTCCATTGCATCCGAACAGGTCAATGACCCTGTGGGCAAAAATTTTTACAACCGTAATTTTTCCAATGGATTTTCCACCGCCATTCTTTTCAATGAGGAAAAAACAGGATTCATCATAAGCACACACCACAAAAAGGGAAAGGACAACAAGCATATCATCCACTTGTTCGATACTGCCCTGAACAAACGATTTGAGCATGATTTTTCCGCAGAGATCGAGGAAAAGAACTATGCCTTTGAGAGCGTGGCCATCACTTCGGACCTGCAAACGGCCTATATCATTGGCAAGGCGTATTTCAAAAGGAACCGATTTCAGGTGGACGAACGAAAGTTCCAATATGAACTTGTGAAAGTATCGCAAAGCGGGAGCCAGACCCAATCTTTTGTGGACCCTGGTAAATATCCCGAAGGGCTGTACCCCATCATCCTAAACGACAAACTTGTCTGCGTTGGTTTCTATGCCGATCGAAAGGACAATCGTTACAATGGCATCGCTTATTTTGAGGTCGATCCTTCCTCACTCAACATCCGATCCCAAAAATACAATGCGTTTTCTGAGCAGTTCATGAACGACAAGTTTGGACGCGAAGGGGACGAGGTCGTAAAGAATTTGGTGTTCAAGGGGGTAGAGATTACCCAGAACAATGAAATTTTCTTCAACGCGGAGGAGTATTTTGTCACTACCGGAATGGAAGTCACCGGGGCAGGACAAAGGGTAAAGATCGAGCGTTACCACCATAACGACATTGTGAGCGTGAAGCTGGGAGCCGACGGGAATATGGAATGGGCCAGAAACATCAACAAGACCGAGGTGACACAGGGGGATGGGGCCTATGCATCCTACAGTTCGTACTGCAAGGATGGCAAGACCTATTTCTTTATCTGTACCGCCGCAGAAAACCCGCAACTCATCAACAACGAACGCCTCATCTTCAAACAGGGCCTCAGCCGGAACCGCAACGTGTTCTTGATCTCTTTGGATGAGAACGGCACCATGGACTATGAAAAGATCATAGACCAGCAAGAGGCCAGACTTCCCCTTATGGTTTCCAAACCCTTAAAGGACGAAGGGGAAAGCAATATGCTCTTCTACGCCAAAAGAGGCGGCAAAAAACAATTGGTGAAGGTAGGCTTCAATTAAAGCGTATTTACGTTGTTTAGGTTAGGTATTCATGATTGGGATTCGATGTCCAATTCAGGATGTCCGGGCCGTTTACTTTCACTTTGCCCTGGATCTTAAACTACTTTTTATCAAAAAAGTAAGAATATTCTCTCATACATTTTCATCTATCAATTGTAATAGGCCATTCGTCAACCCATAGTGGGTATACGTTAGTTCGTGGGCCGATCTGATGGTATACCTCCCTATTTTTGGCACATATAACCCTATAAATAAAATTAATATGAAATCATTTAGATTATTGACTATGACGATGCTTACCATAGCAATCGTATTTACATCTTGTTCTGGAGAGGATGGTGAACAGGGCCCACAAGGAGAGCAAGGCCCGCAAGGTGAACAAGGAGAACAGGGCCTTTCGGGGGAAGACAATCCAGTTCAGGATTTTTACTTTCAGAAAGGTTTTAAGGGCTATGACGGTGCGAAGGATATATCCATTAGCGAAAGTGAAGACTTTGACTACGCGAGCCCTGAGTTGGCCATTGGCTTTAACTCCAATAATCAAAGTATGACCATTCATTCGCTTATGCGCTTTGATGGCATTTCTGAAGAGGTTACCGGTTCCCTACTGGATGGGAGCAGTGATTGCGAGGAGGGTCTTTATATAAACCGGGCTGTTCTGTACCTGTACATTACCAATTATGAAACAAATGCATTCCCCTTGCAATTCAATTTTGGCTTCTTCAACAGTAGTGACCCCTTGTTTTCAGAGGCGGATGCCAGTTGGACAGCGGCAAACCAAATTGAGCTATGGCCTTCAGAAGGTGCTGGAAGTTCCGAATGGGCGGGACCGTTCCCAGATTCAGATTCTTATTCTTTAACATACCCCGTAACAGGCACAGCACAAGCAACTCCAGGATGGTTGGCCATTCCTTTGCCCAGGCAGACTGTGGTCAATTGGATCTGTAATGACAATACAAACAAAGGGTTCCGGATAAGACTGCAACATCCTGGTGGATCAGGAATAGTAACCTTTGCTTCAAGTGAGTTTGAAGCAGCAGACCTTAGGCCACTTTTGGTGATAGAAGCAGAGAAGGCTGATTCAGGCACCGCCAAGAATTCAGTTGCAAACTCTAAGCAAACGGAATGGGAAAGTCTTACAAAAGAGGAAAAAATGGCACCATTGTATCGTTATCTTGAAACGAAGGCGACTAATTAAAAAATAAAAAGGACTGATAAAATTCCCCTTTGTGGGGCACGCGACCCAACCATTAAACAGAAAGCCGGACATTGTCCGGCTTTTTTTAACAATCAGGTTTAACAATTCAGAACCTTGATGATAGGATATAATCCATAAATTTGGAATAAATCCTATTTTATGTCTTCCGATGATTATCTTAAAGGCAGGGGCGCACAAAAAAACACGCCCAATAAATTTCTGCAACATGTGTATGAGATGCGAGAGGACTTTTTGGAGTTTTGTAGAATAGAAGGTGAGGAGGCCGAAAATAACAAGACCCAATACATTCCCATTTTCCCAAAGACCATAGTGAACAAAGTGGACAGTCCGGATGTGGGAATGATGTTCTCCATGAACCCCTACCAAGGCTGTGAGCATGGCTGCATCTATTGCTATGCAAGAAATGCCCATGAATATTGGGGATACAGCGCCGGATTGGATTTTGAACGAAAGATTTTGGTGAAAAAATCCGCCCCCGAACTGCTGGAAGCCAAGATAAAACACAAAAACTGGAAGGCACAGACCATCGTCATGTCGGGCAACACGGATTGCTATCAACCCGCCGAGCAACAATTCGGGATTACCCGAAAATGTCTGGAGGTATTTTTGAAATACAGGCATCCCGTCGGCATCATCACCAAAAATGCCTTGGTATTGCGGGATTTGGATGTTTTAAAAGAACTCAATGCCCATCAATTGGTGGCGGTGAACATATCCGTCACCTCGCTTTCAGAACAAACAAGAAGAAAACTGGAACCCAGGACGGCATCCATCCAAAAAAGGTTGAGGACCATCCAAGTCTTGTCCGAGAACAACATCCCCGTGAATGCCATGCTGGCCCCGATGATTCCGGGTATCAACAGCCATGAACTATTGCCATTGGCTAAAACAGTGGCGGAACACGGTGCCCTTTCCTTTGGATTCACCGTGGTACGATTGAATGGGGCCATTGGCCAGATTTTTACGGACTGGATAAAAAAGGCCATGCCGGACAGGGCCGAAAAAGTACTCCATCAGATTCAGGAATGCCATGGCGGCACCATAAACGACAGTCGGTTTGGACTTCGGAACAGGGGTGAGGGCAAGATTGCATCACAGATACACGATATGGCCCGATTGGCCCGTCAAAAATATTTCAAGGACAAAAAATTTCCAATCCTGAACAAGGAACTCCATGAGCAATACAAGGATGGCCAGATGAGGTTGTTCTGAAGTAAAATGGCAATGAACAACCATTACTTGTATTGCTAAAATGTGGGTACAGATTGTGTAATATGTCAGATTGAGCGCAGTCGAAATCTATTGAAATTCTCGACTGCGCCTGTCTGCCGACAAAGGCAGGCTCGAATTGACAGAGGGGAACCTTTCAGGTTCTAATAGGGAAGGCTTACTTCAGTTCCCACCCTTCTCGATAGTCGCGGGTTACCCACTCGTTGGCCTTGTCATAGTTGGTGATCTTCATGTTCTCACCGTCCCACAATAGTTTTCTTCTTCCGGGAGAATCGTATGGATCCCAATCCCTGGCCGTTTTTCCAGGCTTCAGTTCCTTGTATTGATAGGCTTGTACGGCCAAGTTCCCCATGAGCACGGTTTCCGTTAACCTACCTGCCTTATCAAAGTTGGATGAAGTGGCCGCACCGTTCAGGCAACCATCCACAAAGTTGGCAATGTGTCCATCCATTCCACCTGGAATCCTGGGGTATTTTGGAGCAGGTGACTTGTAGAGGTCCATCATGTTGGAAGGCAACAAACGTGCGTTTCTGGAATAGGTGTCGCAAATCAAAGTACCCTTATCGCCATACATAATGGTTCCCCCACCGGTATCGCCAATGGTTTCCCCATCTTTCAGTTCATCCGGTAAATCGGGCTTAAGGCCACCATCATACCAATTCAGGGCGATGTCTCCGTGCTCTTCATGCTCAAATTTCAAGTGGATCTTGGATGATGGAGGGCAGGAATGGCTATAATCGGCCTCCACAAAATCATCTACCCAAACCGTGGTGCAACTGGCCTCTGCTTCCGTAGGATATCCAAGGTCCAGAACACTGAAAGGGGTCTCCATGATGTGGCAGCCCATATCACCCAATGCCCCTGTTCCGAAATCCCAGAACCCTCTCCATTTAAATGGAAGATAGGCATCGTTATAGTCCCTCATGGCCGCAGGGCCCAACCAAAGGTCCCAATCCAGTTCCTTGGGGATACGATCTTTTTGGGTGGGCTTGGGCACACCTTGTGGCCACACAGGGCGGTTGGTCCAGCAGTCAATGGTGTGTATTTTCCCGATGACCCCAGACTCCACCCACTCACGGGCAATACGGCTGTCATCGCTGGAAGCACCTTGGTTTCCCATTTGCGTCACAATGCCTTTTTCCTTGGCCACTTGGGTCATCAAGCGGGCCTCGTGGATGTTGTGGGTCAATGGTTTTTCAACATAGGCATGTTTTTTCTCCCGCATGAACGGAAGTGCTATGGTGGCATGCGTATGGTCGGGCGTGGCGACCATTATGGCATCGATATCTTTCAGTTGCTCATCATAGACCTTTCTGAAATCTTTATATCGTTTTACGTTCGGAAAAAGTTCGTAGGTAGGTTTTGCCCTTCTATCGTCCACATCACAGAACGAAACAAATTTGACACGGCCTGTGGCGTTCAATCCTTGGATTACACCATTTCCCCTACCACCAACACCAAAGGCACCTACATATAAGGTGTCACTGGGGGGTACATGGGTCTTGCCCAGAACATAGCTAGGGACAATGGAAAACGCAGCCGAGCCGGCCGCGGCATTTTTTAGGAACTTTCTTCTTTGCATTTTGTTTAGTTTGATTTAAATGTCCATCACAAGATACAAAAAAGTGCTATTGTCCAAGGCCAACTGAAAAATCATTATGTTGTGGGCAAGTGCTAAAAGTTTCAATAAAGTTAGGGTTACGTTAAATGTGGGAAGTTGATGATCTAAATGTAAAGGAGCTACGTAAATCAAGCGAAAGAACAAAAAAAGTACAGCATGGGGAACACAATATTCGATCAACCAGATTCAATTTCAGTAGAAAACACAAATACCTTTTTTAATGGAATAAAAAAATTACTTCAACAAAATAAAATACGCACCTTTTTCGAAACAGCAGACGCATGGGGAGTCTTTGTAATGGGCAGCACCTTTGTTCTTATGTTGGGCTCCGCTTATTTGGTGTACATACTCCAAGGAGATTTTGAACAATTCAATCTGGAACGAAAAAGTTCTGGTCTGGGCTACACCTTTATGATGGTGGCCTTGTCCCTTTTCATCTTCAAGGCCTGCTTTTTTCTTTTCATGGTGTACCGATTCTTTAAATACAGGCCCATCGCCTCCGTGTCAGATGAAGAATTGCCCACTTGCACCGTGATCGTTCCCGCGTACAACGAAGGAAAACAAGTTTGGCATACGCTGAAGAGCTTGGCCGAAAGTGATTTTCCAAAAGAGAAATTACAGTTGTTGGCGATAGACGACGGTAGCCAAGACGATACTTGGTATTGGATTCAAGAGGCCAAAAGGGAACTCGGCGATTGTGTGACCATTTTCAAGCAGCCGAAGAACATGGGGAAACGACATGCACTGTACCGTGGTTTCAATGAAGGAACTGGTGAGGTTTTTGTCACGGTGGACAGTGATTCCATTGTGAAACCCGACACATTGCGAAATTTGGTGAGCCCGTTCGTGACCAATAAAGAAGTAGGAGCGGTTGCTGGGAATATCCGGGTGCTGAACAACAAGAGGGCCATTCTTCCAAAAATGTTGGATGTGAGTTTTGTACTCAGCTTTGAGTTTGTCCGTTCTGCGGAGAGCAGCTTAAATTCCGTATTGTGTACCCCAGGCGCATTGGCGGCCTATAGAAGTTCCGCGGTGTTCAAATGCCTTCCTGCATGGATCAACCAGACGTTTATGGGGAAACCTTCCGATATTGGTGAGGACCGCGCCATGACCAACATGATCCTGAAACAGGGCCACCATGTGCTTTTCCAAAGAAATGCGTATTGCTACACCAATGTTCCCGAAAAGTACAAAGGGTTGTACAAAATGTTCATCCGATGGGGAAGGAGCAACGTTCGTGAGAACATCGAAATGTCAAAATATGTGTTCAAGAACTTTCGGAAAGGCCCCAAGACAGGAACCCGACTTTTGTTTTTGAGCCAGTTTCTGAAAATTGTCATGAGCTATCCGTTTTTGATCTTCATGTTGTTCTTTATCCTGACACACCCTTTGTTGTTCTTTAGTTCAACACTGGTCAGCATTTTGATATTGACGACATTCCCCGTATTCTTCTACGCAAAACGGTACGAGGCTTCCGAGTCGTTCTGGGCCTATTCCTATAGCATCCTATACACATTTGGGTTGTTTTGGATCACCCCATATGCCATTGCCACCGCCAGCAAAAGAGGTTGGTTGACCCGCGGATTGCCGCAGAAGAAATAAGTTGGAACGGTTTATAAAGAAAAACCAGTTTCCTTAAAGAATTGCCCAAGATAGTCCAGCATGAACTGGTGCCTCTCTTGGGCCATTTTTTTTCCGGTCACGGTGTTCATGCCCTCTTTCAGCAACAATAGCTTTTCATAAAAATGATTGATGGTCGGGGCTTTAGAGGCCTTGTATTCCTTCTTGGTCATGTTGGGGTTGGGAGGGATGCTCGGGTCGTAGAGCGCCCTGTTTTTGAAACCCCCATAGTTGAAGGCACGGGCAATGCCAATAGCGCCCATGGCATCCAATCGGTCCGCATCCTGCACAATTTCCAGTTCTTTGGAGGTGAATTTTTGCCCCTCCCCATCCAGACTGTTTTTAAAGGACATGTGTTGGATGATTTTCACCACATGCTCGATGGTTTTTTCGTCCACGCCTTCGGATTCCAGAAACCCACGGGCCATTTTGGGACCAATGGATTCATCGCCCTGATGGAACTTGGGGTCGGCAATGTCATGTAAAAGCGCAGCCAATTGTACGGTCAGCGCATCTGCACTTTCATGCTGTAGGAGCATTCGGGAGGTGTTGTACACCCGTTCAATATGGAACCAATCATGTCCGCCTTCGGCATTTTGGAGCGTTTCCTTGACAAATTGGATGGTTTTTTCCAGGAGATGGTCGTTGTTCATTTGGATAGATGTATTCCGGATAAGATCTGTGCTTCGGCCTTGGCAATGAGCTCATCGGCGTTCCCTTTGTTCTCAAATGGAGCGTGTACTTGGAACTGGACATGGGAACCCAGCCCCATCGGGAACTTTCCATAGCGGAGCAGTTTCCAGGAATTGTTGATGCTGATGGGCACGATCAGGGCAGAGGGTGCCTGCTTCATCAAAACCTTGAGACCGGTGGTCCTGAAGGGTTTTGGGACCCCAGTGCGACTGCGGGTGCCCTCGGGGAAAATGACGGCACTACGCCGGTGTGTTTCAATATACTTGCCCAATTTTTGGAGTTCGGCGATGGACTGTTTGGGATCCTTCCTGTCGATAAGTGCCGAGCCACCATGCCTTAGGTTGAAGGACACACTCGGGATGCCCTTGCCCAGTTCTATTTTGCTCACAAATTTGGGATGGTGTTTCCGCATGTAACAGATCAGAGGGGGAATGTCGTACATACTCTGGTGGTTGGTGACGATGATCAGTGGCCTGTCCGTTGGTATGTTATGGGGGTTTTCAAAACTGTAGCGTGTGCCAAGCACATTGGTGCACCGCATAATGAACCAGTTCAGCACGGTCACGCTCCTTTTGTGTGCATCGTACCCGAACACCTTCAAACAGAACCATTGGATGGGATGAAAAATGACCAGTGCCAAACCAAATAAAAGGAAAAAAAGAACGGTCAGGGGATAGGAGAGCAATTTTATCACGGCAAAAACTTACATAGAGTTGATCGTAAAAATAAAAAAACCACCCTTTAGGGTGGCACGTAATTTAAGTCAAGGAAGGAATCAACAAAACTCGTTGTAGGCTTCCATCAAGTTTTCGGCAATGAGTTCCGCTGGTCTTCCCTCAATGTGGTGCCTTTCTATCATGTGGACCAATTCACCATCCCTGAAAAGGGCCATACTGGGTGAAGATGGGGGGAAAGGGACCATGTGGTTTCTTGCAGTGTTCACCGCTTCGGTGTCCACACCGGCAAAAACGGTCACCAAATGGTTCGGTTTCTTGCTGTTCTGTAAGCTCAATTTGGCAGCTGGCCTGGCATTGGCCGCGGCACAACCACAAACGGAATTGACCACAACCAGGGTGGTGCCTTCCTTCTTCAGGGCGTTTTCAACGGCCTCACTTGTATATAGTTCTTCAAACCCGGCCATGGCCAAGTCTGCACGCATGGGTTTTACCAATTCTTCGGGATACATAGGCTTCATTTTTATTAAAGTACAAAGATACGGCATTGTCGGGTTTTTTTCATCACCCTTAACATTGCTTAAGATTTGGGTTGTTGGGTAAAGCTTTATATTTGGGGTTTAAAATTTGTAGGATGATCAAATGGGTGGCCGCTGTTCTTGGCTATTTTTTGTTTCGATTTCCAGGAGCTATCCTGGGCTTTTTTTTGGGAAGCCTTATGGACAGCCTTGGAAGTTCTGACACGGGTGCCAAAAATTTTACCCGACAGACGGTCTCCCCCGCTGATTTTGAACTGAACCTGCTTTCGCTCTGTTCCATCATCATCAAGGCCGATGGACAGGTGAGCCAAAGGGAACTCGACTATGTGCGACAGTACTTTTTGAGCACCTATGGCAAGGAAAAGGCCAATGCCATTTTCAGGACGTTCAACGACGTCATCAAAAAAAGGGAGATATCGGCACAGCGCATTTGTTCCTATCTCGCGCAGCGCACCCGATATGAGGTCCGGTTGCAGTTGTTGCATTTTCTGTTCGGGATAGCACAGGCGGATGGACAAGTGAGCCAAGCGGAAATCAACAAATTGAGGGAGATTGCGGGCTACCTGAAAGTGGGGCCTTATGATTTTGAGAGCATCATGGCAATGTTCATCAAGTCTGCCGACAATGCCTACAAGATTTTGGAAGTGAACAAGGATGCCACGGACGAAGAGATAAAGAAGGCCTATCGCAATATGGCCAAAAAATACCATCCCGATCGCGTGGTGACTGAGGACGAAGCCATCAAAAAGGGTGCCGAGGAGAAGTTCAAAGAAGTACAGAAGGCTTATGAGACCATACAAAAGGAACGAGGAATCTCTTAATTTTGTTAGGAGTTAGGAGTTAGGAGTTAGGAGTTAGGAGTTAGGAGTTAGGAGTTGGTTGATTATACTTTCGATTTAACTGTAAACCCTAAACTTTACCAAACCTGAAACTTGAAACAACGAATTATTGAACAACCCCAAATAACCCAATAACAGATTCAACAATACCATGCAAGATTTTTTATTTTATATCAAACTGGGGCTGAACCACGTGTTGGATTTTGGGGCCTATGACCACATCCTGTTCCTATCGGCATTGGCCGTGCCCTTTACCTTCAAGCATTGGAAACGGGTATTGATCCTGGCCACCGTGTTCACCATCACCCACTGTATTTCCTTGGCGTTTTCCGTTTATGAGGTCGTTACCGTGGATGTGGGTCTCATAGAATTCCTGATTCCGGTGACGATTTTGCTGACTGCTCTTTTCAACTTCACCTATGTGTTCAAGGAGGCCATGGATGTTGGTCTTTTCCTGCACATTTTGGCCACCTCCTTCTTTGGGTTGGTGCATGGGTTCGGGTTTTCCAACTACTTTAAAATGTTGATGGCCGAAGAGGAGGATAAGATCACGCCATTGTTGGGTTTCGCAACGGGCATAGAGCTTTCACAGGTGACCATCATCTTGGTGGTGCTCGCCATTGCTTATGTGGTCCTGGACCTATTGAAGGTCAAAAGACGAATTTTTATAACGGTGGCCTCCATTTTGATCATCGCCATCACAATACCGCTGCTCATTGCCACGTTTCCCATGTAGGGCCCCGTTAAATTTAACCGAATAAGGTTGTAAGGGTCTTGCAAAGCAGGTATATTTATTTCAGCATCAGCATTTTTGATATTGACCTATGACGGAGAGCAAACAAGAAAAATATGACAAGGCCTACCTGCGGATGGCACAGGAATGGGGAAAACTCTCCTACTGCAAAAGAAGGCAGGTAGGGGCCATCATCGTCAAGGACCGTATGATCATATCTGACGGGTATAACGGAACGCCCACTGGTTTTGAGAACATTTGCGAGGACGACGAAGGATATACCAAATGGTATGTGCTCCATGCCGAGGCCAATGCCATACTCAAGGTAGCCTCCTCCACCCAGTCCTGTGAAGGGGCCACATTGTACATCACCTTGTCCCCATGCAGGGAATGCAGCAAGTTGGTGCACCAGTCTGGCATAAAACGTGTGGTGTACCAACAGGCGTATAAAGATGATTCCGGGTTGAAATTCCTGGAGAAGGCCGGTGTGGAGATTCTGCATTTGCCCGTTGTGGAGGAAATGGTTTGAACCTCAATTGCTATTATGAAAAAGATCAAAGGTTATTTATGGCCAACATTGCTTGCTCTTGCTGTGGCTATCGGTATATTTATCGGAGGAAAGCTCCATTTCAATGATACCCCGGAGAAGCTCTTCTCCACCAATTCCAAAAAGGACAAGCTCAACCGCCTCATCGACTATATCGACTATGAATATGTAGATGAAATCGACACGGACAGTATCGTGGATGTCACCGTGAATAATATTCTGGGCAAACTGGACCCCCATTCCGTCTATATTCCCAAAAGTGAGATGAAAGAAGTTTCCGAGAGCATGAAAGGGGATTTTGCGGGCATAGGCGTGAGCTTTTACATGTTCCGCGACACCATCACCGTGATCAGGACCATAAAGAACGGGCCAAGTTACATCAGTGGCATCAGACCGGGCGATCGCATATTGATGGCCGACAAGGATACCCTTTTTGGGAGAAGGATTCCCAATGATGATGTGGTATCGACCCTCAAGGGAAAAGTAGGCACCAAGGTAAACCTAAAGGTGTACAGGAAATCGGAAAACAGGATGATGGATGTGGCCGTTACGCGCGATCGGGTGCCCATCAGGAGCGTGGACGGGTATTACATGCTCACCAAGGACATTGGCTACATCAAGATCAACCGCTTTGCCGAATCCACATTTGGGGAATTCAAGGATGCCCTAAAAAAATTGAAACTGAGAGGTGCCCAAAAACTGGTCTTGGACCTAAGGGACAATCCTGGAGGATATTTGGGGATAGCCGAGAAACTGGCCGATGAATTTTTGAGCGAGGACAAGCTCATCCTCTTTACAAAGAACAAAAAAGGCAGGGTGAAAAAGGCGTTTGCCACCGATAAAGGGGATTTTGAGGACAAACCCGTGTATGTGTTGATCAATGAACGTTCCGCATCGGCCAGTGAGATCATTGCCGGGGCATTGCAGGACAACGATATAGGCACGATAGTGGGCAGGCGTTCCTTTGGAAAGGGATTGGTACAGCGCGAAATGGACCTCGGGGACGGCTCTGCGGTGCGGCTCACGGTTTCCAGATACTACACCCCCACGGGACGTTCCATCCAAAGATCTTACAAGGACGGCAACAAGGATTATTATCACAAATTCATGGAGCGCTACAGCAGTGGAGAGCTGGTTTCTGCGGACAGCATCAAAGTGGCGGATTCGTTGCGGTTTGTGACGCCCAAGGGAAAAGTGGTGTACGGTGGCGGCGGAATCATACCCGACGTGTTTGTACCTATCGGAAGCAATGAGGAAGAGGCCATTGAAAGCATGGACGACACCTATCAGTTCTTTTCCCGATTTGTTTTTGAACATTTGGAAGAAGACAGGACCCGGTATTCGGGTTATGACCAAAACCAATTTTTGGAAGAGTTCACTGTGGATGATATCCTTTTTGACCAGTTCATCCAATTCGTTTTGGACAGAAAGGTAAAGCTGGATTTTTATGCCTACGAGGAAAAAATAAAGGCCTACTTGAAGGCCAATATTGCAGAACAGCTCTTTTCACCCAACCTTTCCGCACAGATCAAGGGCGATTTTGATGCCATGTTGATGAAGATAAAGGAGTTGGATGCCGAAGCCTTTGAAAAATCCCAGGTCGGCGCGGTCAACCTCGACCGTTGAATCAACCCTTGTTTTTGAGCTTGTTCTCCACTTTTTTTGAGGTGATATAGATCAACAACAGCACTACGGCACACAAAGAGGCCATGATGCCAATCAGCGCAATGGTACTATCACCTTGGAAAGGTTCTTCAAAATCCACCAAGGTCACATTATACGCAATGAGGCCCAAGGCCAAAATAATGAGGATGACACTAAGTGTTCTGTTCATGACAAATCTTTAAATCCCATGCTCAAAGAGCTGGTTGATGTTGGTGGCAAACAATTTCACGGCAATGGCCAATAGCACCACCCCAAACACTTTCCGAATGATACTGAGTCCGTTCTTGCCCAATACCCTTTCAATCTTGGCACTGGATTTAAGGACCATGTACACAAAGATAATGTTTAGAACAATGGCAACGATAATGTTCTCCACATGATATTCTGCCCGCAACGCCAAAAGGGAGGTCATGGTTCCAGCCCCGGCAATAAGGGGGAAGGCGATGGGCACGATGGAGGCGGTCTCCGGCTCATCGTCCCGGTAAAGGGTGATGCCCAAAATCATTTCAATGGCCAGGAAAAATATGATGAACGATCCAGCGACCGCAAAGGAATTCACATCTATCCCGATCAGGGAGAGGATTCTTTCCCCAACGAACAGGAAGGCGACCATGATGCAGGCGGCGACAACGGATGCTTTTTCGGACTGGATATGGCCCACCTTGTTCCGCAATGAGATGATGATCGGGATGCTGCCCAAGATGTCTATCACGGCAAACAAGATCATTCCAGCGGTTGCTATCTCCTTAAAATTGAAATTCATGGCATTATTTTTTTCGGACTGCAAATTTACGAGTAAAAAAACCTTTTGGACCATATAAAAAGGTTTCTAAAACATCAAATTTTAGCTTTTGGACTACCTTTGCCGCAAAAGTGATCACCTCATTATGTTCCAGATAGGAAAAACCATTGTGTCCGAAGAGATATTGGAGAACGACTTCGTCTGCAACCTGAATGCCTGCAAAGGAGCTTGCTGTGTGGGAGGCGAGTATGGTGCGCCGTTGGAAGATTCGGAAACCGACAAGCTCGTCAACATTTTTGAAGAGGTAAGGCCCTTTTTGAGACCTGAGGGCATCAAGGCCATTGAGGAGCAAGGAGCCTTTGTGGAAGGGGAGGACGGAGACTGGGAAACCCCCTTGGTGAACAACAATGAGTGCGCCTATGTGATTTTCTCAGATTCAGGAGTGGCCAAATGTGGCATAGAGGCAGCCTACGAGGCCGGTGCCACAAAATGGAAAAAACCCGTGTCCTGCCACTTGTACCCCGTTCGGACACGCGAATATTCGGAGTTCACGGCGGTCAACTACCACAAATGGGAAATATGCGACCCCGCTTGCAGCTTGGGAAAAGAATTGAAAGTGCCCATTTACAAATTCGTGAAGGACGCATTGATACGAAAATTCGGAAAGGCATGGTACCGGGAACTGGAAGAGGTAGCTGAGGGGAAACCTAAATTGTAGGGATGTCCAGCACCACCTTGGTGCCGTTCGGGACCCCGTTTTCGTCAAAAAGATCTACCAAGGCCACCTCAAACTTGTTCTGGTAATCCTTGGAAAAATTGGCCAAGCGTTCCTTGGTAATGTGGATACCGACCGACTTTCTTTTCAATACCCTATTTTCCTTGTTGGCCTCAGCGGCCAATCGGCCCACACCATTGTCTATGATCTCTATGGTCACATGGCCCTTGTCCTTCTTGCGTACATTGACGTGAATCTTCTTCTCACCATCCTTTGGGGAAAGCCCATGCCATAGCGAGTTTTCAAGAAAGGGTTGCAAGGTCAGCGAAGGAATCTTGATGTTGTCGATGAAAATATCCTTGTCCACATCGATTCGGAAATCGATCTCATTGGAGAATCGTATGTTTTCAATGTTCATGTAGAGTTCTACGGTTTCCAGTTCCTCTGCCAAGGAAATTTCCTTTTGGGAAGATGCCTCCAGAATTTTCCGCACCAGTTTCGAAAACTTGTTCAGGTAGTGTACCGCATTTTTTTGTTCATTGTTGATGATGTACAACTTTATGGAATTCAATGAGTTGAACAAAAAATGTGGATTCATCTGGCTGCGGAGCATTTTTTGCTCCAACGTAAGCACCCTTTTCTCATTCTTGCTTTGGTATTGACGGTATAGGATGTAGAGAATCGAAGAGATCAACCCTACGATCAGTGCACTCACCAAAAGAGTCGTTTGGTTCTTTTTCAAGCGGAGCCGTACAATCTCATTTTCCTTGGCCAATACGGAAATCTGGTTGTTCTTTTTTTCAGCTTCGTACCGGACGATGATATCGTTCATGTACCTCAAGTTGGTGGCACTGGAGATCTCAGCATCGTATTCATCTGCCTTTTTGTAGTACTCGTAGGCTTTTTTATAATCCCCTCTTGTACTCTCAAGGTCGGAAAGCTTTTGGTAGGCATACAGGATGCTACTGGGAAGGTTGTGGTTTTGGGCCATTTCAAGGCCTTCCTCGAGGAACTCCCTTGCCTTTTCATAATTGCCCAATTTGGTATGCACCCATCCCGTATTGATGAATATGGAAGGGGTGATGAAAAAGTCCCCGATCCGTTGGGAAGCTTCCAACAAGGGTTCCAACAGCACCAAAGCGGCATACGGCATTTCTTGTTTGAGATAGATCTGTGCCAGACTGTTCTTGCAGATGATGCTTCCGTATTCCGAGCCTATCTCCTCGTTGTAGGCAAGGGATTTCCGGTAGTTTTCCAGAGCACCTTCCAAATCCCCCTTTTCCTCCAAACAATCCCCAATGTTCTGATGGTTGATGGCCAGTCCCAGTTTGTTGCCCAGTTCCTCTTCCAGTTTCAGTGCCCTTCGGAACTGCATGATGGCAAGGTCGTACTGTTCCAGGGTCTGGTACAGGTTTCCAATGCCGTTCAGGGCCACATTGATGCTCCTTTTGATATGGTTGGAAGGATTTTCTACTGCTTCGGCCAATTCCAGTGCCCTTTGATTGTAGTCCAGAGCCGTTTTTATGGCATCGGTCCTTCTATAGACCACTCCGAGCATGTTCAGGCTGAGCACCCGGAGTTCGGTGTTGTTCGCTTCTTCGGAAGCGGCCAGTGCCTGTTCGTGCAGATCTACGGCTTTTTTGTATTGGGAAATGTTCCGGTATTTGGATCCCAATTGGTTCAGCGCATAGGCCTGTCCTTCCGGATAGTTGTTTTCTTTGCTGAATTCGGCAAAATAGCGCAACAGCGTCGTATCGTTTTTCTCCGAATCCAGATGTTCGTCCAAGGATTCGTAGGTCTTGGGACGCAACTGGATGATGGCCTCGACCTTTTCCACAAAATCAGCTGGAACCTCTTGCCCCTTCGAAAGCTGAAAAACGAAGAGGAACAATGCAAATGCCAGAGTAGTTCTTGGTACTCGATGTAGGTTTTCGATCTGTTTGAACTTTGTCTTAGGCACGTATATAGGGGAAGGTTACAGCATATCCAAAAAGTCGGATTTTTTCTGCCGGGATACGGGAATTTTATGATTGGATTCCAAGACCACATACCCATCCGTCTTCAAGAACTCCTTGATTTTGTTCAGGTTGATGATGTAAGAATTATGGATCCGGAAAAAACTGCTTTCTGGCAAGAGCGAGTTCACTTCCTTTAGTTTTTTGGTAAGCAATATTTTCTGGCCATCCTTTAGAAAAATGGTGCTGTAGTTCCCGTCAGATTCGGCGTAAAGGATCTCATCACTGTTGAGGAAAAGTAACTTGCCGTCCGTGTTGATGGTGATTTTCTTGCTGTGCGATTCCGAATTGAAATTCAACAAGATCTTTTCCAGTCTATTGATGGTGAGGTTCTTGGAGTTGTACCGCTTTATTTTGGCGATGGTGACCTCAAGGTCGTCGGAGTCTATGGGTTTCAAGAGGTAATCGATGGCCTCGTTCTTGAGCGCCTGTAGGGCATATTGGTTGTATGCTGTGGTGATGACCACCGGAAAATCCTTGTTCTTCAGGTTTTTGATGAACTGGAACCCATCCATGGCCGGCATTTCTATGTCCAAAAAAAGGCAGTCCGGGGTATTGCGCTCCAGATATTCCAATGCCTCGTGCGCATCGGTAAAAGATGCAACAATGTCCACTTCGTCGCTCAAATTGGTCAGTTCCCAACTCAAACTTTGTAGGGCCTTTATTTCATCGTCCACAATTACGGCTTCTAGCATACTACAGGTATAGGTCCTACCAAATTTAGGATTATTCTGTTTACACCACTAAAATTATGTGCTAATGGATAAGTAACACGTATAACTGGCACAAAATGCCGATTTAGGGGATAAAAACCCCATTTTTGGGTGTCTTGCATGTCCTGAAAAGGCATATGGCAATGATGAAAAACCAGTTATACACAAAAAAGCACCGTTTATACATACGCTGCGAAAGGGGCATTTTTGTTCTTTAACTTGGCGGTGTCAAAAAAATGAATGATTGACAAAAGCAGCTAGAGATGAGAAAATGTGCAGTTCTTTTTGTGATTTTGATCGTTGCTTTGATCGTTGCCGCGGTATCTGAACGTAAACCAGTGAAGATACAGACAGAATGGGAGAAGGTCATCGCCAAGAAGTGACGGTCCCAGGCAAAACGCTCTTGAACAATATTGTATTACCAAACATATGTACGGCCGCAGCAATCAAACTCTTGATTATAGAAACCGCTTGCAAGAAAAAATCTCCGGTTTGGCCAAGATCTGGATTTGGTTATAGGTTTCGGGGGAACTACCTATTTCAAAAAAAGATCGTTTATACGTCGAACAGGGGACAGGCCGTACCTTTGGTAATATGAAAGGGGAGAAGTGTTTCTTCCCAAAAATACAAGACCAATCAGTATAGAATCCAATATACTTTTTGGTCTTTTTTTATGGCGCCCCACAATCGAAAAAATCTTTCCACATGGGCGTCTTTTCCCAGCCCAAGAAACATCGCTGGCGACCCAAGATTTCAACATTTGGTGTTAAAAACTTTGCCCCTGTTTCAATGGTGCGCCCTTTACATTCTAACAACATTTTTAAATCTTTGTTGACCTTTTGAACCCTTCCGAACTATAAAACTTTTAGAACGAGCTATTATGTCCACAGCAACAGAGCCCATTTTGCAGGAAAACAAAGATAGATTTGTGATTTTCCCCATTCAGCACCATGACCTTTGGGAGTGGTACAAAAAATGTGAGGCCTGTTTTTGGACCGCGGAAGAAATAGACCTACACCAGGACCTAACGGACTGGAACACCAAATTGAATGACGACGAGCGCTATTTCATCAAGCACATCCTCGCGTTTTTTGCCGCTTCGGATGGGATAGTGAACGAGAACCTTGCGGAAAACTTCGTGAACGAAGTGCAGTATTCGGAGGCCAAGTTCTTCTATGGCTTCCAGATCATGATGGAGAACATCCACTCGGAGACCTATTCCCTGCTCATCGACACCTATGTGAAGGACGAAAAGGAGAAGAACGTGCTCTTCAAGGCCATCGAGAACTTTCCGGCCATCAAGAAAAAAGCGGATTGGGCCCTCAAATGGATAGAATCACCCAGCTTTGCCGAGCGTCTCATCGCCTTTGCGGCCGTTGAGGGGATTTTCTTCTCAGGTGCCTTCTGTTCCATCTTTTGGTTGAAGAAAAGAGGCTTGATGCCCGGGCTCACCTTTTCCAATGAGCTTATCTCCAGGGACGAGGGCATGCACTGCGACTATGCCGTTCACTTGCACAACAAGCACCTGGTGAACAAGGTGCCAAAAGAGCGCATCACCGAGATCATCGTGGATGCACTCAATATAGAAAGAGAGTTCATCACGGAATCGCTCCCCGTGAGCCTTATCGGGATGAACGCCAAATTGATGACCCAGTACTTGGAGTTTGTCACGGACAGATTGTTGGTGGAACTGGAATGCGAAAAAGTTTACAATGCCACCAATCCGTTCGATTTTATGGACATGATCTCGCTCCAGGGCAAGACCAATTTCTTTGAAAAACGCGTATCCGAATATCAAAAAGCGGGCGTGTTGAACAAGGAAAGTGATTCCGATTCGCAGAAGATCAGTTTCGACGCGGACTTTTAAGGGACAAAAAGAACCATGACCCCAAGAACACCCCTTTCTTGAGGGTCTTATAGGCCTTAACCTAAAAATGTTAATTTTTTTAACAAGGCTGTGGAAGAACCAACAGTATCAACAATAATATTCGTAGCGACATGTATGTAGTAAAAAGAGACGGTAGAAAAGAGCCAATAATGTTCGATAAGATCACGGCCAGGGTCAGAAAACTTTGTTATGGACTCAACAATCTGGTAGATCCCGTAAAAGTGGCCATGAGGGTCATCGAGGGACTGTATGACGGTGTCACCACCTCCGAGCTGGACAACCTGGCGGCGGAAATAGCGGCGACCATGACCACCACGCATCCGGATTATGCAAAACTGGCTGCGCGGATATCCGTTTCCAACCTGCACAAAAACACCAAAAAGTCCTTCTCCGAGACCATGAAGGACCTCTACGAATATGTCAACCCCAGGACCGGAAAAAAGGCGCCCCTGCTTTCCGATGAGGTATATCAGGTGATTGCCGAACATGCAGAACAGCTGGACTCCACCATTATTTATAACCGTGATTTTGGCTACGACTATTTTGGGTTCAAGACCTTGGAACGTTCCTACCTGTTGAAGATCAACGGGAAGATAGCGGAGCGACCCCAACAGATGCTCATGAGGGTGGCCGTGGGAATCCATCTGGATGATCTGGATGCCGTGGTGGAAACCTACGAGCTGATGTCCAAAAAGTATTTCACCCATGCCACGCCCACGCTCTTCAACTCAGGAACCCCAAAACCCCAGATGTCCTCCTGCTTCCTTTTGGCCATGAAGGACGACAGCATTGATGGGATCTATGACACCTTGAAACAAACAGCAAAGATTTCCCAGTCTGCAGGAGGAATTGGCCTATCCATTCACAATATCAGGGCCACGGGATCATACATTGCCGGGACCAATGGGACCTCCAACGGTATTGTGCCCATGCTCCGTGTGTACAACGACACGGCTCGCTATGTGGATCAAGGCGGCGGAAAACGGAAAGGGAGCTTCGCCATATACGTGGAACCTTGGCATGCCGATATTTTCGACTTTTTGGAACTTAAAAAGAACCACGGTAAAGAAGAGATGCGGGCACGTGACCTGTTCTATGCCATGTGGATTCCCGATCTGTTCATGAAGCGGGTGGAAGCCGATGGGGAGTGGACCTTGATGTGTCCCAACGAATGTCCAGGGCTTTTCAGTACCCACAGTGAGGAATTTGAGGCACTCTACACCAAATATGAGGCCGAAGGGAAAGGCCGCAAAAAGATAAGGGCCAGGGACCTTTGGGAGAAGATATTGGAATCCCAAATTGAGACAGGCACCCCCTATATGCTCTACAAGGATGCCGCCAACAGGAAGAGCAACCAGAAAAATTTGGGAACCATACGTTCCTCCAACCTCTGCACGGAGATTTTGGAATACACCTCCCCTGATGAAGTTGCGGTGTGCAACTTGGCATCCATAGCGCTGCCCATGTTCGTGAAAAATGGTGAGTTTGACCATAAGGAACTCTTCAAGGTCACCAAGCGCGTCACCAGAAACCTGAACAAGGTCATCGATAGGAACTTCTACCCAGTGGAGGAAGCCAGAAACTCCAACATGAGGCACCGGCCGATAGGACTTGGTGTGCAGGGCTTGGCAGATGCCTTCATCATGTTGCGGATGCCCTTTACCAGCGACGAGGCCAAAAAACTGAACCAAGAGATTTTTGAGACACTGTACTTTGCCGCGGTAAGCGCTTCCATGGAAATGGCCCAGGAAGAAGGACCCTATTCCACTTACGAAGGTTCCCCGATATCCAAGGGCGAGTTCCAGTTCAACCTATGGGGCATCAAGGACGAGGAACTGTCCGGCCGTTGGGATTGGGACAAGCTCCGAAAAGAAGTGATCAAACACGGGGTCAGGAACTCCTTGTTGGTGGCTCCCATGCCCACAGCGTCCACATCGCAGATATTGGGCAACAACGAGTGCTTTGAACCCTATACTTCCAACATATACACCCGTAGGGTACTTTCCGGGGAGTTCATTGTGGTGAACAAGCATTTGTTGGAAGATTTGGTGAAACTCGGCCTTTGGAACGAGAACCTAAAGCAGGAGCTCATGAGGGCCAATGGTTCCGTTCAGGGCATAGATGCCATCCCAGAGGACATCAAGGAGCTGTACAAGACCGTATGGGAGCTCAGCATGAAGGACATCATCGATATGAGCAGACAACGCGGTTATTTCATTGATCAAAGCCAATCGCTGAACCTGTTCATGGAGAATGCCAATTATGCCAAGCTCACCTCCATGCATTTCTATGCTTGGAAGAGCGGTCTCAAAACGGGCATGTACTATCTCCGTACCAAGGCAGCGGTGGATGCCATCAAATTCACGTTGGACAACACCAAGAAGCAAGAAGTCCCCGTTGAGGTGGAGGCCGAAGCAGCATCGGCAGCAGTGGCGCAGGAGATTACTGTGGAGGCCATTTCTGCGGAACAACAAGAAATTGACATACAGCCCATGACTCCTGAAGAAATGCGGGAAATGATTGCACGGGCCAAGGAAGGCCAGGCAGACGACGACTGCCTTATGTGCGGTTCATAGCATAGTTGGCACTGGACTTTATCAGTGCATGTGATAGTGTTTATTGATCAGATACCCCGGAACGTTCACCCCACTTGGAACAATTCCGGGGTATTTTTTTGAAAAGATTCGGGCACAAAAAAACCTCCAATTTTATTGGAGGTTTTTATATCCCAAAAAGAGATTGAACTTATAAGGACCAAGCTTTTCCGCCGGTCAATGTGTTGACATCTTCACAGGCAATATACTCCGCTGGTATAGGCAAATAGGCCAATACCTCTTCACCTACATATTCTGATGATTTATAGGCCCAAGTGCCCATATCCCTCAGGTCGTTGGCAAAGGAGAAGTGGGAAATATCATCTTCCAATGTGGCCTCGCCACCTTGCATAATGGCTTCCATGTAGTTGTTGATGGCTTCGGAATGGGATTCCTCTTCCTCATCGCTACGTTTTCTAAGATAGGTTTGCAAAACAGGTTCTATGTCCGCAGGCTCTATGTCCATCAGGGTCTCTTTTCCTGAATCTGCCAGCACCTTGTCGTAGAACTTGTTCATTCTCATTACCACAAAGTCCCTCTGTTCCAATGGCATCACCTCATCCAAGAAAGCATCGATAAAGACATGGACGTTCATTTCAGTGGCAGAAGGAGTGTCTGTTTTGGGAAGGATGACGTCCAGCGTCTGGGCGAGGGCATATCCTTTTTCCTTATCCAGAAAACTGGGGACCCACTCGGCATAGGCCGGTTTGTCCTTGCAACTCTGGAGCAGTCCCAATAGGGTCGGGGTGGCCACGGCATAACCAAAGGCTAATCCCATATTCTTAAGTGCAGATCTTCTTTCCATTATATATTTCCTTTTTTGAGTTCTTGGGCGGCATGGTTTGCGGCCCTTGCTGTAAACGCCATATACGTCAACGATGGGTTCACACAACTTGCAGAGGTCATAAAAGCGCCATCCGTTACATACACATTCTTGCAGGTATGGACTTGGTTGTACCCGTTCACCACAGAAGTCTTGGGGTCGCGGCCCATACGTGCTGTACCCATTTCGTGGATACCCAATCCTATGGCATAAGGGTTGTCGTAGGGAGTGATGTCCCTAGCCCCTGCTTTTTCAAGCATCTGTACCGCTTGGTCCTGCATGTCCTTGCGCATGTTCAGCTCGTTCTGTCTGATTTCCGCATCGAAGGTAACGGTGGGCAATCCCCATTTGTCCTTTTTGTCATAATCGAGTACCATCCTGTTGTCCTCATAGGGAAGGATCTCCCCGAAGGCCAACATGTTCATGTTCCAACCGCCCGGCGTGAGTACGGCATCCTTGTAGCCTTTTCCATAAGAGGCCTCGGCGACCAAATCCTCATAATCGCCCCTGCTGGCACCGCCTTGGTAGCCATAGCCCCGGGTAAAGTCCTTCATATTGGAGTCGCCGCCTACGTTCCTGAACCGGGGCACGTAAATGCCGTTTGGCTTTCTACCTTTATAATACTTATCGTCAAAACCGTCGAATTTGCCACTGGCACCTACCAAGAAATGGTGGTCCATGATGTTCCTGCCCAACTGATCGGAATCGTTCCCCAATCCGTTAGGGAACCTGTCCGATCTGGACTGCATCAAAATGGAAGTGGAGGCCACGGCCGAAGCACAAAGGAAAATGACCTTTGCCTTGAACTCATGTTCCTCTTTGGTTTCCCTGTCGATGACCTTTACACCGGTCGCTTTTTTGGTATTCGGGTCATATATGATCTCGTGTACAATGGAATCCGGTCTCAAGGTCATGTTCCCTGTCCTTTCCGCAGCGGGCAAGGTAGAGGAAACACTGCTGAAATAAGCCCCAAAAGGACATCCCCTGATACAACGGTTCCTGAACTGGCAACGAACACGTCCGTCACCCTCAAATTTTTTATCACTGTTGATGTGTGCCACCCTTCCGGCAGTGATCACACGGCCACCGAAATGCTCCGCTACCTTGCCCCTTACATGGTCTTCCACACAATTGAGTTCCATCATGGGTTCAAATTGCCCATCAGGTAGTTGGGGCAATCCCAAGGTTTCACCGGATACACCGATGTAACTCTCCACTTTATCATACCAAGGCGCAATGTCCTTGTAACGTACGGGCCAATCGACGGCAATGCCTTCGTTCTTATTGGCCTCAAAATCAAGATCGCTCCAACGGTAGCTGTGACGGCCCCACATAATGGAACGGCCTCCCACGTGGTAGCCCCTCATCCAATCGAAGCGCTTGACCTCATTATATGGGTGCTCCACATCGTTCACGAACCAATGTTTGGATTCTGCCTTCACAGTATATCCTGTCCTGGCTTGTTTTTCTTGTTGTTTGGCTTCTTCCCGTGTAGGTTGCCCAGCATGTGGGAAATCCCAAGGATCCAGATTGGCCGTTGGATAGTCCTCACGGTGTTTGACCATTGGACCACGTTCCAAGACCAAGGTCTTGAGCCCATTTTCGCACAGTTCCTTGGCAGCCCAACCGCCACTGATGCCCGTTCCTACCACGATGGCATCATAGGATTCCTGCTCCTGGTTGTAATAAAATTTACTCATTTATACGGATTGTTTATTTGCTAAATGTATTAATTATTAAATTAATTTTCTACATTTAATCCCTATGTTTATTGAGAATTCACCACTATAACGTTATAGTTTTTGGATTCCATGTGAAATTTATCAACCTAAAAATATGAATAGAAGAAGTTTAGCCCAAAAAGCTGTTTTGCCGGTAATCGCAATCGTTTTACTGGGGATTTATTCCTGTAAGCAGAACCCGAAAAAGGAAGTTGTCGAAGAAGAGACGGCCCAAGAGATGACCGTTGAACAGACCGAGTCAGACATCAAACTTTCGTTGGCCCAGTGGTCCCTGCACAAAATGATCCTGGAAGAAGGGGTGGATCCCTATACCTTTGCCGAAAAAGCCAAAGCATGGGGCTTTGAAGGTCTGGAATATGTGAGCGGGCTCTATTATAAGGAACTCCAAGCGGCCAACTTTTCCGAGGAGGCCATGAAAAATTGGGTGGAAAAGAGTAAGGCCGAAAGCGAAAAGCACGGCTTGAAGAACCTGCTCATTATGATAGATGGGCAAGGCGACTTGGCGGCCACGGATGAAAAAGAAAGAAAAGCTGCCGCGGAGAACCATCACAAATGGGTGGATGCTGCCGCTGCACTGGGCTGCCATTCCATCCGTGTCAACCTGAACGGAACACAGGACCCAGAACTGTGGGTGCCCGCATCGGTGGATGGACTTACCCAATTGGCCACCTATGCCAAGGGCAAGAACATCAACATCATTGTGGAGAACCATGGTGGACCTTCCTCAAACGCAGGCTTGTTGGTGGAGGTGATGAAAAAAGTGGGGATGGACAATTGTGGCACACTGCCCGATTTTGGAAATTTCTGCATCAAAAGGGAAGCTGGCGATTATTACGAGTCCAAATGTCTGGAGGAGTATGACAAATATAAAGGAGTGGAAGAAATGATGCCCTACGCAAAGGCCGTGAGTGCCAAATCCTATAGCTTCGATGCCGAAGGCAATGAGACCCGGGTAGATTATGAAAGAATGATGAACATTGTGGAGGAAGCCGGTTATTCCGGTTTTGTGGGCGTAGAATATGAAGGCAGCGAATTGAGCGAGGAAGAAGGGATTTTGGCCACTAAAAAGTTATTGGAAAAAGTGATTGATTCACCCGAATAATCCGAGGGTCCATGAAGGGATTTTTACAACAGCTCTTCGATTACAATTTCCATTGTAACAAAAAAATCATCCAACAATGCGGTAGTCTGGACAAGGTTCCTGAAAACTGCCAGAGGCTCTTCAGCCATATTTTGAACGCCCATCATATCTGGAACCACAGATTGTTGGGCAGGCCCAGTGAATTTGGTGTTTGGGACGCACAACCTTTTGAAAAGTGGGAAGAGGTACACTACGAAAACCAGCGTACCTCTTTTGAAATTGTGACCAACACCGAGGATTTTATGAAACGGGTGGAATATGAGAACAGCCAAGGCAGGACCTTTACCAATGAGACCAAGGACATCCTTTTTCATATCATCAACCATTCCACGCACCACAGGGGCCAGATCATGATGGAACTGCGTGCCTCTGGAACAGTGCCCGAACCGTTGGACTACATATTTTATAAACGATAAATACCGACTCAACAACACATATGAACAGTAAGACCAAACTCCAACTTTCCTTTATGATGTTCCTCGAATTTTTTATTTGGGGAGGTTGGTTCGTGTCGCTGGGGACGTTTTTGGGAAATAACCTTCAAGCCACGGACGCACAGCTTGCCATGGCTTTTTCCACACAATCCTGGGGCGCCATCATAGCACCGTTCATTATTGGTCTGATAGCCGACCGATACTTCAACGCCGAACGGATTTTAGGGGTTTTGCACCTCATGGGTGCCGTGCTGATGTACCTGATGTACCAAAGCACCGATTTCGCTACTTTTTATCCGTATGTACTGATCTATATGATTCTGTATATGCCCACGCTGGCCTTGGTGAATTCGGTATCATTCAACCAAATGACAGATCCCGCCAAACAATTTTCATTTGTACGGGTCTTTGGTACGATCGGATGGATCGTTGCCGGACTTTTGATCAGTTATGTTTTTTTCTGGGATTCACCGGAAGGTAGGGAGGCAGGTCTGTTGAAGAACACCTTTTTAATGACGGGGATTGCTTCGGCACTTTTGGGCCTTTTTAGCTTCACGTTGCCCAAGACCCCTCCAAAAGTGAACAGGAATGAAAAAGTGGATATTTCCGAGATATTGGGACTGGATGCCCTAAAGCTTTTGAAGGACAAAAATTTCCTCTTGTTCTTCATATCTTCTGTGTTGATATGTATCCCTTTGGCATTTTATTACCAAAATGCAAATCCGTTCCTTGCCGAGATCGGTGTGGAAAACCCCACAGGGCTCATGACCATTGGACAGGGTTCCGAGGTGTTGTTCATGTTGCTGCTTCCCTATTTCTTTAAGAAATTCGGGTTCAAGAAAACCATATTGGCAGGCATGCTGGCCTGGACCGTACGCTATTTGCTTTTTGCATATGGGGATACCGGGGAGCTTTTGTTCATGCTTATAATCGGCATAGCCCTCCACGGAATCTGCTATGACTTCTTCTTTGTCTCAGGGCAGATTTATACAGATACCAAAGCAGGGGAAAAATATAAAAGTTCTGCACAGGGACTGATTACTTTGGCCACCTATGGTGTAGGTATGCTCATTGGGTTCTGGGTCGCTGGAAAAATAGCAGATTATTTTAAAATAGAAGGCGTGCACGATTGGCAGAATATATGGATGTACCCAGCGGGCTTTGCACTGTTGGTGGCCATACTGTTCATCCTGTTCTTCAAAAATGAAAAAATAGCCTATAAATCATAAAAAACAGGACCATTATTAATAAGAGACATAACAAATAACGAATACAAACCATGAAAAACGTAAATAAGAACCAACTTTTTGTGGCGGCCTGTATATCCTTGGTCGTTACCTCCATGACCTTTGCCATCAGGGCGGGCATATTGACCCAGTTAGGGGAAGAATTTGAAATTTCCAACCAACAATTGGGCTGGATAAACAGTATGGCCTTTTTGGGCTTTCCCTTGGCCATGATCTTGGGAGGTCTCCTCTACAATAAAGTAGGGGCGCGCAAGCTGATGGTGACCGCTTTTGTCTGTCACCTTTTGGGGTTGATCCTCACCATAGTGGCAGGAGGCTTTTGGACCCTCATCATTTCCACATTTTTCATTGGTTTTGCCAATGGTTCCGTGGAGGCGGCCTGTAATCCCATGATTGCCGATATGTACACTAAGAATCGGACGGCCATGCTCAACAAGTTCCATGTTTGGTTTCCTGGGGGAATCGTGATAGGTTCCCTTATCTCCAAGTTCATGACGGATTTTGGAATGGGGTGGCAATTGCAGATTGGGGTAATGCTCATCCCTACGTTCATTTATGGATATATGTTTTTCAAACAAGAATTCCCGGAAAGCGAACATATCGAAACCGATACGGCCAAGAACATCAAATCCCTGGCAGATCCATTGTTCATCTTTATATTGCTTTGTATGACCCTTACCGCCATTTCGGAATTTGGGCCCCAGCAATGGGTCGAGCGTATTTTGGGCAATTCAGGCGCCAGCCCCATGTTGGTGTTGGCCATGGTCACCGGAATTATGGCCATTGGCCGCTACTTTGCAGGCCCCATAGTTCATAGGATCAATCCCATCGGTGTGCTGCTGTTGTCCGCCATTGTCACTACTGCCGCGGTCTATAGCATGAGTATTGCCGAAGGTTCCATGATTTATTTGGCGGCAGTTCTTTTTGCGTTGGGAGTTTGCTATTTTTGGCCTACCATGATCGGTTTCACCTCCGAGTACCTTCCGAAGACAGGTGCATTGGGAATGTCGTTGGTCGGCGGGGCCGGAATGTTCGCCACATCCATATGGCAGCCTGTGATCGGCGGATGGTTGGACAGTGCGAAGGAAAGCGCAGTGGCTTCTGGACTCACCGATCAGGTAGCAGAGCTTACCGCGGGCAAGGCCACTTTGGGAAAAATGATGTTCTTCCCATTGGCAGTGGCCGTTTTGTTCGCCATTTTGTTTTTGTTCCGAAAAAAACTGGAAGAACGAAGAGTGCCGCAAGGCCATGTTTCTGAGGAAATAGTTTAATCAAATAGTAAAACATAGAAAATGCCAAAAAAATTAAGACTTGGAATTCTTGGAGGAGGCGGTGATTCCCTCATTGGGGTGTTGCACAGAGTGGCCTCTTTCATCAATGACAATTATGAAATTGTAGGAGCGGTCTTCAATCCAGACCATCAGGAAAGTTTGAATTTTGCAGAGGAGATAGACATCCCCACCAATCGTATCTACAAGGATTTTGATACGTTGATCACAGAGGAGATGAAGCTTCCGGAAGATGAGCGCATACAGGTGTGTTCCATCCTTACGCCCAATTTTCTCCATTTCCCCATGGCCAAGAAGCTCCTGGAAAACGGGTTCCATGTCATCTGCGAAAAACCGATGACCACCACTTACGAAGAAGCCAAGATACTACAGGACACTTTGGAAAGTGCGGGCACCGTTTTTGCCGTGACGCATACTTACACGGGCTACCCGATGGTGCGCCAGATGCGGGAGATGATCAAGGATGGGGCCATCGGCAAGATCCACAAAGTGGACGCCCAATACTATCAAGGTTGGATGAACCCCATTATCCATGACAAAGAGAAACGTGGAACGGTTTGGAGACTCGACCCCAAAAAGGCGGGCATCAGCTCCTGTATGGGAGATATAGGTGTCCATGCCTTTAATATGATCGAGTTTACCACGGGTCTGCAGGTACAGTCCATTTTGTGTGATTTCAATTATATCTATGATGACAATGTGATGGATTTGGACGGCACCGTGCTCATCCGCATGGACAAGAACGTGAAAGGGGTCATCAGGGCGAGCCAAGTGGCCACTGGGGAAGAAAACAACCTTACCATCGCCATTTATGGACAAAAGGGAGGATTGAAATGGGAACAGGAAAACCCAAATTACCTCTACAGATTGAACGATCCAGAGCCATTGCAGGTGTACAAGCCGGGCCATGCATACAATTCCAAACTATCACTGGACGGAACCAAGCTGCCCCCAGGCCACCCAGAAGGCATCTTTGATGCCATGGCGAATATCTATTTGGGCGTGGCAAAGGCCATTCGCGGAGAAAAATACAACAGTGGGGAATTCCCGACCATGTTGGACGGCGTGCGCGGGCTCAATTTTATTGAGAACACCGTGGCCTCCCACAAACAGGGCAATATTTGGGTGGATATGGATTGACCTAAAAAGGTTTCATGTCAGTTCGAGCGCAGTCGAGAACAAAAGAGGTTTCGACTGCGCTCAACCTGACAACTTTCTAACATAGGAGACCTCCTATTTTTTATATAACATTTCAAAGGTTTCAAAGACCACGATCATACTCTCCTTTGGAGTCTTGTCGAATTTGGCAAGCTCACGCGTAAAATGCTCCCAATGGACTTTTTGCCAATGTGCCAGGCTTTTGTCGCCAACACCTTCCAAACGGGCATGTTCTTCTCGAATGGCAAAATAGGGAATCAACTTCACCGAGGTGGTCCGAATGACGCACTTGGCAGTTCCTTTCCAGTCCGTGACCACATAAAAATCACCGATTTTGGGCAATTTTTCGTTCCGTAACTGGATTCCCTTCAAGGAGTGGGAAGTCGCCCTTTTGATTTCCTTGCATACCAATTCGGCGCAGGTATCCGCATCCTTTTCATTGTCAGAAAAGTGAATGACCTTGGGCGCATCCTCGGAGGCAAATTCCAGATGGGCATCCAAAAAATCGCCCCAAAGATTTCGGGCAGAGGCATTTTCCATAAGCAGGTTTTAAGAAAATTTATGTTGTTTGAATTGTTGTGCGGCATGGTTGGCGGCCCTTGCAGTAAAAGCCATATAGGTCAACGAAGGGTTCACGCAACTGGCCGAGGTCATGAAAGCCCCATCGGTAACATATACGTTGGGAACATCATGCAATTGGTTATGCTTGTTCAGGACGGATGTTTTTGGGTCGTGACCCATTCTTGCCCCTCCCATTTCGTGTATGCCAAGTCCGGGACCTGTTACCATATCGTAGGTGCTGATGTTCCTAAAGCCGGCGGCCTTTAGCATGGCAGCAGCCTCCTCTTTGATGGCTTCCCTCATTTTATATTCATTTTCCTTGAATTCCACATCAAAGTCCAATTGGGGCAGACCCCATTGGTCTTTTTTGTCCTTGCTCAGGGTCACACGGTTGTCGTGGTAAGGGAGCATTTCACCAAAACCGGTCATCCCGATTTCCCAACCTCCCGGTTCTAAAATGGCTTCCTTGAGAGCGGCGCCATGACCCAGTTCGGCCACTGTCTCGCCCCAATTGCCCCTACTGGCGCTCCCTTGGTAGCCAAAACCACGCAGAAAATCCTTTCGTTTGGTTTTTTCATCAAGGTTGACAAACCGTGGAATATAGAACCCATTCGGTCTTCTTCCCTTGTAGTATTTGTCCAAATGCCCATCCACTTTGGCAGAAGCACCCAAATTGTAATGATGGTCCATGATGTTGCGCCCTAGTTGGTCATGGTTATTGCCCATGCCGTTGGGGAACACCTTCGATTTGGATTGCAATAAAATGCCCACTGAGGCCATGGCCGAGGCGCAGAGAAAAACAATCTTTGCCTTGAACTCTATTTTTTCATGGGTTTCGGCATCCACGATCTTTACCCCAGTAGCCTTTTTTTGATTTTCATCATACACCACCTCATACACAATGGAATTGGGACGTAGGGTGAGATTTCCGGTGCGCTCGGCGGCAGGTAAGGTGGAGGAATTACTGCTGAAATATCCTCCGAACGGGCACCCTCTCCAACAGCGGTTTCTGTATTGGCAAGGACCTCGTCCCTCAATATTGGGGTCTTTATCGGTAATGTGGGCGACCCGGCCAATGGTCAACAGCCGATCATCGTTGAATTGTGAGCCAAGGGCAGATTGAAGTTCTTTTTCCACACAGTTCAGTTCCATGGGGGGCTGAAACTGCCCATCAGGGAGGTGTTTGATACCCAATTTTTCGCCGCTTACGCCAATATAGGTTTCCACTTTATCATACCAAGGGGCTATATCTTCATAACGTACCGGCCAATCCACGGCAATGCCCTCATTCTTATTGGCTTCAAAATCAACATTGCTCCATCGGTAGCTTTGTCTGCCCCAGGTCAGGGAGCGTCCACCCACTTGGTATCCCCTGATCCAATCGAACCGTTTGGTTTCTTGGTACGGATGTTCCAGGTCATTCACAAAAAAATGTTTTACATCGTCACGGGGTGCCCAACCCACGCGTAATTGTTTATGATACTTTTCTTGGTCCTCCCGGATTAGGTTTCCTCTAAAGGGGAAATCCCATGCGTCCTTGTTCATGGTCTTGTAGTCCTCCACATGTTTTACCATCGGACCACGTTCCAGTACCAAGGTCGTTAGGCCATTTTCACACAGTTCCTTGGCGGCCCAGCCCCCACTTATGCCTGTGCCCACAACAATAGCATCATAGACTTTGTTTTCGTACACCTTGTATTGTTTTAATTGTTAATGAATCCCTATATTTATATTTTACTTCATGAGATGTAAAATTAACACAGTTTTTTTCTTAAATATAGATGATAAATCCCAAATGGATGTGGATTTACAAATTCCTAAAATCAATTTTAAATGAAAACAATCAAAGGACCGGCTGTATTCTTAGCACAATTTGTGGACAGTCAACCTCCGTTCAACTCTTTGGACGGACTTTGCAAATGGGCCTCAAGTTTAGGGTACAAAGGGATACAGATACCCACTTGGGAATCGTTCCTCATCGATTTGGACAAGGCAGCCGAAAGCCAGGATTATTGTGACGAACTGAAGGGCAAGATCAATTCCTATGGATTGGAGATCACGGAACTATCCACCCACTTGCAAGGACAATTGGTAGCGGTACACCCAGCGTATGACATCATGTTCGACAACTTTGCGCCCGATGCCCTTAAGGGCAAGCCCAAGGAGCGCACCCAATGGGCCATCGAAACCGTAAAAAAAGCAGCCACGGCCAGCAGAAGGTTGGGCCTTAATGCGCACGCGACCTTTTCAGGGGCATTGCTTTGGCACACGGCCCACCCATGGCCACAACGCCCTGCCGGATTGGTGGAAATGGGTTTTGAGGAACTGGCCAAGAGATGGATGCCCATTCTGGATCATTTTGATAAAGAAGGAGTGGATGTCTGTTATGAGATCCATCCAGGGGAAGACTTGCATGATGGGGACACCTTTGAGCGATTCTTGGAAGCCACGGGCAACCATAAGCGGGTGAACATTCTTTATGATCCAAGCCATTTTGTACTACAGCAGTTGGACTACATTACATACATAGATCATTACCATGAGTTCATCAAGGCATTTCATGTGAAGGATTCGGAATTTAATCCCACGGGCAAGAAAGGTGCCTTTGGAGGATACAACGACTGGGGCGATAGGGCAGGTAGGTACCGTTCCTTGGGAGATGGCCAAATCGATTTTAAGACCATTTTTTCCAAATTGACCCAATACGGATGTGATGTGTGGGCCGTGATGGAATGGGAATGCTGCATCAAGAGCCCGGAACAGGGAGCTCGTGAGGGAGCCAAGTTCATACAGGACCATATCATTGAGGCAACCACCAAAACTTTTGATGATTTTGCTGGCTCGGACGTAGATTCAGAAAAACTTAAAAGGATATTGGGATTATAAAAAAGTGAACCATGACAATTCTTGGTACTACCGAGATGTTCAATGGTGGATTAGATGTGACCGATAAAAATCAATATAAACTTGAATAGATGAAAAAAACAATTTTGTTGACAGTACTTACCGTGGCTTTTGCCTGTAAGGAAAAACCAAAAGAAAACACGGAAGAAATGGCAGAAGAAACCATCGAGGTAGCGGAAGAGCCTGAGTGGACCACGCTATTTGATGGTTCATCCTTTGAAGGATGGCACTTTTACAATGGTGGGGAAGTAGGTGAACCTTGGAAGATAGAAAATAGCAGTATGGTACTCTATCCACCGGAAACAAGGCCCGAAGGATCCAACTACAATCTGGTCACGGACAAGGACTTCACCGATTTTGTGCTCACCTTGGAATGGAACATTGCCGAAGGAGGGAACAGCGGTATTTTCTGGGGTGTCAAGGAAAGTGAAGAATATGGACAACCCTATGTGACCGGCCCTGAGATCCAAGTGTTGGATGATGAGAGGCACCCCGATGCGAAGAACGGTACCGATCGTTTGGCCGGTGCCCTTTATGATATGGTATCGCCATCAGCAAATGTGGTCAAACCCGCAGGGGAATGGAATGCCGTTGAAGTCATGATCAACCATAAGACCAATGAAGGTTACATCATGCTCAATGGGACCAAGGTTGTTGAATTTCCTGTTGAAGGTGAAGGATGGGATGCATTGGTCGCCGATTCAAAGTTTGCAGATTGGGAAGCTTTTGGAGCTTTCAAAACAGGTAAAATAGGACTACAGGACCACGGCAATGTGGTGTCTTTCAGAAATATCAAGATCAAAGAACTATAGCATGTCAACATTCAGAAACATCTTCGTGGCCCTGGCCATACTGATGGGCCTATACGTGTCCGCCCAAGAAGTGGAGCCCACCAAACCAGAGGAAACCGAAAGCTATAAACCCGTGCCACCAAAGGTGGTGCCCGGAGAGAACGGGGCACCTCCCAGTGATGCCATTGTACTTTTTGACGGCACCAGTTTGGACCAATGGATCAGTTCCGTGGACAGCACTGCGGCCAAATGGACCCTTAATAAGGATGGCAGCATGACCGTGAAGAACAGGACAGGTGACATCCAGACCAAGCAGAATTTTGGCAGTGTGCAACTCCATATCGAATGGAAATCACCTGCCGAGGTGCAGGGCAAGGGCCAGAGTAGGGGAAATAGTGGGGTGTTCCTTTCCAACCTCTACGAAGTGCAGGTTCTGGACAACAATGACAATGATACCTATGTGAACGGTCAGGTGGGGTCCATATACAAACAGCATGTTCCCTTGGCCATGGCGTCAGTTCCCACAGGCGAGTGGAACGTGTATGACATCATCTACCATGCCCCTGTTTTTGAAAAGGGACAAAAAGTGACCTCGGGGACCTTGACCGTCATCCACAACGGGGTTTTGATACAGGACCATGTGGAGATAAAAGGAACGACCCCCTACATTGGATGGCCAAAAAATCCGCCGCATGGCAAGGGCCCCATTAGGCTGCAAGACCATGGGGACAACAGCAGGGTGAGTTATAGGAACATTTGGGTGAGGGAGCTATAACAGTTCCATAGCCACTCCCATACCTAACATTTTCAGAGGGCAAAGAGGCCAAAAGCTATTTTGGTTACCTTTGGCAAAATTTTCATATATATATGATCCAATCCATGACCGGCTTTGGGAAGCACATCGTGCAACTCCCTTCAAAGAAGATTACTGTTGAGCTAAAATCGCTCAACAGCAAGAACTTGGACATCAACGCAAGGATTCCACAAACCTACAGGGAAAAAGAATTGGAACTTCGCAAGATGATAGCCGATGTTTTGGTACGCGGAAAAGTGGACCTTGCCCTTTATGTGGAAATCACCGGGGAGGAGACCACGGCGGAAGTGAACCAGGGCATGGTGAAAAAATACATGGAACAGTTGGCGAACATTGCCAAAGGGGATGATATCAAACTATTGGAACTGGCATTGCGCATGCCAGATACGCTGAAGACCGAGAGGGACGATATTGATGAGGCGGAATACGAAGCCATAATTGGAGCCATGAAAGAGGCCCTTTCCGAGATCGTTTCCTTTAGGAATGAGGAAGGAAAAGTGTTGGAGAAGGATTTTGACGAACGCCTCGACAACCTGAACACCTTGTTGGCACAGATCAAAGTGATGGACCCGGAGCGACTGGCAACGGTGAGGGAACGTTTGGAGAAGGCCGTGGCCGACCTCAAGGTGGAACTGGACGCCAACCGATTTGAGCAGGAACTCATCTATTACCTTGAAAAATACGACATCACCGAGGAAAAAGTACGTTTGGCCAACCACTTGGACTATTTCAAGGCGACCTTGAAATCCCATGACTCCAATGGAAAAAAGTTGGGGTTCATCGCACAGGAAATCGGTAGGGAGATCAATACCATTGGTTCCAAGGCCAACTATGCCCCCATGCAGCAATTGGTGGTGCAGATGAAGGACGAACTGGAAAAGATAAAGGAACAAATGCTCAATGTATTATGACAGAAGGAGGAAAACTCATCATTTTTTCGGCACCGTCCGGTAGTGGAAAGACCACCATCGTCCAACATTTATTGAAACAACCCGAACTGAACCTGGCCTTTTCCGTATCCGCAACCTCAAGACCGCGAAGGGGCAAAGAAAAACATGGTGTCAATTATTACTTCATGTCGGTATCGGAATTCAAGCGACACATCAAAAACGAAGATTTTTTGGAGTGGGAAGAGGTCTATCGAGATAATTTTTACGGAACGCTGAAAAGTGAAGTGGAACGGCTTTGGGCCGAGGGCAAAAACGTCATCTTTGACATCGATGTGGTGGGAGGCCTGCGCATAAAGAAAAAATTTCCCGACAAGACTTTGGCCGTTTTTGTGAAACCGCCCAGTGTGGACGAGTTGAAGATCAGACTGAAGAAAAGGAGCACGGAAAGCGACGACAAGATCAATATGCGTATTGCAAAAGCCTCTGTGGAACTGGCCACGGCCCCACAGTTTGATAAGATCATAAAGAATTACGATTTGGATGTGGCACTCAACGAGGCACACCAGTTGGTCGCCGAATATGTCGGCGCCAAGGTACCCGGTCCAAAAGAAGAATAAGTATGAAAAAGGTAGGGCTCTTTTTTGGGACCTTCAACCCGATACATATAGGCCATTTGATCATAGCCAACCATTTGGTGGAGTTTTCGGACCTGGATGAGGTTTGGTTCGTTATCACCCCCCAAAGTCCGTTCAAGACCAAGCAATCGCTTTTGGAGGACCACCACAGGTACCAAATGGTGTACGAGGCCGTACAGGACTATGACAAGCTAAAACCCAGCAAGATCGAGTTTGACCTGCCACAACCCAACTACACCGTCAATACCTTGGTCCATTTGGATGAAAAATATGGGGAAGGTCACCAGTTTTCGCTCATCATGGGAGAGGACAACTTGAAGGGTTTCCATAAATGGAAAAACTATGAGACCATTTTGGAACATCATTTTATCTATGTCTATCCCAGAATTTCCGAAGGAATAATAGAACACCAATTTCATGGACATCCCAAGATCAAAAAGGTGGATGCCCCTATTATGGAAATTTCATCTACCTTCATCCGTAAGGCCCATAAATTGGGGAAAAATATCAAACCCATGCTTTCTTTTGCCGTATGGAAGTATATGGATGAGATGAATTTTTACAGATAACAGGTCATTGTTTGGCCGTCACTACCCCCACCATGCTATCGGCCGTGCCATAATACAGATACCAAGTCCCGTTGAACAGTACAAGTCCTTCCAAAAAAGTAGTGCCATCTACATACTGTCCCGATTTTTCAAAAGGCAGTTCGGGTTTGATGAAGGGTGCATCGGTGCGGTCCAGCAACTTCCAGGGCTCGTTGGGGTCAAAAAGTGCCTGTCCACCCGTGTAAATTCGATTGCCCAGTTCCTTTACTCCTATGTTCTGTGAGTTTCCTGCATTGTAGAGCACCACAATGCCTTTTTCGGTGAGCAAGGGAGGTGGTCCGGCCTCCACCAGCCAAGAATCAAAATAACCGGGTCTGGGGCTTAAAACTGGGGCAAGCTTGCCTTCGTAGGTTTCCACGGGTGCCCAGTCTTTCAGATTTGTTGAACTGGCCAGCCAAATGTGTGGAACCCCATAGTACATCCAATATTTTCCATTGATCTTTGCTGCGATCAACTTCCCGTTTTTGAGCTCGGTCACGATGGCCCCAGATTTGGTTTCGCTTGTGTGGTAGATACCTTCCTTATACTTTTTGAAAACAGGGCCATGCTTTTCCCAATGCACCAGATCTTTGGAAGTGGCCACTGCCAATCGGGGCACTTCGCGGTTCCATTGCGTGTAGGTGAGCACATACAGCCCATCTTCGGTCTCTACAATCCTGGGGTCTTCCGTGCCTCCTGGCCATTCATTCGACTTTTGGCCATCTTCATCAGGATAAAAAATAGGTGAGGGGCGTTTTGAATAGGTGACTCCATCAGGTGAAACGGCCATCCCGATCCTGGAACGGTGCCCTCCAATTTCCTTTTCCCCCAATTTTTCCTCGGCCCTGTAAAGCACATGAATGCTCCCACCCTTCACAATGGCCGCCGGATTGAAAGTGGCCATGGATTCCCAATGGGAAAGCTCATGCGTAATTGGATCCTTGAAAACGGAGCCTTCATCTTTTTGGAGAATGGGACTTGCGTTTTCCGCACGCTCAAAAGGCCCCAACATCCATTCCTTTTCCTTGGTTTGCGCCAAAGTGGAAAAAGAAGAGGACATAAGAAACACATAGACGAACCCACAAAGCATGACCATGCCATTTTTAGAGTTGGACTTAATGACCAAGGTGAAGAAATTGTGCATCATTTTTCAGCAGGATTTGCTGGAAAAGATACGTTTTTTATTTCTTCTCCGTGATCTTGGCCGGTACCACGGAGCTGTCGTGCTGCTCGTAATATTGATCCAAAAGATCCATCATGGCGGTCATCAAATCACGGGTCTCCAGCAAAAGGGAAAAATAAAGGGTTGTGTTCTTGGGACTGGACTCCTCGGTCCTTGTCCTGGAAACCTGCCGGTCTATTTTTTGGGAAACCATATCGAAAAGATCTTGTTTGGAATCCAAAATGGCGCCTATCTGCTCAAAAGATTTGGCCTCAAAGGCTTTTTGGGTCCTGTCAAAGAGATCTTCCAGCTTTTGGTCTATTTCCTTCAGCTCCTTGATTTGGTTATACTTAAGTTTCTTGTGGTTGTTGTGCACATGGTTATAGCTCACTTTTCCGATATATTCAAGCGACTGTGAAATATCGGTCAGGTGCCCCATGGCATTGATGTAAAAGTTACTGGCACCAATATGGGCTTCCTCGAGGTTTTTGATGAAATAAAAGGTGTGTTCCCGAAGATCTTCGATTTCCCCGGCCAATTTATTCCCCTGTTTTTTGTTCTTCTTCAAAAAGTTGAGGTCCTGTTTGGCCAACCCGTTGATGGAATTGGAATAGATCTTTTTGCTACGTTTTACCACATTGGCAATGTTGGCGGCACTTTCCTCGATCACTCCCTGTATGGAGCTGCTCTCCGCTCTTCTTAGACGATCCTCCACCTTGATTTCCTTTGTCTTCTTGTTATAGGAAATGTAGTTCCTCACCAACAGCAGTACGGCCGCAAACAGCAAAATGGCGATGGCGGCACCCTTGCCAAAACTGATCAGTGCCAAGATGGTCCCAGAGGCTATAAATGCGATGATGGCAGTACTGAACCATCCCGCGATGACATTGAGCACACCTGCCACCCTGTAAACGGCACTTTCGGCCCCCCAGGCCCTGTCGGCCAAAGAGGTACCCATCGCTACCATAAAGGTCACATAGGTGGTGGAAAGGGGCAATTTGTAGGATGTGGCCACGGAAATCAGGATACCGGCCACCATAAGGTTTACAGAAGCCCTGATCATATCGAAGGCGGGCAAATGGTGTACCTTGTCCCTCGACAGATTGATGACAGGTTTTTGAAATCTTTTGTCAACCGCTGTTTTTACATTGGAAGGCACCATGGAAGAGACCCATTCCGAAACGGCAATGGAATATCGCACAAGGCTTCGTGATAGATAATTGGGCTGGAACCTTTCGTTGGCCTCTCCCTCTCGGGAAAGGTTGATCTCGGTGTCGGCCACATACCGGGCCTTCTTTGAAAACCATAACGTGGCCACCATCACCATGCCCGAAATGAACAGTAATACGGTAGGGGTCTCCACCTTGGATGAAAGCACCTCCATACTGAACTCCGAAGCTGGGATTCCGGAAGCACTCCAGGCCTGATAGGACTGTAGCCCGGCAATGGGCACCCCGATAAAATTCACAAGGTCGTTGCCTGCAAAGGCCAAGGCAAGGGAAAAGGTACCCACTCCGATGATGAGCTTATAGATATTGGTCTTGGCAAACAGGATGAGGAGATACGAAATGAGGGCCCATGCCAAAAAGTTCACCACAACGACCTGATAGACACTGGTCTCTAGAAAATTCTTGATGGTCATCCCCCCGATAAAGTCATAGGTGCGATCGGCAAAAGGAGTTCCGCTGATTCCCTTGATCAATATAAAATAGGTGATGGCGGAAAGGGCAAGCCCTCCAAAAATGGCGCCGGTCCATTTGGGTTTTTTCAGAAAATCGTAGGACAGCAAAAGCCTGGAAATCCATTGTACTGCCGCTCCAATAGTAAATGCGATCACGACCGAGGAAAGGATACCCACAATGATCTCAACGGCCTTTTCAGTGTTGATATAGTTGATGACATCGGAAAAGTTTCCGTTTGCCGCCCCGATCTTGATCAAGGCCATGGCCACCGCTGCCCCCAAAAGGTTGAATACAATGGAGACTGTGGTAGAGGTGGGCATCCCCAAGGTATTGAAAAAGTCCAATAGGAGGATGTCCGTGATCATCACGGCCACAAAGATGAACATGATCTCATCAAAATAGAATTCCCCGGGGTTAAAGATCCCTTTTCGGGCAACTTCCATAAGTCCACTGGAAAAAATGGCGCCACAGGCAATGCCTATGCTCGCTACGATCATAATGGTCTTGAAGGAAAGGGCCTTGGATCCAATGGCTGAGTTCAGGAAGTTCACGGCATCATTGCTCACACCAACTACCAGGTCGGCAATGGCCAGTACTGCAAGCGCAACCATTATGAGGAAGTAAATATTGTCCATAGTTAAAAATCAAAAAAATTTTTCAAATATCAAGAGATTGACCTACGATTAAGTTATGTTAAGGTTATTTTTTATAGGTGTACGTCCAATTGCAAGCGGAACATCACCTCGTCCGTTCCGTTGTCCACATCCAAATAACTGAGGTCTGTCTGCACCTTCAGTTTGTGTCCCACAATATACTTTGAAAGTCCCAGTGTATATTGATCTTCCGGATTTTTTCCGGTGATGTCACGATCTAATTCTATATGGGTGTATCTCGCGGACACTTCCCAATTGGTCTTGAAAAGATAGCCCGTTTGAAGATTCAGGCCATTTCCCACCTGTACAATGTCCCCCGTTTCCGTACCGTCCATATTGATGGCCACAGGATTATCCGCATCGCGATGGGCATATTCGCCCATGAGGGAAAACCCGAGGTATTTGAACATGAAGTCCCCGAACAGGGTTGAAATGTCCGTTTGGTACAATCCGGTATCCGTTTGCATGAATGTCCCCATATTGCTTCGGGTCCTTACGGCATCCTTATTGATGTCATAGGTGACCCCGACCATCAGTTTTGGGGCTGGTTCACGCTTCAGGTCGGCTCCTTTGTAGTCACCTTTGGAAATGAAGGTGCCAAACGGAAGGAATTCCAACCGTGAGGTATATTGGTGTCCTCCCAGGTTACCTTTGGTAACGTTTCTGCCCTCACCTTGCGAGAAGGCAAATTTTTCACGCACCATTGCTTTTTTTCCCAACTTGAAATGATGTCTTAACTGAAAGCCCATGTCGCGGTCTATATTGAATCTGCTGTTGAGCAACGACCTGTCCACCTGCTGTAGGTCTCCGGAGGAGATGACCCGCTCAATGTTCCCCGGAAGTTTGGTCTGTCCGAACCAGAGTTCAAAATTTTCATAAAAGTTCCACATCACCACGGCATCCAAAATGTATCTCGGGGTGTCTCCCGTAAATTCCGACCCCCCTGAAATATCACGGTTGGAGAGTCCAAGCTCCAATTTGTACCTGAGTTTTGGGGTGTGAACGAACCCATCAAATTTCAATCGGGCCCTACGTACCAAAAAATTCTGTTCGGGGTTTCCAAGCCCTCCATCCTCGCTTTCGGCCCAAGACGAAACGGCCAAGATCTGCATTCGTGCCCCCACCTTTGCGGTCCAACTGCTGTCCTTCCCCACAATATTGAACAGGCCATTGCCAAATGAGGTTTGGGCTTGGTATTGCGAATAGGAAAAATGAATGCATAGGAAAAGAAAGTAGGACCCCAACAGGGCCAACTTTTTGATATCCATTACAGTACTAGTTTTTGTCGCTGCAAAGAACCGTACCCAATGTTAAGTTAATGTTTCCTGTATGTTATGATAAGAATGTATTATGCAAAAAAGGGCCACCTTACTGAAAAGGCGGCCCTAGGATTTCGAAGAATAGTCGACAAAAACTAATATCCGTAACGAAAACCTTATTGTAAACTCTACAAAATAGCTCCTTCTAGATGTCCTAAGTGTAATGCTAAAATGAAGAAATCATTAAAATTCAAAATGTTGCCGGAAACAAGGGTACTTTCAGGTTGGCTTGGCGCATATGAAAGCTTAGGCGTATATTGCACCAATAGTAAATTATGGACTGGGAACAGCTACTCTCATTACGGAGATTCGGGGATAAGGGAAAAAGATTGCGCAAGGAGCAGAACGAGACCCGTTTGGGCTTTGAAGTGGATTATGACCGTATCATTTTCTCCTCTGCCTTTAGAAGTCTTCAGGATAAGACACAGGTAATCCCGATGCCCATCAGCATTGGGTCCAAAAAGGATTTTGTGCACACCCGCCTTACCCACAGTCTGGAGGTTTCCGTGGTGGGTAGGAGCCTTGGTCGCATCGCTGGACAGCAGATCTTGTCCAAATACCCCTTTCTGTCCGAAGTGCACGGCTATCAGTTCAATGATTTTGGTGCCATTGTGGCCGCTGCCGCCCTGGCCCACGACATCGGCAACCCGCCCTTTGGGCACAGTGGGGAAAAGGCCATTGGGAACTACTTTGCACAAGGCAGTGGCAAAAGATATCGGGATGTCCTTTCCGATGTGGAGTATCAGGATTTGATCGATTTTGAAGGAAATGCGAATGGCTTTAAATTGCTGACGGAATCCAGGGAAGGGGTTCCCGGTGGGCTTCGGTTGAGTTACGCCACCTTGGGCACTTTTATGAAATACCCCAAGGCTTCGTTGCCCAAAAAGCCTTCCCGACATATTGCGGACAAGAAATTTGGGTATTTCCAATCGGAAAAGGATTTTTTCTTGGAAGTTGCCGATGAAATTGGGCTGGTGCCAAATCCCAATGCCCCTGGGACGGCTTTCTTTCGACATCCGTTGACCTACTTAGTGGAGGCGGCCGATGATATCTGCTATACCATCATCGATTTTGAGGATGGCATCAACCTTGGGCTTGTGCCGGAAGAATATGCCCTGGAATACCTGATCAATTTGGTGAAAGGGAACATCAATACCCAAAAATACAATGCCATGACCAGTTCCAGTGACCGATTGAGCTATTTGAGGGCCTTGGCCATCAATACCCTCATCGGTGATGCTGTTGAGGTTTTTGTGGCGAACGAGGACAAGATCTTGGAAGGCAATTTTGACGCTGCGCTTTTGGACAAGGGAAAATACAAGGCCCAAGTAGACGACATCATAAAATTGAGCGTGGAGCGAATCTATCAATCCACCGAAGTGATCGACAAGGAACTGGCGGGGTATCGCATCATATCCGATCTTTTGGAAATGTACACCACGGCACTTGTGAACATCAAGGAAGGGCGTGACACCAATTATGACCGGTTGCTTGTGAAAAGTCTGCCCGAAATGTATCGGAAAACAGATGTTGACATCTATACGATATTATTGGGCACCAGTTGCTTCGTGGCCAGTCTTTCGGACAGCGCGGCCGTGCACATCCACGATAAATTGACGGGAAGGACGATTTAAAAATTGTAAAGGATACCCACTCCGAGCAGCTGCTTGAACTGGATGCGGGGAATGCCGGGGTCAACTATGGTACCGTCATCGGCCACCACTTCATCAAACTTGATGTCATCGTCAAAAATGAGATGGGTACCAATGTTCGCATTGATGTACTGATTGACCTTGAGGTTGAAGCTCATTTCCCAGTCCACATCGATATTGCCGAAACTCCGCACATAATCGGTATAAAGGTTGATCCGATGCTTCATCTGCACATTTTTCAAGATTTCCTTTTCCCAGGTATTGGTGACCAGAAAACCCATTTCCATGAACACATTCTCTCCTTCTTCCACACCGAAGGAACCCAGATTGGACAGGGTCTCGTCCAGAACAAAGGTGGATTTCATGGTAGCTGGGGAAATATAGAGGTTGAACTTGTCGTTGGGTGGAATATAGGAAGTACCTACACCCACAAAAAGATATCCAGGGGCCATGAACCGAGAAATGGGGTTCTCCCTGTCCGGATATTTGAAACCATTTGAAAATTGGGTGTTGAAATTGGCTTTTACGGAATAGTACCAGTTGGTTATGGTATCCCTTCTGAAACTTATGGTGGTCGAAAGCCGGAGCTGATCGTCCGTTTTCCGGAGTTTTCTGCCTTCCTGGGCATTCATGCCATACCGGAGCTGCGCCTCATTGTCCCAGTTCAGATAGCGGAACTTGTAGTTTCGGGCAAACCGAAAGCTCGCCAAGGCAGAAACGGAATTGTCCCCTCCCGCATTCCAGTTCACAAAGGAAACCTCGTTGATGTTGAGGCCAAATTCGTTGACCTTTTTCCAAAAGGAAGTGGGCTTGAAGCGTTTGTACCATTTTTTCAATGGCTGGACCCGGTTCAGCACGGTCCGTGGATCGGTCAACTTTGCCTCCCGGGTAAGATACCGGAGTTTGGTGTCCTTGATGCGGACAATCTTGAAACCCGTTTCCGTACTATCGGGTTCGAAGACTTTTAAACGATTGATCTGTGCATGCGTTGATAGGGAAATAGTAAGGAATAAAATCAGAAAACAAATTATCCGCATTGGTCCAAGGTTGATTGTATGTGTGAAAAAATTGTATCAAAATCTATACCAGCCATCTGGTGAGTCTCTTCCATTGTGCCATGATCCACAAACTTGTCCGGAATACCGAGAATGGTAACAGGTTTGGACAACCGTTCCCCGTTTGCAAATTCCAGTACCGCCGAACCGAATCCACCCATTTGGCACCCATCTTCCGCAGTGATGATGTGGTCGTACCGTTCAAAAATGTGACGGAGCACTTGTTTGTCCAAGGGTTTGGCAAAGCGCATATCGTAGTGGCCAACGCTTTCCGGTTTGTCCACGGCTGCTATGGCCCGTTCCACCTCGTTTCCTATGTGGCCAATGGAAAGCACGGCTACTTTGGTCCCTTCCCTCAAGCATCTGGCCGTACCGATTTCAACGGGTTCAAGATCATTTTTCCAATCCAAGGTGGTGCCCTGTCCCCGAGGGTACCGGATGGCAATGGGTCCATTTAGCCCCAATTGGGCGGTGTACATGATGTTCCTCAGTTCCATCTCGTTCATGGGGGCAAAAACAACAAGGTTGGGGATGCACCTCAAATAGGCGAGGTCAAACACCCCATGATGCGTGGGCCCGTCCTGTCCCACCAGTCCCGCACGGTCCAAACAGAAGATTACCGGAATGTTCTGAAGGGCCACATCGTGAATGACTTGATCGTAGGCCCGTTGTAAAAAAGTGGAATAGATGTTACAAAAAGGAACAAGTCCTTGCGTGGCCATCCCTGCCGCCAAGGTAACCGCATGCTGCTCGGCAATCCCTACGTCAAAAGCACGGTGGGGCATTTTGTCCATCATGAATTTTAGAGAGCTTCCGGTGGGCATTGCCGGCGTTATCCCCACAATTTTGTCGTTTTTCTCGGCCAATTCCACCAAAGTATGCCCAAAGACATCTTGATATTTGGGCGGCTCGGCCTCCTTCGTTTTTTTGAAGCGCTCCCCGGTCACTTTATCAAATTTCCCAGGGGCGTGATAGACCACTTGGTCCTCTTCAGCCTTTTTCAACCCTCTTCCCTTGGTGGTTATGATGTGCAACAGTTTTGGCCCATCCAGTTGCTTCAAGCGTTCCAGTTCTTTGATCAAGGACTCGATGTCATGGCCGTCCATGGGCCCGGAATAGTTCAGGTTGAGGCATTCGAAGATGTTCTCGTCCTTTGCGGTTCCTTTTTTGACATTGGTGAGGTATTTTTTGAGCGCCCCGACGCTGGGGTCTATGCCTATGGCATTGTCGTTCAGGATAATGAGTGCATTCACATCGGTGACCCCCAGATGGTTGAGTCCCTCGAAGGCCATCCCACTGGCGATGGAAGCATCGCCCACGACGGCAATATGCTGTTTGGTATGATCACCGTTCAATCTGGAGGCCATGGCCATTCCCAGAATGGCGGAAATGGCGGTGGAACTGTGGCCCGTACCAAAATCATCGTACACACTTTCGCTACGCTTGGGAAATCCGCTGATGCCGCCAAGCTGTCGGTTGGTGTCGAAAATTTCCTTTCTTCCAGTCAGTATCTTATGTCCGTAGGCCTGATGGCCCACATCCCAAATAAGCTTATCTTTTGGGGTATCAAAAACATAATGGAGGGCAATGGTCAATTCCACGACCCCCAAACTGGCACCAAGGTGACCTTCCTTGGTGGATACAATGTCAATGATGAACTCCCGCAATTCTTGGGCAAGTCTGGGTAGTTTGTCCAGGCCCAATTTTTTGAGGTCTTCGGGGGAATTGATATGTGTTAAAAGTCTTTCCAAGGCACAAAAAACAAAAGTACCGATTATCGACTAACTTTTTTTATGCGTAGCTTAGCCCATCTGTGAATTTTTCAATTTTTTTTGCGAATGAACCTGTTCGATGACCACTATTTCATGAAAAAGGCCCTGCAACAGGCCGAAACCGCCTTTGAGATGGGGGAAGTGCCCGTTGGCGCAGTGGTGGTGGTGAACAATAGGATCATTGGCAGCGGCCATAACCTTACCGAGCGTTTAAAGGATGTGACGGCACATGCCGAAATGCAGGCCATCACGGCGGCTTCCAATTTTTTGGGAGGCAAATACCTGCATGGGTGTACCCTCTATGTCACCCTCGAACCCTGCCAGATGTGCGCCGGGGCACTTTACTGGAGCCAGATTTCCAAAGTGGTCTATGGGGCTGCCGATCTGGAGCGCGGATTCAGTGTGGTGGGTGGAAACCTGCACCCAAAGACTGAGATTTTTGGAGGGGTCATGGAAAACGAGGCCTCCGAACTGCTCAAAAGGTTCTTTGTCCAGAGAAGGAACCTGAATTGAACAAAAAAACCCTGGCAGCGCCAGGGTCCTACAAAAATCAAAATAAAATATTGTTGTTATCCGATTACCTGCACACGTGCAGCAACCACTCCTTTTCTTCCGTCTTCTTCGATGTATTCTACTTTGTCGCCTTCGTTCAATTCCACCCCGTTCAAAGCCGTAACATGAACGAAGATGTCCTTTCCTGTGTCGTCGTTGGTAATGAACCCATACCCTTTGGATCCATTAAAAAATTTTACTGTACCAGTCATTAATATAAATAATTTGTTAAAACACGAAAGTAGAGTTTTTTGGGTCGCAATGGATGAATTGAATATTAAATCTTAAGAAAATTATTGATTTTCAGTCTTTTTTCGCTCCTTTTCTTGCATTTTCTTAATGTTTTCCTTAGTCAACATGTAATCTTTCATGTTTTTCCCCTTGCTTTCCTTCATCAAAAAGAGGGGCATGGCCACAAAAAAGAGCCCCACGGTGCCCAGGCCAATGCACTTATGGCCCAAGCTCGGGTCTTCTTCCTTGATGGAAAAACCATAGATGATGGAAGCGATGGCGGCCAAAGTGACCAGAACGATGATATATTTGAACTTGAATTTCATTGGCTGTAATTGATCAATTTTCTACGATAGGCCGTCAATAATTTTGATTTGGAGATGAAACCCTCATATTTTCCATCCTTGATAACGGGGAGGTTCCAGGCCCCACTGTCCTGGAATTTTTTCATCACCTGTTTCATATTGTCCTTATCATAAAAAATATGTTCGGGAGGGGCGTGCATCAAATTTTTAACGAAGACGGTGTCGTAAAGTTCCGTGTCGAACATGAATTGCCGGATATCGTCCAATAAGATAATGCCCATCAGTTTTTGGTCATCGTCCAACACCGGAAAAATGTTCCTCGTGGATTTGGAAACGGATTCGTGCAGCATTTCGCCCAAGGACATGCGCGGATGTACGGGCATAAAGTTTTTTTCGATCACATCGTCCATTTCCATGAGCCCCAACACCATTTGATCTTTGTTGTGGGACAGAAGGGCACCGATTTTGGCCAATTCTTTGGTGTAAATGGTGTAGTCCAGTGCATTTTTGGTGATCAGGTACGAAATGGAGGCGGTGATCATCAAAGGGACAAACAGTTGGTAGCCCCCGGTGATCTCTGCGATAAGGAAGATAGCGGTCAGTGGGGCGTGGATCACCCCGGCGATGAGACCGGCCATCCCGATAAGGGTAAAATTGCTCTCGGACACCGCAAACCCGAATCCCAGATTATTGATGACCTTGGCCACTACATTGCCCAGTGCGCTGCCCATCACCATGGTTGGGATAAAGATTCCCCCGGCACCCCCGGCGGCAAAAGTGGTCGTCATCGCAATGGCTTTGAAGATGGTGATACCGAACAACAGGGCAATGACCACCCAAATGTTATGGGTATAAGCGTCAAAAGGGGTCTTGCCCAAGGCTTTCAAGTGGTTGCCGTCCAAGAGGTTGTTGATAAATCCAAAGCCCTCGCCATAGAGCGGGGGAATGGCGTAGAGCATGACACCGATGGCTATTCCACCCACCAAGAGCTTGTATTTTGGGCTTTTGAACCGTTTGAAAAAATTCAGGATAGCAAAGTACATCTTGGTAAAATAGATGGAAGCAAAAGCGGTGCCAACCCCTAGGAGAATATAAAAGGGAGTGTCGTTCAACTGGAACCCTTCGGACAGCGAGAAACTGAAAAGCACCTCGTTCCCCAAAAAGAAATAGGAGGTAAGCACCCCTGAAATCGAGGCAAGGAGCAATGGCAGCATGGACATCATGGTCAAATCCAATGTGAACACCTCCACGGCAAAGATGATGGCGGCAATGGGCGATTGGAAAATGGACGAAATGGCCCCGGCGGAGGCACAGGCCACCAATAAGGACCGTGTCTTGGTGTCGATATGGAACAACCTGCTTAGGTTGGAGCTGATGGCGGAACCCGATTTGACCGCTGGTCCCAGAAGCCCCACGGAACCCCCAAAACCGACCGTCAACGGTGCAGTGATCAGAGGGGTGTAGATGTCCTTGACCCCCAACAACCCTCCTTTTTTAGAAAGGGAAAAGATGATAGACGAAACGGCATGTTGCAGCGGTTTCTTCTGCACGTATTTTACGTAGAGGTACACAAAGGTCAGACCGATAGTGGGCAGAATGAAGTACAGTTGGTTCTCGGAAAAGATGATGCCCATTTTCAAGAGGGATTCTATAAAATAGGTGATGTTCTTCAGGGTGACGGCCACCAAACCGGCCAAAAAGCCCACGACCAGGCTCATGAGGTGCACAAAGGTCTTATTGGAGATGTTTTTGTACCTCCATTTCAGAAAGCGGGTAAGTAAGCTTTTCTTATTGGGCATTTAGCTAACGGTGTACTTAAAGGTATTAAAAATCCCGCCTTGGGCGGGATGAATTTTATAAGTCCAATTTGATATGTAGTTCCTTCAACTGTGCCTCATCGATTTTGGCAGGGGCATCTATCATCACATCCCGTCCGCTGTTGTTCTTGGGGAATGCGATAAAGTCCCTGATGGTCTCCTGTCCACCCAAAATGGACACCAATCGGTCCAGACCGAAGGCAATTCCACCATGGGGCGGGGCGCCATATTGGAAGGCATCCATCAAAAAGCCGAACTGGGCCTTGGCCTCTTCGGGAGTAAAGCCCAAATGTTTGAACATGGTGGCCTGGGTTTCCTTGTCATGGATACGGATGGATCCCCCACCAATTTCATTTCCGTTCAGCACCAAATCATAGGCATTGGCCTTGACCGCGCCGGGATTGGTCTCCAACAGCTCCAATTGACCGGGTTTGGGCGAGGTAAAGGGATGGTGCATGGCATGATAGGTGCCTGTTTCCTCATCCAGTTCCAACAACGGGAAGTCCACTACCCAAAGTGGGGCAAATTCATTCGGTTTTCGAAGTCCGAGCCTAGTGGCCAATTCCATGCGGAGCGCGCTGAGCTGTGCCCGGGTCACGTTGGCATCACCGGATAGCACACAGATGAGGTCGCCTGGTTTGGCTCCGGTCACTTCGGCCCATTTTGCCAAATCTTGTTCGTCGTAGAATTTGTCCACGGAGGATTTATAGGAACCATCTTCGTTACATTTCACATAGACCATTCCTTTGGCGCCGACCTGTGGGCGTTTTACCCAGTCGATCAGAGCGTCAATTTCCTTGCGGGTATATTCGGATGCACCGGGAACAGCAATGCCCACTACCAATTCGGCAGTGTTGAACACATTGAAATCCTTGTGCTGAGCCACAGCGTTCAGTTCACCGAACTGCATCCCGAAACGGATGTCCGGTTTGTCGTTGCCATAAAGGCGCATGGCATCGTCATAGGTCATTCTTGGAAATTCCTGAATGTCCACGCCTTTGATTTCCTTCAAAAGGTGTTTGGCGAGGCCCTCGAAGGTGTTGAGGATGTCCTCCTGTTCCACAAAGGCCATTTCACAATCGATTTGGGTGAATTCCGGCTGTCTGTCCGCACGGAGGTCTTCGTCCCTGAAACATTTTACGATCTGGAAATATTTGTCCATGCCACCCACCATCAACAACTGTTTGAAGGTCTGGGGGGATTGCGGAAGGGCATAGAACTGTCCTTCGTTCATTCGGCTTGGCACCAAAAAGTCACGGGCACCCTCAGGAGTGGATTTGATGAGATATGGGGTCTCCACATCGATAAAGCCTTGGTCCGAAAGGTATTTTCGGACCTCCATGGTCACTTTGTGCCTGAAAATGAGATTATTTTTTACCGGATTCCGGCGAATATCCAAATAACGGTACTTCATGCGGATGTCCTCACCACCATCGGTATCATCCTCAATGGTGAAGGGGGGCAGGAGGGAGCTGTTCAAGATGGTCAGTTCGGTCACCAATACCTCGATCTCGCCTGTGGGGATGTTGGGATTTTTGGAGGCCCGTTCTATGACCTGTCCCTTGGCCTGGATAACGGTCTCCCGTCCCAGTTCCCTGGCCTGTTCCAGAAGTTCTGTTGAAGTGCGCTCCTCATCAAATACCAATTGCGTGATCCCATAACGGTCGCGCAGATCCACCCAGGCCACAAAACCTTTGTCGCGTAGCTTGTGCACCCAACCACTCAAAATTACCTCTGAACCGATATGTGACGCCCTGAGTTCGCCACAAGTATTGCTTCTATACATGATGTCTGTTAATGAGAGGGCAAATTTAATAGGAAAGCACATATTTATAGCGAGATAAACTGATTTTCTGTCCCAGACCCATCATTTCTGGCTAAGAGGGAACCATCATCGATATGGGCGTTTTGGATTGATTTTCCACTCATTTCTTAACGTTAAATTTACATTGGAACGTTGTTTTGAGGGATAAAAGCCTCATTAACACGATAAAAGGATAACATGAAATTCATTTAAAATACTATAAATCAATCATTTGCATTTTTAAAGTTAATTTAATGTAAATTAATTGTTTTTTAAACGTTATTTTCAAATTGAATTTGGATAACTTTGTGTAGTTACCCTTTGGTAATGATGAATTTATAAAACCCATATACTATGAAGAAAGCAGTATTTTTTTTAGCGGTCATGTTTTCGGTCTATGTGTTTTCACAGGAGACAGAACCGACTTTGGAAAAAGTGGGGAAAATGGTGAAGGCCACCTATTTTCACGAAAACGGGGAAGTATCCCAAACGGGTTATATGCTGAAAGGAAAGTTACATGGGGATTGGCTTATGTTTGATACCAATGGCAAAAAAATTGCCGCGGGACAGTATGACAATGGAAAGAAGACCGGCAAGTGGTTCTTCTGGAAGGAAGATATTTTGCGCGAAGTGGATTTTTCCGACAATCGTATTGTCAACGTAAAGGATTGGAGCCAGTCCGAAGTTGTTTCCATACACAGATAACTTGAACTTACGATGAACAAAAAAGCCCCGACCAAAGGTCGGGGCTTTTTTATATGCTCATTTTTTTGCAGCTAAGCCGTGGCAGCATCCAATTTTTCATTCTTACGTTCTTCCCTTCTTGTCTTGGCCCTTTGGATCCTTAATTTCAATTTGTACACCAAACTGAACAGGATGGGCACCACGATCAAGGTAAGGAACGTGGCCACGAACAGTCCGTAGATAACAGTCCATGCCAATGGTCCCCAGAAAATTACGTTGTCCCCTCCAATGTAAATGTTGGGGTTAAAATCGGCCATCAAGGTAAAGAAGTTGATGTTGAAACCAGTGGCCAACGGGATCAATCCCAAAATAGTGGTGATCGCTGTGAGCAGTACGGGACGTAACCTGGCTTTACCACCTCTCACCACGGCCTCCGTAAAGTCCTCGAGGGGCAACAAATCATCCTCGTCCATATCCAGTTTGTCCTTTTTCCTGTCAATCAACAACTGGGTGTAATCCAACAAGACCACCCCGTTGTTCACCACGATTCCCGCCAAGGAAATGATTCCCATCATCGTCATCATGATCACGAAGGCACTACCTGTGGCGACCAATCCGCCAAAGACCCCGATCAAGCTCAAGAAAATGGCAAGCATGATGATACCTGGTTTCGAAACGGAGTTGAACTGGAAGATCAATATGAAAAAGATAAGTCCCAGACCTGTGAAGAAGGCACCCATCAAAAAGGCCATTTGCTTGTTCTGTTCCTCTATCTGTCCTGTATAATCAATCTTGATACCGGAAGGAAGGCCTTCATAATCGTTCATTTCCTCCTGTATTTTGCTCACAATGGCACCGGCATCTGTGTACCCGGGGGCCAAGGCAGAATAGACCGTCACCACACGTTTGGCATCACGATGCTTAATGGCACTAAAGCCCGTACTGTTCGCTTGTTTTGTCACAGCCGAAATGGGGACTTCCTTGATCTGGCCAGAGGATGCATCCCTGAAGGTGATCCTTTGGTTGAAAAGGGCGCTGGTGTTGTAGCGGTCCTCTTCCTTAAAGCGTACATAGATGTCATAATCCTCACCACCTTCTTTATAGATGCCCGCCTTGGCACCAAAGATGGAATTCCGCAGCTGTTGGCCCACCTGTCCAGTGGCCACGCCCAGTTCACCGGCTTTCTTCCGGTCCACGGCAACCAACATGGAAGGTTTGGACTTGTTCACGTCTATCTTGAGTTCATCGATACCGGGAATGTTCCTGGAATTGATGAAGTTTCGCATGTTCTCGGCCGTTGTGATGAGTTCAGTATAATCATCCCCTTCTATCTCGATGTTGATAGGATAGCCTGCTGGCGGCCCTACGGCATCTTTTTCCACAGAAATGGCGACTCCGGGATACACATCCTTGAGGGCTTCCTGCACCTTGCGCAACAGTTCTTTACTGTCCGCTCCTTCGCGGTACTTGTATTCCCTCATGGTGGCCGTGATTTTTCCACGGTGGGGCATCTCCGCAGAAGAACCTCCATCCGTTTGAGGGTTTCCGGCACCTTCACCCACTTGGGAAACCGCACTTTCGGTGAGGAAATTATAGTCCCCATGCAGATAGGCATCCGAATTGATGATGTCGTACACCCGCTCCTCTATATCCTTGGTAATGGCATTGGTCTTTTCAATATCGGTACCTTCGGGATATTCGATATAGACAATGATCTGATTGGGTGTATTGTCCGGGAAGAATTCCACCTTGGTCCTTTGACTACCTACCGATGCCCCAAAACCCATAAATGCAACGATGAGCAGCACAAAGGTGGTGATGGCTATAAAGATCGGCCTTCTTTTGGCCAAGGCCCAGCGCAATGTACGTTCATAGAACCGTTCCCATCTGGGAAGTATTTTGAACTGAAAACTGTGGGCCCATCCTCTCAGGAACAGCCTATAGGCCCATAGCATGATGGCGGTCAACACCATAACGGTACCAAGCCCTCTGTATGTCCCTCCAAAGAGAATGATGAGCAAACCGATCGCTGAAATGATGGCTGTAATGCGAATGATCTGTCTCAAGGGCATTTCCTTGTCCTCTGTGGTCATGTATCTGGAGACCAATACAGAGTTGAAGAATATGGCCACGAACAGCGACGAGCCCAAGACCACGGATAGCGTAATCGGAAAATACATCATGAACTGCCCCATGATTCCGGGCCACAAACCTAGCGGCACAAAGGCGGCCACAGTGGTCAATGTGGAAATGATGATGGGGAACGCAATCTCCCCGATCCCTTTCTTGGCAGCCTCAATCCGAGGCATACCTTCTTCATCCATAAGTCGATATACGTTTTCCACGACCACAATACCGTTGTCCACCAACATTCCCAGACCCATGATGAGTCCAAAAAGGATCATGGTGTTCATGGTATAGCCCAGTGCGTTCAAGATCATCAAAGACATGAACATGGACATAGGGATGGCAAACCCGACAAAAAGGGCGTTCTTGAACCCAAGGAAGAACATCAGTACGGTGACTACGAGAATGATACCAAAGATGATGTTGTTCACCAAATCGTCCACTTGACCTATGGTCATGGAAGATTGGTCATTGGCAATGGTCACTGTTAGGTCTTGCGGGAAGGTATTTTTGACCGCATCATCAATAATGACCCGAATCTTGTCCGCAGCATCCACCATGTTCTTGCCGGACCGTTTTTTGACGTCCAACATCACTACGGGGTGACCAAACTCCCGTGCATAGGTGGTCTTGTCCTCTTCCTTGAAGGTGATCTTGGCAATGTCCCGTAGATACGTGGGGTTGCCGTTCTCCGATTTCACCACAAAATTTTCAAGGTCTTTGGGTTCATCGATCTCACCCACTATCCGGATGGTCCTTCGCTGTCCGCTGGTGATCAGGTTTCCGGCAGAAGTGGTCATGTTCTCATTGCTGATGGTGTTGATGATGTCATTGAAACTTACCTTGGCGGCCATCATTTTGTAGATGTCCACGGCCACTTCCACTTCTTTTTCCTGTGCACCACGGATATCGACCTGTTTGATTTCCAAAAGGCTCTCGATCTCATCTTCCAGATATTCCCCGTACTCCTTGAGCTTGTCCACGGGATAGTCACCGGAAATGTTGATGTTGAGAATGGGCATTTCCTCGGACAGGCTCAGGTCAAACACATTGGGTTCCACTTTGGCCCCGTTGAACGTTGGCCAGTCCTCGCCCGCCGTCTCGGAATCTACCTCATCCTTTACCTTTTGCAAGGCTCCCTCCACGGAAATGTTCTCATCAAACTCCACAATGATCATGGAGTAGTCCTCTTGGGAGGTGGAGGTGATCTCCACCACGTTGCTCACGGTCTTCAATTGATCTTCAAGAGGGTCCGTGATGAGTTTTTCTATATCCTCCGCCGTATTTCCGGGATATAGGGAACTGATATATATCTTGGTCTCCTTGACCTCGGGGAAACTTTCCCTGGGCATACTGAAGTAGGCCATGCTGCCAAGGATAAGGATGACGAACATCAGCACGTACATCGTCGTCTTGTTGTCGATGGCCCAAGAGGATAGGCCAAATTCCTTATCTACTTGTTTTTTTTGTTTGCTCATAATGATGGATTGCTTTGGCTATCTAATTTTTTATCTTGACTTTTTGTCCTTCCTTCACGCTTCTGGCCCCTTCGTCAATAATGGCATCACCGTTATTGATTCCAGAGAGTACTTCCACATAATCGCCCTGGGTCTTTCCTGTTTTGATGACCACCTTTTTGGCCACTGGCTCCGAAGAAATGGAATCGGCATCCACCAAGAACACATATTGTTCGCCATCGGCATTTTCCGATAGGATGCTCTGGGGGATAAGGATGGCATTCTCGCTGGTGTAATCGTTGATCAGCACCCTTGCCGTAAGATTGGGCTTCACCCTGCCGTCAAGACTGGGCACAGGGATTTCTGCCGTGAATGATCGGTTGCCCGGATTGATGAAGTTCCCGGTCTGCCTGATTTTGGTGGCAACACTGTCTCCCAAGACGGGGAAATACACCTTAACATCCTTTCCAGGGGTCACGTTGGGCAAATGGCTTTCGGGGACATCCACGGTGATGTACATGTTGGATAGGTTCACGATGCGGAACACTTCCGAGCCCGCACCAGGTCCCACAACTGTTCCCTGATCTTTGATCACATCGTCAATGATGCCATCAAAAGGGGCCCTGATGGACGATTTGCCCACTTGGCTTTCCATTTGCTTTACGGCACTTTCCTGGGCCTCATAATTGGTCTTGGCCTGAAGGTATTGGATCTCGGAACCGATGTTCTGCTCCCAAAGCCTTTTTTGGCGCTCAAAGGTGGTCCTGCTCAGTTCGGCCTGGGTCTTCAACTGGGCCAATTGGCTGGAAAGCCCCCCATCGTCTATAGTGGCGAGCAGTTGTCCTTTGGACACTCTTTGCCCTTCTTTTACATACACCTTTTCCAGTGTACCCGCCATTTCGGGATAAATGAGCACGTTCTGCTTGGTGGTGACATCACCTTGGAGTTCCAAATAGTGGTCGAACTGCTGGGGCTTGGCCTCAAAAGCCGTGACCAAGGGCAACTTTGCAGTGTCGTCCAATTGGGCTATGGCCGAGTCAAGGGATTTCAACTGCGTTTCGAGTGCTTTATGCTGTTGGGAAATTTCAGCATGCTTGGCACGGATGGCAGCCATGTCCTTACTGGCAAGGACATTTTCAAATGATTTGTTGCCACCGCCCCCACAAGAGGCAAGAACCGCAGCTGTCAATGTTATATATATTGCTTTTTTCATGATGGAGTGGTTTTCTCTTTTGTTTATTGATTCAATATGGTTTCCAGTTCGATTTTCTTGTTGATGACATCTACCATGGATTGCAGGTATTCCTGTTGGGTGGAGTACAATTGGGTCTGGGCCTGTCTCAGGTCGAAACTGGTGGCCAATCCTTCCTCATACTTGATCTGGTTCTTCCTTTCGATGCGTTCGGCCAGTTCCAGATTTTCCTTTGAGGTGCCATATTGCTCTATGGAAAGGATGTAATCACTCTTGGCACTCTCCAACTGAAGACGGATCTGTGCCTGGGTCTCCGTAAACTGGGTCTTAGCCTTTTCCAGGGCTATTTTGGCTCTTTGGGTGGTGGCACTTCTTCCCAATGAACTGAAAATGGGGATGTTCAGGTCCACGCCCAAAATGGACGACCCAAACCATTGTTGTCCGCTGCTCAAAAAGTTGAAATCGTCACTGAAGGAGTTCCCCCCGTAGTTTACAAAAGCATTCAGCGTAGGCAACGCATAGCTTTTTGCCAATTTCAGTTCCAGGGCCCTCTGCTCGTTCAGGTTCAAAGCCAATTTGTAATCGATGTTGTTCTCTATGTTGAATTCAGTGTCCAGTAACCCAAGGTCGATCTGTTTTTGGGTAAGGTCGTCCAAATTCTCGGTCAATACCGTGGGTGCATCGATAGGAATGCCCAGCATCAGGTTCAGCATCTGCAAGGTGATCTTTTCCAACCGTTTTGCATTTTTCAATTGGTTCTCCACAGAGGAGAGGGTGATGTGCAATTGGTCCACACTTTCCTCGTCCCCTAGACCGTTTTCGAAGATACGTTTGGTCTCATAAAGGTTTTTTTCCAAAGTGGCCTTGTTCTTTTCGGAGATCAGGACACTTTCTTGGGCCAACAGCACATTGCCGTAGGCCTCCACCACGGATTTTCGCACTTCCAGTTCTGTTTTTTCCTTGTTGTTCTGACTATAGTCCAGAAAGGTCTTGGTGGCCTGCACGCCCACAATGTAAGATCCGTCAAAGATTTTTTGGCGCAATGTGGCCGTGGCGGACATGGATTGTGCCTGCCCAAAAACGACTTCTTGGTAGGTTCCAGGTTCGCCGCCGAAGAATTCCGCGGGAATCTGCGAAACGGGCTGCTTCAACTGGTTCTGATAGCTCACCGCTCCCGATATCTGGGGAAGTCCCGTGGCAATGGTCTCCCATTTTTGCTTTTGGGCATCCTCAATGTCCCGAGAGGCGTTGATGGCACTGTAGTTATGTTCCAAGGCATAGGCAATGGCCTCGTCCAAACTGAAACTGTGAATGGTATCCTGGGCCGATATGAGCCAAGGCAATAGTAAAAAAAGGCTGATTAGGGTTGTTCGCATTTATTCTTGATTTGAATTGATGATTGAGTTCAATATTTTTCTTCCTTTTGGGGTCACAATGCCCCTGAGATGGTATTCCAGGTAATAATCCAAAATTTGAGCCTTGCTGAATATTTCCGTGGGGAACAGACTGTTGTCCTTGATGCTGGTCACCCCGGAAAAATAGATCCTCGATACAAACTCCACGTTGAGATTGTCCCGATAGATGCCCATTTCCATACCCCTTCTTACATTGTTCGACACGCAGCCGTGCATCGATTCATACTGCTTTTGTTTCAAGGCTTCATGGATCTTGGGATAATATTTCTGCAACTGGTACACTGGGGATGATTTTTCGTCCTTGAGGTGCACCATGACAAATTTTTTGATCTCATAAAGTTCCTCAATAGGGTCTTTTTGGTGTGAAACAATATTGTCTATTCCACAGGTGATAAAATCGCACATGGTCATGGTGGCTTCCTCCACCAGTTCGGTCTTGTTCCTGAAATGGGAATAGATGGTCTTCTTTGAAATGCCCATTTCATTGGCCAGATCGTCCATGGTGACGCTCTTGAAACCTAGGTTGATGAACAGCTCCGTTGCTTTATGAATGATGTTTTCCCGCATAATGAGGGGCAAAAGTAGTCTAGGAAACTTTAAAAACAAAAAAAGTTTCCTAGGTTTTACATTTTTTTAACGAGAGCTTATCTCCTAGTTTTCAATGGGAACCCTTTAACCCTGACTGTTCAAACAGTCGGTCCGTGTCGGTGTTGTTGGTACTTTTGGAGCCTAGGTTCCAAAAGAAAGGGATATACCTGTGGAGGTACTTTTCCTTGAGGTTGTTCTTTTTACTTGGTATCATGATTTTCGTTTTTGATTCGTTCCATATATGCCTTATAGGCTTCTTCGCCCTCTTCTTTCCAGAATTGGTCGTAATGTTTCCATTCGTCAAAGTCCCTTCTCAGCGAGCCGCACCTATTGGACGAGCGTAACTTTCTTTTGTGACGCGGACCGCCTCCTTTTTTTCCTCCTCCACCAAATCCAAAAAGGAGCTTGGCCAGCACAAAGATGCCCAGGGCCTGCCAGTAGGTGATGGTGGACAGTCCAAAAAGGTCGGGCATGAGCCAGTTCCACAATCGCATCAAAAGATAGTTTGCCAAGAGCAACATTGCCGCTCCGAAGAGCACCATGGCAATCACCTTTACAATTTTCTTCACTTTGTGCTCCACCTTTTTTTCCACTCTTTTTTCAAAGTCATTTTTACGTTCCATAATTCAATTCTTTTATGTTTTCCAAACTTTTTGATAATTCCGACATGGCCCGGTGCCTTCTGGACATCAATGTCCCTGAGGGTATGCCGGTACGTTCGGCCAATTCTTTATAGGTAAATCCTTCAAAATCAATGGCGATCACAATGTCCCTGTACACGGGTTTCAAATCCGTTATGGCCTTTTTGAGGGCCGCTTCCATTTCGGGGGAATAACTATTGTCCGCATCGCCATAGAACAGTTCCGCAAATTCCTGCCACTGTTGGTCTATGTCCTCACTGGGGAGCTTTCTTTCCTTTTTGCCCCTCATGATGTCTATGATCCTGTTGCGTATGGCGTTGTACACAAACCCACCGATGTTGTTGATGGGCATGGCATCGTCCGCACGCGAAAATATCCGAAGGGCAACATCCTGTACAATATCCTCCGCATCCCTTTCCGAAGTGTCCCGGATCTTGGATTGCACATACGACCTCAACGAACTGTATTCCTCGTTGAAAAAGGTGCTAAGGTTGTTATGGTTCTCTGTCTGGCCAGCCACTCAAAAATGATTCATTGCTCTCTTCATTGATAGAGACGAAGAATTTCAAATCTATTGCAATTTTTGAGCAAAATTTTTTTCATTGATGTGTATTTTGGCTTTTGGTTGCCCTGTTTTGGGTTGAAAATCAAATAAATGGCAACGTTCAAGAGCAGGCTCAAGTTCAAGCTCAAATCCATCAATCCAATATTCGAACAATCCCATCACTTCATATTCCATAAAAATCCAAGCAGCAAGAACTCCCAACGATTCCCTTTCTTTTCCATTTTTTGAATGTATTTTTGGCCCTATGTCAGAAACTCAATTCATCGATACGTACAGGGACGGTTTTGTGGCCCATTTGAAGGCCCGCACCCCAATGACGGAACCCCAAAACCTATATGCTCCCATACAATATATCCTGGGGCTTGGCGGAAAACGGTTGCGTCCCATCCTCACACTCATGACCGCGGAAATTTTCGGGGGGAAAGTGGAGGAGGCCATGGATGCCGCTTTGGCCGTGGAAATGTTCCATAATTTTTCATTGGTGCACGATGATATCATGGACGATGCCCCGCTCCGCAGGGGAAAGGTCACCGTTCATGAAAAATGGGACGTGAACACCGGAATCCTTTCCGGGGATGCCATGTTGATTCTTTCCTATCAATTTTTTGAAAGCTATCCGCCTGAAATGTACAAGGAACTCACCTCGCTTTTCAGCAAAACGGCCATTGAGGTCTGCGAGGGGCAGCAGTACGATGTGGATTTTGAGACGCGGGACGACGTCACCATTCCCGAATACTTGAAAATGATCGAGTACAAGACTTCCGTTTTGGTAGCCGCCGCTATGAAAATGGGAGCCCTTGTGGCCAACGCTCCGCAAAAAGATGCGGATGCCATTTACGAATTTGGGAGAAACCTGGGCATCGCCTTTCAGTTGCAAGACGATTACTTGGATGCTTTTGGTGACCCGGAGACTTTTGGCAAACAGGTTGGGGGGGACATTAGGGAGAACAAGAAGACCTTTTTGTACCTAAAAGCACTGGAAAAGGCGAACAAGCAGGACAAAGAAAGCCTTTTGCACCTCTATTCCATTAAGCCCGAAGATTCTTCGGCCAAAGTGGAAGCGGTCAAGTCCATTTTTGTGGAAAGCGATGCCGTAGGGGAGACCAAGGCGGCCATCAGCGAGTTTACCCAAAAGGCCTTTGATGAGTTGGAAAAAATCGATTTGCCGAAGGAAAGCAAAGCTTTGCTCAAAAAGTTTGGCGAGGGCCTGATGCAGCGCACCGTTTAAAACATCCTTTTGAACAGGGCCCTAATGAACGGAAGCGGTTTTGGGGCAGTGACAATTTTAAATTCTTCCCATAGATTGGTCTCGTTTTCGAGAAATTTTAGGATGAGCGAAGCCTTTCGTCTGCGGAACATCGACTCGAATATGTCGTGACCCAAGTGGTTGTTCTCGTGCAAAATGTCGAGCAAGAGCATGTCATAGAACATAAACCTGCTTTTTTGATGGAACTCGGGCAACCGTTTTCCCTTTTTTAGGTGTTCCACCAATTTTGGGATTTGCCTGCTGGTGTTGTAAAAGGTATAGCCCGTACTCGGTTTGGCCCATCCGCCCGCGATACCGATATGGAAAACACGGTCCGTATTGTGTTGGTGAAAAGGATAGCAGGTCATGGGAATGCTCCCGAATTCAGTTTCTTGGATGGTATATTTGGTGTCGCTTAAATTCGTTGCAATGTAGGTTTTGATGGCTTCTTCATATTCACTTTTTTCCAACAGATGCTCTGAAAACAAGGTGTATTCCACCAAAGCCTCATTTTCTGAAAAGGGGAGGATGTACATGAACCGTGTGTTGTCTTTTTGGGGCACGGAAAAGTCCATAAAAGTAACCTCATTCGAATTAAATACCAACTGGTCGGTTTTTATATGCCATCCCAAGAAATGTTGCTGCAAAATGGGGAATTCTTTTTGTTTTAGAGGGAAGGAAGGGTCATACCCGCTGGAAAATACCGTTCGGCCTACGTATTTTTGGTGAGTTGTGGACACCACCACCTCACTTTCCTTCTCTTCAATAGCAATCACCTCTTCTTGGGCCCAAGTGATGTTCGGATAGGCTTTTACCTTTGGTAAAAAGTGATTGTAGAAATCAATCCCACGGAGCATTTTGTAGGTGTAAGGAGTGATGGAGGTGGATTTTTGAAACTGTTGCCCTCCCACATAAATGTTGTCCCAGGTTTTGTGGACCAAATCATCAAACTGGCCTTTGCCCCGTTCCCAAAAACACCAAGTACGGTCGTTTTTGGTCTTGTTGTCCTTGTCCAGCACCAAAACGGATTTGGAGGCAAAGAACGCGTCCCTGCCCAAAGCATCGGCCAACAAAAGACCCGCCGAACCGGCTCCTATAATGATGTAATCGTAATGGGACATGCCGTAAAAATACACATTGAAATGGGTTGTGCCTTCAAAAATTCAAGCTATCCCACGTTGCCCAAGAAAATATAAACCGCCAAGGTGGCCAAGATCAAAAATATACTGAATCCCTTGGCATATTTCCACTGGTTCACATCCACGACACCTATATCGGTAATACTGAACGAATTGTTTCTTGGGTAGAAATGGGAAACGACGAGCATGACCAAAATGTTCAGTACAAATTCAATGCCCCAGATATGGACGTAGTGCATATCCACCTGCAGGATGAAATTGGTAAACACATAGAAGAACAGACCAAAAAGCAAACCTGCTTTGGCCGCTTTGGCCGATACTTTGGGCAAAAAGAACCCAGCCAAAATCACCGTGGCCATGGGGATGAAGAAAATTCCGTTCAGCTGCTGCAACAATTGATAGAGTCCGCGGGGAGCATGGGCAATAAAAGGGGCAATCCCGATGGCGAACAGGGCCAGAAGTGCAGAGGTGGACTTTCCAATTTTGACCAATCGCTTCTCGTTTGCATTTTTGTTGATGTATCGTTTGTAAATACCCAAACTAAAAATGGTGGCCGCGCTGTTCAATGCGCTGTTGAAAGTACTCAAGATGGCCCCCATCAACACGGCCACAAAAAAACCGGTCATCCAAAAGGGTAACACTTGTTTTACGAGACTGGGATAGACCAGCTCTTTTTTATCGTAAAATGTTTCACCGAAATAATAAAAGGCAATGATGCCCGGAAGGACAATGATCAAAGGGACCAAAATCTTTAAGAGCCCGGCATACAGCAATCCTTTTTGGGCTTCCTTTAAACTTACCGCTCCCAAAACCCGTTGGATGATGGACTGGTGCATGGTCCAAAAATAGAGTTGGTTAATGATCAATCCCGTGAACAATACACCAAAAGGCATAATGGCATCCCGGGAGCCTGGTCCGACCGAAACCTCGTCACTGACCACATTGAATTTTTCGGGAGCTTTTTCAAAAACCAACCTCAATCCTTCCAGTATGTTGCCGTCCCCAATGTTCCACAAGGCAAGTAACGGAATGGAAATTCCAGCTATCAACAGTCCAAAACCATTAATGGTATCGGTGTAGGCCACCATTTTCAATCCACCAAAAATGGCGTAGACGGCGCCGATGAACCCTACAACGATAACCGTTAGCCAAAGTCCTTCGGTCTGGGTGATGCCCAACAAACCGGAAATATCAAAAATCTGCTCGATGCTGATGGCACCAGAGTACAATACAATGGGCAAGAGGGTGGACACAAATGAAACGATGAGCAAAAAGGCGATGATGGTCCGGGTAAGTCTATCAAAGCGTTTTTCCAGAAATTCGGGGATGGTGGTGAGTCCCATTTTTAGGTATCGGGGGGCAAAATACAGGGCTGCGGCGACCAAGGCCAAGGCGGAGGTCACTTCCCATGCGATGATGATGGCACCGTGTTTATAGGCATCCCCGTTCATGCCCACCAAATGTTCCGTGGAAATATTGGTCAGCAAGAGGGAACCGGCAATGACAATACCAGTCAAACTTCGTCCACCCAAAAAATAACCGTCTTTGGTGGAGAAGTTGTCCTTACGTAGTTTCCAACTGGAGTACGCGGCTACAAAGGCCGTGAACACAAAAAAACTGATGAATGCCACCATCCCTTAAAACCGAATCGTATCGGGAAGGTATTTGGCGGCCAAATCTTCGTAATAGGGGCGTAGTTCCTTCACATTGGGCTTCACAGGTGCCTTGGAATACAAATCGTAAGGGTTGAACTTATCCACCCATTTGAACATGGCGCGGTCATGGTCGTCCAACAAATGATCATAGGCATTTTCCCGATGTTGGGAATAAAAACTGTGGTACCGGATCATATAGAGACCTTCCTCGGGCAAATAATCCTTCATGATATGGTAGAGGTATTCGTCATGCCCCCAAGACATATGGACATTCTTCAACCCACAGTTTTCTTTGTACACGCCGAGTTTGGTATTGAAACGTTCATCGGTATGGTCCGGATTGGCATTGAAGAATTCGGGATAGACAATTTTGTCCGAAAACTTGCAACCCACGGGGAAGGTATCGCCCACTACGGCCCATTGCGGCTCACCAAAAAGGCAGAGCACTTTTCCCAAATCATGCAGAAATCCGGTCAGCACGAACCAATCTGGGTGTCCGTCGGCCCGGATGGCCTCGGAAGTTTGCAAGAGGTGTTGGGTCTGGTCCAGATCAATATCGGGATCGGAATCGTCCACCAAAGTGTTCAGGTATTCCACGGCATCCCAAAGACTCATTTCCCTACGGTTGAGGGAAAGGAACTCTTTTTCCTTTTCTAGCACAAAATCATAGGTTTGATAGGTATGGTTCATCTTGTAGAATTCCCTAACCGTATCTCTTGCAGGGTCATCATAATTCCGGAATTCCTCCTTGGATTTTGTGGTATTTTCGGGGTAACGCTCCAATACGTCGTCTTCCCAGAGCTCCATCATATCATGGGCATCTTTCTTTTGTTGCTCGTTTAGTTCCATGTATGTGCAAATTGAGGGGATGTGCGCCCCGTTACCTTAAAAATAGGATTTTTTTTGATCTATGGCTTATAAAACAGCAAATTATGGGTCAGTTGGTTGTGGCAATAATCAATGAGCAAGCTTAATCTAACCATTTTTGCTCTCGTTCGGTGGCATCAAGAATGTCAATCCCTAAGGCAAGTTTAAAATGCTGGGCTACTTTGAAAGCATCTTCTTTATCAAAGGTTCTATAAAAGGTTATGTGTTTGTTTCTATTGTAGAATAAATTGATGAGAAATACTACATCCATAAAAGAAGTTGACGCTCCCAGTGAATTTACACGTTGCTTCTGCTTTCCTTTAAAAACTGAAATGTATTCAAAGTCAGGATTTGGCTTCCACTTTCCAAAGTGAATTGCAAAAATGGACCAGATGTTTCGATATGTATTATTGTCCAGATTTATCTGTGTTCCTTCGGAAGAGATTAAGTAAACCGCAAAAGAAATCATGAAAAACCCAAAAAGCATACTGTGGTATACTATTATATAGAATGCAAATATGAATATGGTTGTGCCAAAGACTTTTTTCAGGATTGAAACTGGTTTTAAGTAGGTTATAATATTTTCCATTTTGGCTGGTTTTTTTGGTTTTTCGAATATACCCAAACTTTCCTCACCCTTAAAAAACCGTATACCTTACCCCGAAGAACCCACGGATGCCCTGATTGGGCCCGTACACATAAGCGGGATCAAAGGTAAGCGCATAAGGGTTGTTCGGCGTGGCCACGGCATTGCCATTGCTGTCAAAGGTGACTTCTTTGTCAAACGGGTCATTGGCCCGTGCAATGATAAACGGGTTCCCACGGTTGGGGGTCCAGTCCAGCAGGTTTTTGATGCCCCCATATACCTCAAAATTGTGCAGTCCCTTATACGTAAACTGAATGTTCTGGATGCTCCAAGTAGGGGAGTAGGCCTGTCTGGGGTCCAGCTCACCCAAAAGGGGCAACCGCATGGGACCATAGAGGTTCCCTGTGTAATCGGCCGTGAGTTTGAGCGAACGAAAGGTATAGGAAAGGTTCCAGGTAGCAGTGATGCTCTCGGTCAAGATCTGCTGCTGGGTCACCCCATTTTCCGTATTGCTCACATCTTGCCACGTCGCCCCCACCATGATCTTCAAACTGCTGGGAAAAGCAATGTCCAGATTTGCGCTGACACCCTGGGACACTGATTTGCCATCCAGATTGTCATAAATGATTTGGTTGGGATTGGTCTCATAATCGGGGAGGATCACGTTGGAGAACCGGGTGTAGAATGCAGAGGCATCAATCCCGATAAAGGTACCGTTGTCACTGTAAATCTTCTTCAAATAGTTGAGGTTGACGTTCACGGAGCGTTCCGGTTTCAGCTCTTCGGCAATTACGACCTCCCGCGCACCCGTGAGGGCCGCATGCTCTTCGGTAAAAAGATTCACCACCCGAAAACCGGTCCCGGCATTCACCCGAAAAATATCATGGTCCGAAATCTTCCATTTGTAGGCAGCACGGGGCGTAAAAATATTGCCATGCCTTTGGTCATAATCATACCGCAAGCCACCCAAAAAGGAATGTTTGGGGGCAAACGAGTATTCATCTTGGGCAAAGACACTCGGAATCCAAATTTGGTCCGCTTCAGTGGTGGCCGGGGTATTGTCATCATAATAATTGTAACGCATCGCACTACCGAACAATAGATCATGATGCCCCAAGGTTTTGTCCCAAGTGAGCTGCGCAAAGCCGATACGTTGGTCCGCCAAATATTCCGTGTCACCATAGACCGAATTTTGACTGTGGTCATTATACGAAACGGACAGCAACAATTTTTCTTCAAGCGGCAATTGGTATTTTCCCAACACCTCCCAACGCCGGGTGTAGATGCTTTCCCCATAGATTTCATCCCCACCACGATACTCGGGAGTCCATTGCATTTCACCGCCCCAACGATCTTCATAGAAAAAGCGCCCTGCCAAAGAGAGCAAACGGCTGTTTTTTCGTTCAACATCCCACTTTTGGAAAATCGAGATACGGTCTTGGAGGGTCAGGTCGGTAAAATTATCGCCATTATTGTCAATGGGCACATCATAATTGAAATAGTTGATGCCCAAGAGAAGGTCCGTTTTCTGTCCGACCGAAATTTTACTGCCCACATCCAGATTGTACTCGCCCCAACCCGTGGCAAAGCCATCTACAAAGAATTCAGGGGCGCTCAGGGCATTTTTGGTGATGATGTTGATGAGCCCGCCCACCGCTTCGCTGCCGTAAAGAGAGGATGCCGGACCCTTCACGATCTCGATTTGTTCGATGAGAGAGTTCGGAATGCCCGTGAGGCCGTACACCGTGCCCAGACCACTTACAATAGGCATCCCGTCGATGAGGACGAGCGTATAGGGCCCTTCAAGCCCGTTGATGTGAATGTCCCCCGTGTTGCACACATTGCAATTGATCTGTGGCCGAACACCGTTCACGTTTTGGAGTGCGTCAAAAACACTGGCCGTAGGGTTCTTTTTGAGAAAGGTAGGGGAATAGACCTCGACCGGGACCGGACTTTCCAAACGGCTGACCGGTTTTAAGGTGCCAGTCACCACGGTTTCGTCCAAACTTTCAGCAGAGGCTTCAAGCGATATGTTGATGGTTTTGGACTCACCCGGACCCAAAGTGATTTTGGTTTGATAGGAGAGGAACCCCAAGGAGGATACCAGCAATACATGATTGCCCGGTGGAATATTCGTCAACTCAAAGAGGCCATCCATATCCGTAGCGGTGCCCATTTCGGTTCCTTTCAATAAAACACTGGCTAAGGGTAAAGGCTCACCATTGTCGGAGACCTTGCCCTTCAAGCTGGCTGTTTGGGAAAAACAGCACTGGCTCACAAAGGCAATCCATAACAGAACGATATATTTACAAATTGAATTCAGTTGTATAAAAATTAAAATTTAGACAAATCTAAAAATAGGTTTTGATAAATAAAAATGTATTTTTGGAAAAATTTTTTTCATGACCCGATCGGAGGAGAATTATTTGAAGGCTATTTTTCATCTGGGCAACGGGGAAGCGGGTTCCATCAGTACCAATGCCATTGCGGAACAGATGGAGACCAAACCCTCGTCCGTTACCGATATGGCCAAGAAACTGGCTGAAAAGGGCCTGGTGCACTACAAGAAGTACCAAGGGATTTCCCTGACCGATGCCGGTACTCGGACTGCCCTCTCCATTATCAGGAAACACAGGCTTTGGGAAGTGTTCTTGGTGAAAAAACTGGATTTTACCTGGGACGAGGTGCACGAAGTGGCAGAGCAGTTGGAACACATCAAAAGCGAAAAATTGATAGACAAAATCGATGCGTTGTTGGAATTTCCCAAATACGATCCGCACGGTGACCCTATTCCCACGAAGGACGGAAAATTCATGGAGCGGGACAAGCAATTGCTCAGTGAGATGCCCATACATGCCCAAGGCGTTTGTGTCGGGGTCAAGGATTCCTCCGCGCCGTTCCTGAAATTTTTGGACAAGAACAAAATAGCTTTGGGGAACACGATCAAGATCTTGGACAAAGAGGATTTTGACCAATCCCTACAGATACTGATGGAGGGAAAAGAACTTCGGATATCCCACCAGATAGCATCCAACCTTTACGTTAAAAAGAATGACTGATGGAACAAGTAATACAGTATTTTGAAGAAATAGATCCCGTTTTGGCGGCTTTTTATGCCACATTGTTCACTTGGGGGCTCACCGCATTGGGAGCCGGACTGGTGTTTTTCTTTAAGAGTGCCAACCGTGCCGTGCTGGATGGCATGTTGGGATTCACCGGAGGGGTCATGGTGGCCGCAAGTTTCTGGAGCCTTTTGGCACCGGGGATCGAGATGAGCGAAGGCGAGGGTTTTGTAAAAGTGATCCCTGCGGCAGTGGGCTTCTTGTTGGGGGCCGGATTTATTTTTGGTCTGGACAAAGTATTGCCCCACCTCCACATCAATTTTAAAATGAGCGAGGCCGAAGGGATAAAGACTCCTTGGCATCGCACCGTCCTGCTTACGTTGGCCATTACGCTGCACAACATTCCCGAAGGATTGGCCGTCGGTGTATTGTTTGGCGGTGTGGCAGCCGGTTTTGAAGGGGCTTCCATCGGGGGTGCGGTTGCCTTGGCCATTGGCATTGGGCTACAGAACTTTCCCGAAGGATTTGCCGTGGCCATGCCGCTCAGGCGACATGGATTGAGTAGATGGAAAAGCTGGGTCTATGGACAGGCCTCTGCCATCGTGGAGCCCATAGCAGGTGTACTTGGAGCTTGGGCCGTACTCACTTTTGAGCCCATTTTGCCCTATGCCCTGTCCTTTGCTGCCGGGGCGATGATCTTTGTGGTGGTCGAGGAGGTGATTCCCGAAACGCAACAGGACAAATACACCGATATCGCCACGATGGGCTTTATCGGCGGATTTATCATTATGATGACCTTGGATGTGGGACTGGGATAATAAATTATCCCCCGATCAGATCAAAGACACCCTTGGTCAAAAATTGGTCCGTTTCCGACCATTCCGTACCGATGATCTCGGTATGGCCATCAAAGGTGTTCCCTGATTTTATGGCCACACGCTCAAAAGTGTAACCTCCGTCTTCCTTGCCCACTAATCTCAGCACAAAGTGGCTGCCCTCGGACTCGATCACCGCTTCTTCTGGCAATGACCAGGTTTTGATGGTATCCGTCATGATCATGGCATCCACGAACATGCCCGGGAGAAAATTCTCGTCCTCGCGTTCCAAATGGCCATGGACCTGTATGGAGCGTTTGGCCCCGTCAACGGAGGCTCCCACTAAATGGACCTCTGCGTTGAAAGTTTCTTCGGATGCCTCTGGAATTTTAAATTGGATCTTTTGTCCTTTCTTCACTTTGAGAATATCCTTTTCAAAAACGGTGAGCTCCAAATGCACATGACTGTTGTCCACAATCTCCAAAATCTGGGTGGCAGGGGATACATAGCTTCCTCTGCCCACGTTCATTTGGATGATGCTTCCCGAGATGGGGGCATAAATTGCCGCTTCAGGTGAAATCTGCCCTTGTTCCACCTTGCTGGGTGAAATGTTGAGCATCTGCAATTGTTCTCGCAAGCCTTGGTAGCGGGCCTTCGCCATTTCATAATTGCTCTTCGCCTGAAGGAAATTCTTTTGTGAGGCTATTTTTTCATCAAAAAGGGTCTGGTTGCGTTCAAATTCGGACTTCAAAAAATCCAATTGGTTGAAAACCTCAAGGTATTCCTGTTGCATCTGTACAAATTCCTGGTTTTCCAAGGTCACCAACAATTGTCCCTTTTTTACCCGGTCACCGATCAATAGGGTGGTCTCTTTTACGAAACCGCCCATGAATGCCGTGACACTGGCCCGGTTTTCGGGTGGAACGTCAATCATTCCCGAGGTTTCCACCATTTTGGGGAAGGTTCTCTTTTCCATGGTTCCCAATGTCAGGGAATTGGCGTCAAATTGATCTTGTGTCACCACGATTCCCTTTTCTTCCGTCTGTTCCTCGGATGTGGATTTTTCATTGTTTGTATCGCCGCAGCCCGTCAACAAAAGGAAAACTGTGGCAAATTGGATGATATGTTTCATGTTTATAATGTTATGGTCAAGTAATTAATGGCGATTACAGTCTGATTGTATTGGTGGAGGACATCCAAATAATTGAGTTGGATGTCGTAGGCGTTCTCCAGACTTTGGATGTATTGGAAAAAGTCGATTTCCCCATTTTGAAAATTTCCAGTGGCCGCCTTCAAGATCTGATCCGAAAGCTGACCGCCCTCGTCCTCATAATAGGAGAGTTCTTGGGCCTGTTGCTCCAATTGTCCCAACAAGGTTTTGTAGCGCTGGTTCATGGCAACGGTAATCTCCGTGTTTTCCATCTCCGTGATCTTGGTCTGTATCTTGGACGATTTTACCTTGCTGCTATGGCCGAAAAAGAAAATCGGGATGCGAACCCCCAGTTGGATGCCGTATAGGGATGCTCCGAGACCTTTATTGGTCCCTTGAAAATACTCCAGGTTCAAGTCGGGCAACAAGCGGTTTTCCTCCAAACTTTTTTGGGCATTGCTGAGCTCTTGGCGATGGTCCAAAAACGCGGTTTCCGTTTCCAACATCCCCTGGGCGTTCAGTACCGTAAGTTTTTTGGGCTGCTCTTCCACGATGTCCAAAGTGTCCCCGCTTTGCACCAAGCTCACGATCTCACCATAGGTGGTCAGGATCTGCTGTTTTATTTTGGAGTAGGTGTTCGTGATCTGGCGTTGCTTGGCCGTGGCCGTCACTTTTTCCAGGTAATTGGTCTCCCCAAGTTCAAAGCGCCTGTTGGCCGCGTGGGCAAAATTGCTGTAAATGCTGTCCAGTGTCCCATAGAGCTTTGCCTTTTGAATCAAGGTCTGGTACTGGTAATAGGCATTGCTCAGCGATTGGTACAGTTGCTTCTTTTGAATCTCAAACGATGATTTTTGAAACTCGTGATTGGATTTTTGAAGCCTGCTTTTCGCCCCATATACGGTGGGGAACTCAAACTGTTGCTGCGCCCCAAAAACCTTCAAGGGTTCCCCGTTCAACGCAAGGTTGTTTTCATCATATTGGTAATAGATGTCCGTTTTGTCAAACTCAAAGGCGGTTCCCTTGAGCGTTTCCGCTTGATCTACCATCAACGAACCGGCCTGAATCCCCTTGTTGTTTTTCAATGAAAGCGTCATAAGGGCTTCGAGGTCCAACTTTTCTTGGGAAAATCCGGAAGCTGTCATCAAAAGAAGCAGGATGGTCAATGCGTTCCTGTTCAATTTTCGTTCTTTTCTTCTTTTTCTCATTCCTCGGAATTTGATGTTATGGGAATAGGCATATAATACGGGCAGGACCACCAGGGTGAGTATGGTCGCCGTTACCAATCCGCCAATTACCACCGTGGCCAATGGTCTTTGCACCTCTGCCCCGGCATTGGTGGACACGGCCATAGGCAAGAACCCCAATGCCGCTGCCGATGCGGTCAACAGAACGGCACGGAGCCTGTCCTTGGTGCCTTGTTTGATCAGGTCTTCCATGGAATCAAAGTCTTTGCCCTTGAGTTCCTTGAAATGCTCTATCAGCACGATCCCGTTCAGTACCGCAATACCAAAAAGTGCAATAAAACCTACCCCCGCCGATATGCTGAAAGGCATGTCGCGCAGCCAGAGCAAGAGCACACCTCCCACTGCAGACAGGGGAATGGCCGAGAAGATGAGCAGGGCTTCCTTGACCGAGCCGAATGCAAAGTAGAGCATGATGAAAATGAGCAACAATGCGATGGGCACGGCAATCGTCAACCTGGCTTTGGCATTCTGAAGATTTTCGAACTGGCCACCATAGGTGATGATATAACCCGTGGGCAACGTTATGTTTTCATTGATCAGTAACTGCACATCGTCCACAACGGACTGGAGATCCCTGTTCCTGACGTTGATGCCGACCACGATACGCCGTTGGGTATTGTCCCTCGAGATTTTGGCGGCCCCTTTTTGGTAGGTGATCTCCGCAAGTTCGCTCATCGGGATCTTTCCGCCGTTGGGGATGTCCACATAAAGGTTTTTCAGGTTGGAAATATCCTTTCGGTTTTCCGAATCCAACCGAACGGCCATATCAAATTGGCGTTCTCCTTCGAACACACTTCCCACTACCTTGCCTGCAAAGCCCATGGCGATCATCTCGTTCAGGTCGGCGATGTTGAGTCCATGCCGAGCAATTTTGGCACGGTCAAAGGATACGTTCATCTGGGGGAGACCCTCCACTTTTTCCACAATGACGTCCGAGGCCCCTTCCACATTTTGGATAAGGTCCTTGATCTCGTTGGCCTTCTTGTTCAGGATTTCCAGGTCCTGCCCAAAAATTTTGATGGCAATGTCGGCACGTACCCCTGTGATCAATTCATTGAAACGCATTTCAATGGGCTGGGTAAACTCCAGCTCTATTCCCGGAATGACCGCCAAGGCCTCCTTGAACTTGTCTGCGAGTTCATCCTTGGTTTCGGCAGAGACCCATTCACTCTTTGGTTTCAGGGAAATGATCACATCACTTTCTTCCATGGACATCGGGTCCGTGGGTACTTCTGCGGCCCCGATACGGCTCACCACCTGTTTTACCTCGGGAAATTCCTCCAATAAGATCTGTTCCATTTTGGTCGTTGTTTCGATGGTCTTGGCCAAAGTGGTACCTGTTTTCAAAACAGGCTGGATCACAAAATCCCCTTCGTCCAGCGTGGGAACGAATTCACCTCCCATTGAGGAAAAGAGCAAAATGGCCCCCACCAACAGTGCCGCCGCAACGGAAAGGACCAGTTTCTTGCTTTTCATGGCCCATTCGATTACCGGTTCATACCGACGGTTGATCCAATTGACCAACCGGGTGGATATACTCTTGGGCGATTCCTTCGAAGGTTTTAGGAACAATGCCGAGGCCACGGGTACATAAGTGAAACACAACAGGATGGCACCCAAGAGGGCAAAACTGAAGGTCAAGGCCATGGGTTTGAACATTTTGCCCTCCACACCGCTCAAGGAAAGAATGGGAATGAACACAATGAGAATGATAAGCTGCCCAAAGACGGCGGAGTTCATCATTTTTGAGGCCCCTTTCAAGGTGATATCATCTTTGACGGACTGTGTTTTTGCTTTGTCCAAATGGGCCAGATCGGCTTTCTTTTGTGTAATCTGGAAGGCGATGTACTCTACGATGATCACTGCCCCGTCTATGATGATCCCAAAATCGATGGCCCCAAGGCTCAATAGGTTGGCATCCACTCCAAAAATGTTCATCAGTGTCAGCGCGAACAGCAAACAGAGCGGAATCACTGATGCCACCACAAGCCCGGATCGCCAATTGCCCAGGAGCAGGACCACAACGAATATGACGATAAGGCAACCGAGTACCAGATTTTCCGTTACTGTGAAGGTGGTCCGTCCAATGAGTTCACTTCGGTCCAAAAATGGATTGATATAGACCCCTTCGGGCAAGGATTTGGAAATGGCCGCGACCCTTTCTTTTACGGCTTCGATCACGCGTTTGGAATCGGCATCTTTCAACATCATGATCTGACCAAGGACTTTTTCGCCCTCTCCGTTGCCCGTGATCGCCCCAAACCGGGGGGCACTGCCAAAACCGACCTTGGCCACGTCCTTGATATAGATGGGGATGCCATTTCTGGTGGTCACCACAATGTTTTCGATGTCCTTGAGGTTGCCCACCAGTCCTTCCCCACGGATAAAATAGGCCTGGTTCACTTTTTCGATATAGCCGCCACCGGCAACGCTGTTGTTCATTTCCAAAGCGGTGAACACCTCTTTTGCGGTAATATTGAAGGCGTTCAGTTTTTGGGTCTGGATGGCAACCTCATATTGTTTGAGGTGTCCGCCCCAAGTATTGACCTCCACCACCCCGGGAATACCGGAAAGTTGACGTTTCACGATCCAGTCCTGTATGGTCCTAAGCTCGGTGGAGCTGTAAAGGTCCTTATAGGCAGGTTCCACATCCAGTACATATTGATAGATTTCGCCCAATCCTGTGGTTATGGGGCCCATTTCCGGGTTCCCGAACCCTTCTGGGATCCGGCTGGTCGCGGACTTTATCTTTTCGGCGATAAGCTGCCTGGGGAGGTAGGTCCCCATATCGTCCTCAAAAACGATGGTGACCACGGAGAGGCCAAACTTGGAAACCGAACGGATTTCCTTGACCCCCGGAAGGTTTGCCATCTCCAGTTCCACCGGATAGGTGACAAACTTTTCCATGTCCTGGGTGGATAGGCTTCTTGACGTAGTGATGACCTGAACCTGGTTGTTCGTAACATCGGGAACGGCCCCGATGGGTATTTGTGACAGCGAATATAGCCCCACCAAGGCAATGCCCGCTGTAAAGAGAAGAACAATGAACTTGTTCCTTATGCTAAAGGATATAATGTTTGAAAACATAATTCATAGAGAAATGTATAGCGTTATAAATTCAATAAGGCTTACGGAAATAGGTCCAGCAAAGCTGGCATACTATGAATTAGGCTTGTTTTGGGGGCTGAAAGGGCCCATCGCCCCAAATGGGGGAATACGATATTTGATAATGGAAGTTACTTGTAATGTCGAGCGGGATCTCAGAATTGGATTGGAAAAAGGGCTCCGGTTCAACCACAAAGGCCATGAGTTGTGAGCACTGGGATTGATGCTGAAAAGGCAACTGCTCGTGTTCTTGCTGTTCCTCTTGGTGTTTTTCGCTATGGGAAGCCTTCAACTTGCCATAGTGCTTGGACAGGAACACGATAAAATTATCGCCATATTCATCCGAATGGAACTGGTAGTGCTCAAAAAGCTTGTCCATCTCAACCAAATCGTTGAAATGGATATTGACGCTCTGTAGAAAGATGAGCAAAGCTGTCCCTATGGTGAAAATCTTTTTCATGCCCGTTCCACAAAATTACGAATTCTATAAATCAACCAAATACATGGGAATAATTTAGAATGAATCTGGTTTTGTAAGGGATCCAATGTCTCTTCAAGCTTTCCCGTAGGCAACATTTTTGTACTTAGGGTTTTAATTCTTGCAAGACCAGGCCATAATCATGCTGCAGGTCTTCGTGGAGCGATGGGATTTTTTTCGCGATGTATTCCAACTGCCTTTGGTAGAGGTTGAACAGGGTGGTGTTACGGCGGATGGAGGGCCTGAAATCCTTCAATTTTTTACAGAAGTACAGCAACAGTTCCACTTCAGTGGCCTTGTCGCCCGAATAACGGCTGTATTTTTTGAGGGTCCTCAGGATTTTCCGGACACTTTTCTTGATGTAGAAAAAGCTGTTCACATTGATCTCCGAGAACATTTCGTCCATTTCCTGTTTTACAGCTTCGATATAGCCTTCCTCACTGTCTGCTTCAAAGAGCAGATAGGTGAGCAGTTCCTTGTTTTCCTTTTTGAAACGGGCCAGCCGCAAACAGAGCTGCACCACCTCGTCCTGCGATCGGAACTGGAGTTCTTTTTTCAATTGTGCAATGGTGGCGGCTTTCATAAGCTGGACTTGATCCTTCAAATATACTAGGAATGGATCTTCTTGACCCTTAAAATGAATTGCACTACCTTTAAAGTCGGTAATGCCCTTAAGTTTTACCTTGGTATGGCAACAAAAAAAAGACATTGGTTGTGGAACGTGTTGATCGTTCTCACGTTGGCCCTGTGCCTATTCGCCTTTGTGGAACACTACAAAAATTGGTGTAAGATCGAGGAGGGTAACCTAAAGGTTCTTTCCGGCATCTATTACCAAAAAATCCCTTTGGCAGAGATAGACAGTGTGGTGTTCGTGGACAAGCTCCCCGAAATGGAGCGTTCCAATGGCTTTTCGTGGATGGCCAAGGAAAAAGGGGTGTTCAAGGACTCCATTACCCAGAGCAAGGTCTATGTTTTTGTGGATGACCTGAGGCAACAAAAGATCAAAGTGGTGCACCACGACTCCCTTAAATTATACTTAAACCTTCAGGATAGCATAGAAACCCAGGGAATATATACTATTTTGCACGCCGAATTGATGGAACGCACCAAGCAGCCTCAATGATCGAACTGAAACAGTCCCAAGTTTCCCATGAGAAAAATGCTCTTTTTTACTGTATTGGCACCCATATGGGTTTTTTCGCAGAACACCATTTCGGTACATATCAACAATGTGGAGTCCAATGAAGGACAGATCAAGGTGGCCATTTATGATTCCGATGATTCTTTTCTGTCGTTTGAGCAGGTGTATCGAGGGAGTAGTGTGAAGGCCCAAAAAGGACAGGTGATTTTGAGAATGGAAGATATCCCTTCGGGGGAATATGCCCTAGCGGTGTTCCATGATGAAAATGGGAACGGCAAATTGGACACCAATTGGTTGGGCATTCCTAGGGAAAGAGTGGCATTTTCGCATGGCAAGATGAAAACTTTTGGCCCCCCGAAATACAAGGAATGTGCCTTTAAGGTAACCGCTGACCATGAAATCAGCATAGATTTGTAAATAAATAATATGGGAACAATTTTGATGGCCCAAGTGATGGGCGCGGCATTTGGACTTTTGGCCGTGGTTTTTGGTGCCTTTGGTGCCCATGCCCTAAAAAAGAAACTGACCCCTGAACTGCTCCATAGTTTTGAGACAGGGGTCAAGTATCAAATGTACCATGCCATTGTGCTGTTGGTCTTGGGTTTCAACCTCAGTTTTGACGGACCGTTGGATTCGGCCATCGTCAACTGCTTCATTTTTGGTACGCTATTGTTTTCTTTCAGCATCTACGCCCTTTGCTTGGGTGCGGCCAAAGGGGACAAGCCCCGTTGGTTGGGGCCGGTCACTCCCATTGGTGGATTGTTGCTGGTCGTGGGATGGGCCTTGTTGCTCTATTCCTTTGTTTCCAACTTCATTTAGAGCCTCAGGTACATGTTGCTGTTTATGGTGTTCATTTTGAGTGGGATACAAACCATGATGTTCACCACATCGCCTACCATAGTTATACAGAATTAAGTATGGGTTTTATGAATGCAACTTTTACTGGCAACCCTATATTACCTTCCCTTATTTTGCATTGATAGTTTGTCAAAATGACGTCTTAAAATACTCCTTGACAAGCTGTCTGAATAGTCTGGACAATTGTAATATTTTCGATGCAATCCATATGACCATTTGTCCAATAGATCGTAATCAAAGTCAACCATGTCCTCAATACGGCTTTCAATGAAAACGAGTTTGAGGGCACTTTCATCCATAACTCCAAGCCCTGCATCAAACAAATTTTTATCTGGCAACCTTACAAGAACATGATTGCAATCTGAACCATCCGGTTTCATCATAAAAACAATATTGACCGAATCTTTGAACCTGGAATTCCATTCTTCATAGAAGGCATAGGCAAATTCCCCGCATGGCCCCATGTCTACCCTTGACCACCCGTCGAGTGTGCCATAGGTTAAGAGAAGTTCATTTCTAAGCTGATTTAAAACTGCAATGCGATTGTTCTCTATCTGAGTAATGCTATCATTGCCCAAGTTCTCAACTTTGGACGAAGCATTAAGTTTGCTCGATTTTGACTGTGAACATGAAAACAAAAGAATTGCTGAAAAAGAGACCACTAATTTTATCATGATTCATCGTTTTTTTAGCTTACACTCGGCTCTCGTATAGTTTTGGGACAGGGTTCAAATGCTATATGAACAGGCTATTGTGCTTTGTTTCCAGTTTCATCTAGAGCCGCAGGTACATATTCCCGTTGATGGTGTTCAGCTTGAGGCGATGGGTGGCCTTGTCGAAGCTTCCCTCCACTTTTTGGCCCACATACCGATCGGTGACCTTGAGGTTCAGTTTTTCATCGGCATAGATGTTGCCGTGGATCGTCTCGGCGACCAATCTGGAGTTTTTCATCACTAGATCAATTTCACCGTTGATGGTCTGTAGGTCCATGTCACCATCATACGTTTTGATGTCGATATTGCCGTTGATCAACTCTGCGGTAAAGTTCCCTTCGATGATATCTGCCTTTAAGTCGCCATTGATGCTGCTCACCTTGAAGCGGGCATTTTTGGGCACATACAGCACATAATTGAACTCATAGGTGTCCCCCATGTTATAATAGCGATTCTTTTTGTCGGGGTTGTTTTTGTTCCATTCATCCTGAAATGCCTCAAAAATGGGCTTGGCATTGGACGCAATGGTGATGGAACTGCTGCTCTCATCAATATCGAGCTTGTATAGATCCAGAAACTTTCCATCTTTTGTGGTAATGTCCGCTTTGAAATAGATGGTGGACTTGTCCCAGGTCTTGACTTCGATGTCAGAAGCAAACTTTACATCAAGGTCAATAAATTGACCGGAGTAGTTGATGTTCTTTTCAATGATTTTTTGGGCAGATAGGGATAGGACGGCCAATCCCACAAATGCAGCGACGATTAATTTTTTCATGACTGATCGTTTTTGATTTTTGGTTGTTGATGATTATTTTTTTCTGAGATACATGTTTCCATTGGTGGATTTCAGTGTAATGTCCACTCCACCATTGTTTATGGTTGCGCTTATTTTTCTGCCCAACACCGACTTTAGGCCGTCCTTTTCACTCAACTTTACGTCAAAATCGGTATAGACGTTGCCATTGATGGTGCTCATGGACAGGTTGGCCGGAGTATTGCCGGGTAGGCTCACATCCACGGCCCCATTGGTGGAATACAGGGAAATAGGGGACCCTTGTTTTACGGTGCCAAACTCCACCGTAAGTTCGCCATTCAAGGTGTTGGCGGTAACGGGACCGTTCACGTTCACGATTTTGACGCTGCCATTGAGCTGGGCGTCTGCCTCGATTTCACCCGCAAACCCGTCGATTTCAATGTCACCGTTCCAAGTACTTTTGGCAGAAATGTTCTGGTTTTTGGGAAGGTAGATTTCGGCCCCTTCGGACTTTCTAAGGTTGGTCACGATAAGGGTGTTGCCGTCTTGGATGACGGAGAAGCCTACGCTGGTATTGTCCGTTCCTCCTTCGCCCACCAATTTTAGGCCTTTTGCCCTTTCTGGGGTTTCTACGGATGGGCCTGATTTGATCAACAACTCATTGGAGTTGTGAGTTCTTAACGTGATGTCGGATTTGGATTCGATCTTGACCCATTGGACCCCATTTAAGGATTTGGTATAATCGGATTGCGCCTTGGCTAGGGTGCCCACCAAAAGGGCGGTTAGCAAAAATGTGAATTTTCTCATGATTTTCGTTTTTTGATGTTTATGTTATACTTGGTAATACAGCTTTGATCTGTTCTTTTATAAAGGGCTGAGTGTCTTCCTGTTCCAGCAGTTTTTTCATGGGTTCGGCCGCCTTTCTCTCCTGTATCTGTACCAATACTTGAATAATGGCCACTTGGATACTCGGGTTCTTTTCTTTTTCGAGCGCTTCGATCAGCAGGTTTTTTACAGTTTCCGAAGAAGTGAACTTGGACAGTGCCTCGAAGGCGGTCAAGCGGACGTTGTCGTTTTCATCATACAACAGCCTGTTGCCCAAAGCCTCTATGATGGCTTCATCGGGCTGCTCAAATTCATCAATATAGTTCACCCCTTGGATGCGCTTGCTGGCCGATTGGTTTTCCATCAGGGAGAGCATGGTGGTCTGTTTCATCTGCAAGGTCTCGTCCCGGAGCAGGGCAATGTCACCATCCACTTTGCGCTGTTGGAACAACGATCCCATTTGAAAAGAGACTGCCAAAAGTGCCACACTGGCCGCAATTTTCAGCAGGTTGCCCCCCCAGTTTGTTTTCTTTTCGGGGGAGGATAGGGGAACCACTTTGCCCCGACTTTCCTTTTCGGCTTCCAGGGCCATTTCAAAGGAAGTCCTTAGCTTTTCCGAAGGAACAGGGATGTCATGGCCGTCAAAGGCATGGAACAGGGCCTTCATTTCTTCGAGCTCTTGTTGGCATTCGTTGCATTTGCCCAAATGCAGTTCCACTTCTCTCATGGTCTCCATGTCCAAAGTACCGTCCAGATAGTCTGGAATCAGGTCCGAAATGTGATTGTTTTCCATGGTCATATGCTTTGTAGGTATATTTTTTTCAATTTTTTCAAGACCCGGCAGACTTTGGTCTTTACCGCGCCGGGTGTACTTCCTGTCATTTCCGCCAACTCTTCGTAGCGTATTTCTTTATATCGACTCAAGATGACCAACTCCCGGTCGGCCGGGTCCAGTTGGTTCAGGGCGTTCTGCAAGTGGGCATTGTTCTCCAGTACTTCGTCTTCTTCCTCCACCGCTTTGTAGGCCAACACCTTGATGTCCTCATGGGGCTTGTGGTCCCTTGTAAAATGTGTCTTCAAGTTGTTTCGGGCGATGGTAAAGAGCCAAGCCTTGAACGATCCGTTCTTGTATGAGCTCCTGTACTTGATCAATTTGTAAAAGACATCCTGTGTCAAATCTTCACTCAACATGCTATCACCGCACATTTTATATAGAAAATGATAGACGTGCTTGTGATATCTGTCGAAAAGGATCTTGAGCAGATCAAGGTTGCCCTCAGCAACTTTTTGCATTATGATCTCATCTGAAAGCGCTTCCAAACAATGTTTTTTAGTTGGTGTTCAACTTATATAGTCTGGAAATTAAAAAAGGTTACACAGAGGGAATGAAAAAAGTCAAAAAAAAATCGCTTTGTGGAAAAAGCGATTGGAATTCGAGGCGGTTGTGGTCAAAACCTTATATGGGATTTTAAATGCTAAACCAAATGAAAATGTCACCTCGAGCGCAGTCGAGAGGTCTATCAAGAAAACTACTTTGAAATAAGGGTCTTCCCGAAAGCTTTCGGGACGCTCGACCTGACATGGTGTGCCATTTATGGAAATTTGTTATAATCTCAGCTACAACCACAATTGTCCTGGCCGCAAGATTTGGAGCCTTTCTTTTTTCCAAAAAACGATTTGGGCAAAAGGAACTTCCAGACCAAATAGCCAACTGCCAAGGCCAAGGTGATATAGACTAAAATCTGTTGTACTTCCATGACTATGCTAAAATTTGATAGGCGGCCAACGCGACAACATAGGCCAAAACACTCATGAAGCCCAGTTGGATCAGGGGCCATTTCCAGGAATTTGTCTCCCGCTTCACAATGGCCAGCGTGCTCATACATTGCATGGCCAAGGCATAGAAGAGCATCAATGAAACGCCTGTTGCCAAATTGAACAGGGGTTTTCCGGATTCGTCAAGTTCGGCGGCCATCCTGTTCTGGATGGTCTCTTCCTCATCGCTGCCCACACTGTAAATGGTGGCAAGGGTCCCCACAAACACTTCCCGGGCGGCAAAGGACGTCAACACGGCGATCCCGATCTTCCAGTCGTAGCCCAAGGGCTTCACAATGGGTTCAAAGGCCTTTCCGGCCTGACCAATATAGGAATGTTCCAATTTGTAGCTGGCAATTTCCTGTGCCTTGGCACTTTCGGTGAGGTCGGCAGTCAAGGTTCGGACCGAATCCTGGACAGCGCTTGGCGGAAGTCCTTCCGACTCCACATCTTCCAAATAGGAATCGATGTTGGTCTGGATATAGTTTTTGCTGTAGGTGCTCAGGCCTTCGTTGGCGATTCTTTCACTGACGATTTCCTCGGCATTGTGAAATTCGTCCGAATATCCATTGGACCCCAAGAACCAAAGCACGATGGAGAGGGCCAAAATGATCTTCCCTGCCCCGAAGACAAAGCTCTTGGTCTTTTCCAGAACGGTATAGCCCACATTTTTGATCAAGGGCATGCGGTAGGTGGGCATTTCCACCATGAAGAGCGACCTACTTTTGATTTTTAAGATCTTGTCCAGTACCATGGCTGAAAAGAGGGCCATCCCAAACCCGAGAAGGTACAGCAGCATCAGCGTCAATGCCTGATAGCTAAGACCCAATACGCTTCCTTCGGGAATCACAAGGGCAATCAATATGAGATACACGGGCAGTCTGGCAGAGCAGGTGGTAAAGGGGGTCACCAAAATGGTGATGAGACGTTCCTTCCAGTTTTCTATGGTACGGGTGGCCATAATGGCGGGAATGGCACATGCATTGCCCGAGATCAAGGGCACCACACTTTTTCCGCTCAACCCAAAGGGACGCATCAATCGGTCCATCAGGAAAACGACCCGGCTCATATAGCCCGATTCTTCCAAAAGGGAGATAAAAAGGAACAAAAAGGCGATCTGAGGGATAAAGATGACCACTCCTCCGATACCGGCCAAGATCCCTTCGGCCAACAGATCGGTAAACAATCCGGGTGGCAGTGTGTTCTTGATCCACTCGCTTGCCGCGGCAAACTGCTCGTCAATAAAATCCATCGGATAACTGCTCCACTCAAAAATGGCCTGGAAGATGAGCAGAAGGATGGCAAAGAAAATAAGGTAACCGAACACTTTGTGTGTCAGTATCTTGTCGATGGAGGCCCGCAGTCCCTTTGCGGCCAATTGGTCCACCTTGTAGGTCGTCTTGAGCGTATCGTTGATGAACTGATAGCGGAGCACAGTTTCGCGGTGCTGTAGTTTTTTCAGTTCTTCCTTTGATTTGGTAAAAAAGGAAGTGGCATCCTGGATCTGTTTTTTTTCAATGGGCATAAAGTTCACATCCTGCGTGATGACCAGCCAAAGTTTATAGGAATCCTCGTTGGGGAATGCTTTTTCAAGATTTTTGAAATAGTCCGGTGCAATCCGGGATGCTTCAAGGTTGGGGGCGGTGGACAGCGATCTGTAATCGGCAATCAACTCTTTGATGCGGTCGATGCCCTCTCCTTTGCGGGTACTCACTAGGGCAATCTTGGTGTCCAATTGTTTTTCCATGGCCTCAATGTCCAGGGAAATACCTTTGCGGGACATCCGGTCCGCCATGTTGATGACAAGTATGGCGGGAATCTTCAGATCTTTGATCTGGGTAAACAGGAACAGGTTCCTTTTGAGGTTTTCCACATCGGTGATCACCACGGCCACATCCGGAAAATCCTTATCGTTTTTGTTGAGCAGCAGTTCCACCACCAAACTTTCGTCCAAGGAAGTGGTGTTGAGGCTATAGGTGCCGGGAAGATCCAGGATATGTGCCTTTACGCCCCTTGGCAGCTTGCATATCCCTTCCTTTTTTTCCACGGTGATGCCAGGATAGTTGCCCACTTTTTGTTTGAGGCCCGTAAGTTGGTTGAAAACAGAGGTCTTTCCGGTATTGGGATTACCGATCAGGGCAACATTGATGCTTTTGCTCATGGGGCTTGGGTTTCTTCAACTATATCAAGCTCAATGAGCTGGGCCAATGAGCGCCTTATGGCGATGTGGCTTCCATTAAGGTTGATGTATATGGGGTCGTTCAAAGGGGCGATCTGGACCAGTTCCACGCTGTTGCCGGGCAAGCACCCCAATTCCAAAAGCTTGATGGGCAGCACGTGTTCGGAAAAATCCTTGATGATTCCCTTTTGCCCATATGCCAAATCGATAACGGTAGCCACAATACTTATTTAGATTGAATTTAATTAAGGGCAAAAATAAGTAAAAATGTATAAAAAGGAACCAAATCCATGGCAAAGGTTTCGGTGCTATTCCTCGTAACTCTCCTTGAGCACTTTGAGGTCTTCGAGAAGTTTGCGGATCTCCTCCCGATTGGTGCCGTCATAAAAGCCCCTGATGCGGCGTTCCTTGTCCACAAGGATGAAATTTTCGGTGTGGATCATGTCGTAGGGTCCGCCATCCCCATCGGTCTTTACGGCCAGATAGGATTTTCGGGCCAGCTCGTAGATCTGTTTTTTTTCACCCGTCACCAAGTTCCATTTGCTGTCCACCACGCCTTTTTCCAAGGCATATTTTTTCAGTTGGGGAACGGAGTCGATCACCGGAGTCACCGAATGAGAGAGCAGCATCACCTCGGGATCGTCAAGGACCGCGTTTTGGATCTCGGCCATGTTCTTCGTCATGATGGGGCAAATGGTGGGGCAGGTGGTGAAAAAGAAATCCGCCACGTAAATCTTGTCCTTGTAATTTTCTTGGGTGATGGTCTCCCCGTTCTGGTTGATCAGGGAAAAGTCGGCAATGGTGTGGTATTTTTTCTTGTAGTGCAAGGTGCTGTCCACCAACGAGGGGTCCACCATCGAAGGTTGATACACCGGGAGCATTTTTTGGGGTTGGAGCGCGTTGTAGAACAAAAAGACGATTACTGCGGAAAGCCCCAACAAAACCAAGCCGAAAAACTTGTATTTGGCAAAGAATGAACCCATGTTGCAAAATTACGACCCGAAGGATGATTCTTCAAGCCTTGAGGCTGTTTTTGTTACTAAATCTTTCTTAAATCAAGAACTTATCCAAAACTGCTGTTTTTTTATCACTTTGTAAAAGTTTACTTTTGTGCGTTTTAACAAAAGACGAACGATGACCCCTATACTGATAAAGACCATACAATTCTTTCTAAGTCTTTCCCTGCTCATTGTGCTGCATGAGCTTGGACACTTTATCCCGGCGAAGATCTTCAAGACGCGGGTGGAGAAATTCTATCTGTTCTTTGACGTGAAATTTTCGCTCTTCAAAAAGAAAATAGGGGAGACCGTGTATGGTATTGGATGGTTGCCCTTGGGAGGCTACGTGAAGATCTCGGGCATGATCGATGAGAGCATGGACACCGAACAGATGAAGGAAGAGCCCAAGCCTTGGGAATTTCGTAGCAAACCGGCCTGGCAGCGTTTGATCATCATGTTGGGCGGGGTTACGGTGAACTTTGTGTTGGCCGTGGTCATATTCATAGGGTTGGTTTTTACGTATGGGGAGGAATACATTGCCAATGATAGTTTAAAGGATGGCATCTGGGTGACCGATAAGACCTTGGGTGATGGCTTGGGCATACAGACCGGGGACAAAATTTTGTCGATAGATGGAAAGAAGGTGGAAACATTGTCTGAAATCATTCCAGGTTTTGCCCTTGGCAATCATTTCACCATTGAGCGAAATGGACAAGTGATGGAAAAAGAGGTTCCTGTGAATGTGATCGAAACGCTTTCGGAGGAAGAGGACAAGGATAAAATAAGGGCCCTTGTGTCGTACAGAATACCTTTCATCATCAACAAGGTTCCGGAAAATTCCCCCAATGCCAATAGTGGCTTGGAACATGGGGACGCCATTGTCCGGATGAATGGCAAACCAGTTGAATATAAAGATCAGGCCATGCCAATCCTAGAGGCCAACAAGGGAAAAACGGTCCCCGTTACCGTGAACCGAAATGGGACTTCGCTCGACATGGAGCTTAAAGTTACCGACGATGCTGCTCTCGGTGTGCATTTGGGGTTGTCACCTGAAGAATATAAAGAGTTGGGCTATCTGGAAGTTAGGACGCTGAAATATTCCTTTTGGGAATCCATTCCAGCAGGTTGGAAAAGGGGTGTCAGAACGCTCTCCGACTACATCAAGGGGATGAAAAAAATCTTTAACCCCGACACGGGGGCGTATAAGGAAGTAGGTGGTTTTGCAGCAATTGGGGGCATGTTCCCCGATACCTGGAACTGGCCAGCATTTTGGGCCACTACGGCCTTTATTTCCATCATCCTGGCCTTTATGAACATTTTGCCCATTCCGGCATTGGACGGGGGGCACGTGATGTTCCTGCTCTATGAAATGGTGACTGGACGCAAGCCCAGCGACAAGTTTTTGGAATATGCACAGATGGTCGGCTTTTTCCTGTTGATAGGTCTGCTGCTGTTTGCCAACGGAAATGACCTGTACAAATGGCTTTTTAAGTAGAAAAGCGATTTTTTTGTTTGTGGTGTAATAAAGAAACTGCTATATTTGCACCCGCTTACGATAAAATTCCTCCTTAGCTCAGTTGGTTAGAGCATCTGACTGTTAATCAGAGGGTCCTTGGTTCGAGCCCAAGAGGGGGAGCAAGCACAGTAAGGCTTCAGAGAAATTCACTCTCTGGAGCCTTTTTAATTTGCACGCAATTTGCACGCGGACTGAAAAAAATAAAATTTGGCCCCAAACTTTAACATTTCGGTCTATAATATTCCAGAATAAATTGAGATTTGTCCCAAATACTTACCCTTAAACTTTTGCACTTGGATCCTGTTCCAATTTTGTAGTGTTCGGAAAGATAAGCGTAAAATAAAATTGGTATAGGGTGCAATCTACTAAGAGAATAATCTTCGCAGATTAACAATTATAGCATAGCTAGGATTTGGTTCTTTTTCTGGGAATTTTCCATTCCATAATATGGGAATGAAGATTTAAGGCCATGCCTCTATTTTTAAATGAATGATTCCAAATTTCCTTTATATTGGAAGAGTGTGAAATTAGAGTAAGAGTTTCATGAATCAACATTCCAAGACTCAATAGATTACAGGCATTGTCCCTAAAGAGTTTTTTATCTATTTCTTCCTCATTTTCTATTTCAAAATCTGGATCACAACCACCGACGCCATAAGAACAACCATATAATGAGCCATGCAATGATTCCGAAGCATCGGAATAATATTCAATCTTGCTGAGTGTAAAAAACACGTCCATGAGTTTCCCCCACTTTTCTATTCTTTTGATTCTTTCATTCAGGGGTTTTCTTGTCCATGGTAAATTCGGTTTTGTTTCAGAAAATATTTCCAATGCTTCTTTCACTAGAGCGCTCTTTTTCAAATTGTCCTGTTCCCTTTTGCGCTCGTTCTTTCGTTCATTCAGTATATCCATGAAATCACCATTGTTCAATCCAGATTCCCTTGGAAATTCAAGGTCGTCATATTTCAATGCCCCTATGCTATGATAATATTTGTATATGGGATGTAGAATGAACGCACGATATTCTTTTTCCTCGCAGATACTTACATAGCAAAAATTAGTGATTTTCTCCATGAATGCCCGGGAGAGCATAACGGATTCACTTGTAAAGGTATCGGGTTGATTTGCCAATTGTAGGAGGGCTGCCCCTGTTTGGGTACAACTTATCAATAAAAGGGCGGCCTTGGCCTGTCTTTCATCAGAGATTTTAGGGATTACTTCTTTAAGCATCATCAATTCCGAGGCAAAAAAATTGCTCGCCTCTTGATGAAAGTGTTTTAAATCTTCAAGGGGATATCCAGAAACGCTTTTATATGATTTTTCATTATCCATCAATCACTTTCAGTATTGGATAACACCAGCTTGTTAATTGATTTTAGATAGTCTTGTCTCCCATTTTTCGAAATCTCTATAATCTGGATAATCATTGATTATTCTTTCCAAGAATATCTTTAATAAGTCAATTTGCTTGGACTTCCCGTAGAGAATGATTACCCTATTGATGTCATGGGCATAATTCGAGATCTTCATTCGCTCTGAGTTTTCTCCAAACAGGATGGCCTCATTGTAAAGTTTAATTGCTTCTAGGTATTTTCCAGACTTATCAAGTTTAGTGGCTTTTTCTCTTAATTCAATGATGTGGCTGAACTCTTTTTCCCATACTGCATTTTCTCTCTTGAGTCTGTTTGTCTCTTTCTTGAGTTCATCAAGGGAATAGAACGCCTTTTCTTTACCTCCCTTGTTGTTTTTGTTGAAAAAATCAGTCATAGCAACAATAATGTTTTTTGCCTCTATTTATATACAATTGTTATGATATGGTTTATCATTGTGGCCATTGTTATGCTTTCGGCATTTTCATTTATACTTAATTGCAACTGCTGTCATGCCATATTCCTCGCTTACAACATAGGTTGAATTTCCCATAGGGAATCCTAAACCTGAACTACCAGCTTTTCCAATAATTATAATTCCGTCAGCTCCGATTTCACGAGCTTTTTTTGTAATCTGATTCAAACTCCAATTATCATTCGTGTCTCTACAAATGATTTGAGCAAATTCTATATATTTTTGAGTTGGTGTATTGGTCATGTAGACATCTATTTTGTCCCCTTCATTCTTTGGAGGATAAGAATTACCAAAAAGTGTGACTTTGGCTTTTGCCATTAGAAAACCCGTACTGGCACACCTCGAGAATAGGAATGCTGAAACAAGCAATAAGATTAAAAACCCAAATCGTTTTCTTTTCATGCTATATGGCAGTGTGTTAATCTTTAGTCAGAATTTTAATCAGTTTGGATTTTTTCAATGGTTTTAATTCAAGACTCAAATTGTCATATGCCTTAAATTCTACATTATAAAATGGATTCTCTTTTAATACGTAATATGGTTCGTAAACGTGTATGTCCGCAATAGTCTCTGTCAATGCGACTTTAATGTAACCCCTAATTTGTCTCTCTCGGATTGAAGTTAAAATTCTGTCCCCAATACTTGTGCTCTTGCCTATATACATTAATGCCTTGCTTTCGTCGTACAAAAAGTAAAGTCCAAATTTACCAATATGGTTTTCAACAAATCTTTTAAACTCTGTTGAGGGGACAAATTCCTGTTCATTGAGGTAATTAAATTTGTTTCTCTCCTTTACAAATTGTTTAAGTCTATAATGAGGTTTTAAAAACTCGCTATCGAAATAGTTGAACAAATTGAAATCTTCTTTGATAGATTCCTTTTTTATTTGTCCACAAACAATTTTAGCTTGGTCAAATATTTCGCTTGTCTCAATGAAAATATCGAAAAAAACGTTCATTTTTTGATCTTCACTACAATAGTAAAGCTGTTTTAGTTCAGTAATAAAATGTTCGGTAATTCTTGATGCTCCGATTGCTAATAATTCCATCTCGTATTCAGATTGGAATTCATAAAGTTCAATTAGTTTAGCTGGAATTTTAGTCTGTTCGAATTCATATTTATCGTAACCACAGGATTCTGCAATTTTCCTAATGTAATTTTTAAAGTGTAAAGAATTTTCAAATCTCATAGCGGACTCCACTTCTGATTTTTAAATCTTTTTAATTAATTATCTCTACTAGTAATTCCTATCATTTTATTTCCGAAGGCTTGAAGAGAAGTTGTTAAATCTCTAGGGAGTAAAATTTATTTAATTGTTTCAACATACAGGTAACGGTCTATGAACAGTTGGGGATTTTTGCGACCTAACTTATGAGTTTAGCACAGACCTTTGTTTTATGTTTGTTGTTTCGTTTTATCTCTTACACCTCAATTGTTTATAGCCATCTTTGTTAGCTGCTGACTTTTTACCATTTTATCAAATCTTCTTCGTCAACTTGCCTAGCAATTGCAACTTTATTTAGTTCAATATTTGAGTTAATTTGGATTAAGTCAATTGGTGCTGACAAAAAAGAAGAAAGCACTTGTTTTAACCCTAATTCATTTACTCCATATACATTGTAATTTGAAATTTCTTTGATAATCTCAATTCCATTAAATGTGATTTTATTGATTAACTGATACTCAGATTCAATATTGAAGTCGTTTGTAACTTTTTGATTGTTCGCAACAACATCTACATCTATAATCTCATCGTCAGATTTGGGGATGTATACTAAAGGATATTCCGTAGAAATTAATAGGTTTCTTATAAACTCAAAAGATTTTGCAAACTTGGCAAGTTTTCTTAGTCCAATTATTTTGTCAAAATAATGTTTCTTGGATTTTTCCTTTCTAAATTCAGCTTGAGGATTAAAATAAATCTCAAACAGTATTCCGTTAAGTAGGTGATTCTCTCCGTCAACGTCTAAATACTTATCTATACTGTCAGGCAAGTTCTCCATAAATTCTGATGCACTAAATGCTGCTCCACTAGCTTGCAGTAAATTTCTACCCAAAATAAATTGCCGATTCTTGTCTAAGTCTTTTGCAGAAATTTTTAAAACTTTATCAATTGCTGGATTTTGTATATCCCAATTGTAAGATTTTATTTTTTGAATTAATTGACCAAAATCGTCTGTATTTGAATAATTAACGTCTTTCACTACGTCTTCTGAATAGGGTATGTTCATAGAATGAACTAACTGTCCAGTATTAAAATAAAAATCTCCGATTAAAGAAGTATGCTCCCAAGTAGTTTGTTTACCATTACTTAGATTATAGACTGTTTTTCTAACTTTTTTAAATAATTCTTCTACAGATAACCTTTCTCTGCCAATATATTTAAGTAAAGCTCCTGTGTAAATGCTATTGCCTTCAAAACCAACATCGCTCGCACCATCGTTTGGTGAAGTTGAAAAAGCAATTAAAGTTCCTTTTGGTGCTTGAATTGGACTAGTTGCAATTGTACCTCCTCTTTCAAAGCTTTTCCTACAGGCATCTATAATTGCAATATTTATTTTATTAGAATACTTTTTATATATAGAAAGTAAATCGGATATCATTATGCAGGTCTGCTTACAATGATATGTATTCGGTGAATCAATCTGGCATTCAGTAAAAGCAAGGTAATTTTCTCCTTCTACCTCAAAACCATGTCCAGCGAAATAAAATATTGTGGCATCATATTCCTTAATCTTTTCCTCAAATAAGGTTAATAGCTCAACTATTTTTTCGGAATTACCGTTTTCACAAAATATGATGTCGTAACCTAACCTTTCAAATACTTTTCTTATGCTTATTGCATCATTCAACGCATTATCTAATGTAAATTTTTCGTAATAATTATTATTTCCAATTATTAATGCTAATGTTTTCATTCAGTTCCTCTCGGTTTTCAGCCTGCAGCTAACGGTTTCGCCTATGAGTAGTTGCATGGGTTAGCGGTTAATTTAACAAGTACACACCAAGCTGAAAATCCTTGAAGATTTTCAGAAGTATGCTAGAACAAGCAATTACTTATAGCCATCATCCTTAACAACTGGCTTTTATTCAACTTTTCCATCTTTAAAAGTCAGTTTTCTAAATTGTTCATCGGTTAAAAGTTTATTAATAGTTCCATCCTCTGATTTGATAAGAACTTTTGGTTTTCCTTCGCTGTCTATTGTGAACGTTGTAGTGCTTTTTCGATAGGGAATTTTATAAGCAATACCCTTTAATTCATACAACTCGTTTTCATATTTAATGTATTTTTTATGCAATAACCAACACCCAATTCCAAATCCATCATCCATTTTCGGAAGAGCTGGTTGGTTGTTTCGTGTAAAATCAACCAATAAACAGTCAATTGTTCCATCTTCTTTATAGAAGCGGTCAATTCCCAAGGTTATTGGTTTACCGTTTAGACCGTTTTTCTCAAATTTCTCAATCGCATTTTTAGTCCAAGCACATTCCATTTGTCCAGATTCAAAGTCTGGTATGACCATTGTCATATTAACTATGAACTTGTTTATACGCCCTTTTTCATCCAGTTCGGTTGAAGGTCTAATATTATATAATTCTATTTGTTTCTGAAGTGGGTTTTTTTCTGAACTGCTAGAATATTTCTTTGCAGGTTTGGTATATTCTGTAGCTGAAGCAAATAGTCCACTTTCAACACCTAAATCACTTAAAGCTCCTTGAAATTTTTGTAAATCTGGTCTACCAACCTTTTTTTTATTTAGGGTATAATCTTTTGCTTCAACGATTTGAGATTTATCTTCATTAAGTCCATCTATTTGATAATCGCTTTCGCTGTATTCCCCTCTCAAATGTTGGTCATATTTAATCTTTTCGCCTGTAACAACTTTTAAAGCAGCAACAACCAATAATTCATAAGCAGTTCCAGCCTTATTTGGATAATATCCATAAAGTTCAAAAAAAAGCTTGTCTATCGGTGATTTCTTCATTCTGTTTAACTTGCTGCCAACGGTTTTGTATATGAGCAGTTTGGCGTTTAAGCTCAGAACAATCCAGGTACAGAATACAGCAGAAAAATTCTGGCGGATTTTCAGAAGAAGCTCTGAACTAGCAATTGCCTATACACGGTGTTGCCAATAGTTTTATTTCAAATCTTCTACTGCGTCCATAAAGTCAAATTCGTGTACTAAACAAATTTGATGTCCGCCTTTTCTCATCTCCAATGCTTTTTCTACTTTCCGTCCGTAACAAGCAAATGCCCAAGCAGGATTTCCATTATCTCCAACAATTAGATAGTCAGTTTTTTTAGTAACCGTTTTAGTTGGTATTCCGCCCAAGTCAGAAATCAGATTTTCCAATTCAGACCGATTTCCACTTTTTAAAACTCCTGTTACGCAAAAAGTTTTTCCGTCAAAATCAATTTTTGGGTCGCTCGTACAATGTCCTGAAATATTTATATCAGCAGTATCTTGGTCAATTTGTTTGGCTATCTCTTTGTTTTCTATATTTACAAATTGATTTAAATATGCTTTTAAAATCAAAATTTCCTCTTCCTCAATAATTCCATCTGACACAATTGATAAAATTAAACTCCTAATCTCATCGTAAGGATAATAAGTGCTTAAATGTGTATTCTGTTCAAGCCATTTTTCAAGGTCGCGAACTTCTTTTTCATTTATTATTCCGTCTGCTAAAATTCCGTGACAAATTCCCTGTAAAGTTTGTAAATCGGTTGTTACTGCATTATAGTAATAATTGTCATTTTCATATTTCTGACACAACCAAAATAAATCTTCTATTGTTTCTGTCGCCGGAATATTGTTTGAAACCGTTGCGTTAATAATTATCATAAATTCTTTGAAAGGATTTCGATTTATTAAACTCTGATGATTTTCAGCCCATTTTTTGAGCTCGTTGATTTCATTTTCATTTACTTGTTCGTCTAAGTTTATCCCAAGTAATATTCCTTTCAATGAATTGATAGCTTTATCAGCTCTTGCTTTTGAAGTAAAAACTTCTAATTCCTTTTGACTTAATTTGCTCATCGATGATTTTTTTCAAATTGTTGATAACGGTCTCAACTATGAGTAGTTGCGTGGGCTGGCACTTAACTTTGCAAGTACACACCAAACTGAAAACCCTCGCGGATTTTCAGAAGTAGGTGAGAACCAGCAAATACTTATAGCCATTGTGTAAACAGTTTTTTATTCAGTTATTTCTAAGGCAATTTCTTCTGGCCATATAATAAATTGTCCATATTGTCCGCTCCTTTCTATTCCACCGATTTCTTTTCCTTTTTTAGTTGTCATCCAATCATCCTCTTTTTTATACATAAGCCTTTGGTCGACAAACCACGAATTTATTTTTCGACTGCTAAGTCCTGTTTTTTGTGAAAGTTCCTTTGTTGTTAATAGTTTTGAATTTGAATACTTTTTTGTACTGTCTAAATTGTTTTTCCCAATATTGTTTTCAGTCTCTTTTTCGTCAACTATTCTTTTTTGAGGTGCTTGAACATATGAAAAATCTTCACTATTGTGCATTATTGATTCAATATCACTTGAAGCATCTTCATAAACTTGTTTGTCTTCCTCATTTTCGGTGTCAATAAGAATACCCATTTCTCGATTATGTTGCTGTGAAAACTCATATAAATTCATAGAGGCAATAATCATTTTATTTTCGTTCAAGTAACATTTTGCGTGTAAGTTTTTGGAAAAATATAATCTTACATATTTTAATTTTTCCAAATAGCTCATTTCTGTCGGTGCAAGTTCTTGTTTACCAAAAATTATTCTCACATCTACTTTTTCTCGTTCCTTATCGTTCAATAATTCTTTCATATTGTCCGATAATTTCAAATATGGACTTATTATGTAAAGTTCTTTTTTTGCCTCTCTAATTAAGTTTTCTAATTCAGCTGTAATACTCGATGTTCTTAAATATTTAGCCATAAAATTTTATTCTTGTTTATTATAGGGTTTGTTTCGGTTCTAAATTGTTTACAACTTGGTTATACAAACAACTTTAATCGGCATATACCACCAATTTGGCTGACTAAACCTAAGTTTTCAAAAGTATAATTTTACTAGGCTTTCGATAATTGCGGGGATGGATTAAATGTAAGAATTTTCTAAAAATTGGAAAATGTGAAATTCCTTAAAATAGTTCAAATACAATTATTCATGGTAGCATTGGTATCGAATAGATTCCAAAGTTGGATTGCTTTCTTTTTTGTTTTGCTCTGCAAAAGAAAAATGTAAAGCAAGAGGGTAACAGGCTAAAGCCATGTTACAGGTGTGCAGTTTTTATCAAAACATTCATTTTTAGCCAATTAAATGGTTTTTGAAAATCTTTTAAGAAGAGATTTTTGAGATTTTTCACGGAAAAATGCTGTTAGCTCAATAAAAGCGACAAATTTTTCACGAAAAAATGGATATACCATGTTAATTATTGATCCATCTATCTATTCAAAAGAGAGGCTTGATAAATATTTAGATTTTATAGAAATCTTGCCCTAATTTTTTGGTTTTCTACACAATAGCTATCATTGTTGTGCGACATTTTTTCATAATTGATTAAATATTTCAACCAAGGCAAATTTTACACAAGGTCCATGATAGGGTCTTTCATGGGATCTGAACTCTCCATCAACTACTGAAAACCGTAATATTAAATCTGTTGACTGATTATAAGTATAGAGTAACTGGATGAAGTCCTCTATCTCGGGTTTTATTATTGGCTCGCAATAAGATTTAGGCAAACATTTGTCATTAGCCTCCCAACTATAGGTGAAAAAGCTTTTGTATGTGAATGAATTATGTTTTTTTATTTTTTCATCTAAAGAATCAGAGTCATTAAAAAAGTTGATTGTTCTATTCCTGCCGCTTAACTCTGTTTTTAAATTTACATCTCTTTCAATGTCTAGTTTTATTTTTACTTTCCCGTATCTATCTGATGTAAGTTTTCTTATTTCCTTTTCTCCGTAAATTGGCAGTTTCGATATGTCTATTGAATTATAAATTTTATCCGCAATCGGCCTGTACGGTTTATCATTTACTTCTCGATGAAAATATTTTCTAATTAACTCGGCCATAGAATTCTTTCATTATGATTTATTCTAATTCTTAATTCCACAAAACTTCTTTTAATGCCCAACTTTTCAATCTTTTCTGTCCTCAGCTTGAAGATTTGACTTAAAATTTTGAGGGATAACTTTAAATGTAAGAATTTTCAAAAAATAGAAAACTTTGGAATCACTTAGGGAATGAAATAACTTTATTTAATTCCATATTTGAATTGCTTTCGTTTTTGTTTTGCTGCGCAAAGGAAAAATGTAAAGCAAGAGGATAGCGCGCAAGCGCGGCGCTATTGATTCATTTTCCTTCGGAAAAGCCCAATTTTAGTGAGATTTTTGAAAATACTGAACAATGTCATTTATTGCATTTTTTACTAAAAAAGGCCTTCAGCCCAGTAAAATCAATGGATTTTTGACTAAAAAATGGTTTTTTGGAGTCTAGTGTAAGTGTGTAATAGACCTATTTTTAGGTGTAATTTACTTTAACACCCAATCTCCCGTTTTTGGTGAAAAAATCCTCTCAGCCCAATAAAATCAACAAATTTTTGGTGAAAAAATGGAAGATTGATGTGAGGAATGGGTGTGGATTTCTAATTTTTCCTTCGGCCTTTTGATATTTTTGGATTCAACCCATTTTTAACGGAAAAACACGCTCAGCCCAGTAAAATCAAGAAATTTTTAATGGAAAAATCAAGAATTAGGTACTTATTTGGAGCAAAAATGATTTTGTTTTTTCTATATCAGCCCTCTTCTTTGGCCTTCTTTTCTTCCCTATAAAATAGGTTCAAATGGTCCATCAAGGCCTCTTCCCCGATAGGCATCAAACGATTGGCTATGGTCATCGCCTGATGTATGAATTCCTCTTCGTTCCTGTCCATCACATCATCCGAACCAAAATCTGGATTTATTGCCCTCATAGATAGGTATAGCAATGCACGTACGGTCAACAACAGATCCGCATGACCATCAAGATAAAAGAAAGTGGGTTGGAATTTGTCCTTGAACCATGGATGGGGAACCAAGGTAGGGGAATGGTCATTTGAGTGAAGTCTCAAATCCTTTATTAGCTTTTCTTCGTTTGGATTCATGACATGTTGTATTCGAATTGATTTATGGGATTAACTGTTTTCAAGGTTCGATAGCATTTCATCCAGTTTGTCCATATAGTACATTTGGCTATCTGGAAGGATGCAAAGTAGCAGTTCTAATACTTGGGTGATACTATCCTCCTTTGATGCATTTTGGTTTTTAGGGGCCAACATCATTCCATCACCATCGAGAGCGAATACACAGAGCTGCAATAGGCTTCTGATTTGCGTCAAGAGGTGGTCGTTGTCCCTGACCTCGAAGTACACATGGTTTCCTTTGGGATCAATGGACTTTTTGTTACCCAACAGCCCGGTTAAATTTTTTCTAAGCTCTTGTATATCCTTCAATGTTTTGAATTTCTTCTTTTTGTGTTTCATTGTTCAGATTATTGGGTTGACAATCATGCTTATTCCTTCAAAAGGAATTTTTCTATTCGGTCGTAGCTATCCAATTGGTCATCTGGAAGAATATCAATGACTAACTCCAGTATGGTGATCACTGCATCATCCTTGGATAGAAAGGGAAGTCTTGGGGAGTCCAGTTCGTTTTCATTGTCAATGGTGGACATGCAAAGTCTCAGTAGGCATGAGATGACATAACGCAGCTCTGAATTGTTTTCCACCTTGAACACTACTTCTTGGACTTGCGGTTCATCCTTCCCATGATACCTTCGTTTTCTAGGGTTCAACAAACCAATCACTTTGTCCAAAAGTTCTTTTTCATTGCTATGGCTTTCCTCGTTCTTTTCCATGGCTACTTTGTTAAGTTGTGATTTCTTTATCGGAAAGCATGAGTTCCCGCATTTCATCCAGATAGTTGCCCTCTTCCAAGGGTATGAGGTTCTTTGCAAACTCCAGTACGGTCTTTACATCCTCCTTGATGTTTTTGATGTCCAAGGTCATATCACATTGCTCGTCCAAGGCCAGGACACATACATTGAGGGTCGATCTTAAGGTGTAGAAAAGGGAAAAGTGACTGTGGACATAGACATGGTTGAGATAATATCCTTTTTTGGTCCTTCGATTTGCAGGTCTCATCATTTCAAAGTTTTCCTTACTCAATTGCCTAATCGTGTCCAATAGGTTGGCTCCTTCTACATTTTGAGGTTCAACACAAGTCTTTTTTACACTTCTTGTATAATGAGTCTGTAAAAGTTCAAGTTCCTTTTCGAACAATTGCCTGATCTCATCCAAAAAGAGTTCAAGTTTATGTTCCAAAATGTCCAATTGACCCCTTTCAATATGGAATGAGTTTTCATATCTAGAACTAGAATAGGCCCTGTCCAATAGTTCCAATAACTCCATCTCTGAGTTGTCTTCAAGATTGAACATTCCACTAGTTCGGTGTATGTTCCTTCCCAAGAACTTTTGATGGACCTCTATCTTATGGCAGATTTTCACTTTTCCGCAGAGAAAGCCTTCCAAGACCCGGTATCCTAGTTCGAAGCCTTGATGGGCCATAAAGGCAGCTTGGGAAAGGTTGTCCTCCGACTTGAAGTATTTGAACCCTTTTTGAAAGGCCATACAACCTTCCAAGGATGTCCGAAAGTCCTCTTCGATGTTTTTTCGGAATTTCTCATTGGTTAGGTCTTCATGATGGCTCCAAGGAAAGCTAATATCCCGATTTCCAAAGATGAGATGTTCGGTCCGACAATGGTTGATGAAAAACAGGTTTCCATTAGTCAGTTCTGTTTTGGCGTAATCATGGGAAAAGAGATTGTGGAAATGATCTTGATGGTCAAAGAACAATCCTTGTACAATTGGAAGAAACTTGTTGTTTATGTCATTTTTGGGTGCGTCAATGATGATGTTCCATCTGTATCTATAGGTATTCTTTTTTTCATGGCCCTCGTTCAGATAGACCTGTACAACCTTCGGAATTACTTTGATGATATCCGATAAAAGCCCCCGGATCTGGGGGTCGAGCTGTTTCTTTCTATGTGCTAAGGAATCCATATATCGATGCTTTAAGGTGAATTTCAATCCATTTGTGTAGATTTTCTATACGAAAGTATAAAATAAATACTCATTTTCTATACCAATTTGATAAAATTTTATATAGGTGTATCTAAAATCTATCTTTATGTATCAAAATTTTACATCACTAAAATGACAGACCTAGGATTATATTTGGCCAAAAAGTCCATCAACAAAGCAGAAGTGGCGAGAAGGACCGGTATAAGTAAATCAAGGATAAGTCAATTGAGTTCCAACCCTACTACCAAACTAAGGGCAGAGGAACTCTACCTGATTTCATTGGCCATTGCTATTGACCCCTGTGAAGTGATGAAGGAATTATATGGGGATGTTAAGCTTCCCAATTAGGATATTGCCTCGCTCAGTAAATTAGTTTCGGTAAGATTTGGGCTTGCAGCACTTCGCTTTGCTTCGTTCGCTCTTTTATTCAGTTTTCTTTAGTGACCTCTGGGAGCAAAGACAAGATTGTGATGACAATAGCATATCTAGAATTCTCTCATGTGTCTATTGCTCGAACAGACAAAATGGTTTAGCGGAAGAATAGTCATGTATATAAAACTACTTATAATTGCCGAGTCATATTTTATTCAATACGGCCTCCATCTTTACCCATGCTACAAACAATTTTTAAGTTGTATTTTAGTTTAAGTAATTTCGCACACTCCCCCAAGAAGAATATTGCCAAACCAAAAACTTAGTTTAAGTGATAGTACTAAATGTATTGATCCTTGAAGATGAGCCCTTGACCTGCCATGCCCTTAAACTGGCACTTGACGGGATTTCCCAAAACCAAGATGGGCTAGAATTTAAGGTTTCAATCTACCATACCTATGGGGCCGCTTTAGATTTTATCAAAACAGGTAAAAAGTTACATCTAGCCCTATTGGATTTTAGGTTGGGGGTCAATAGCAGTGCAACAGGGTTAGATCTGGCCAAATCTTTAAAAGTATCGGACTCCGAGGCAAAAATTATATTCCTTACGTCCATCAGTGATAAGTACCATTACTACACCATATTCAAAGAAATTAACCCAGAAGGCTTTATCATCAAAAGCGAACTGGGGTTCAATGAAATTGAAAGTGCCTTTAGAAAGGTAATCGCAGGGGAGACTTTCTTTAGCCCAACTATCCAGAATTTTTTGAGAAAGGAAATGTCGGTGCCTAAGGAGATTGAGGATGTGGACCGCCAGCTTTTGTTCCTTTTGTCCAGAGGTGCCGGCACCCGTGATCTGTCGGAAAAGCTTAAATTGTCACCTTCAGGAATCGAGTGGAGAAAACGAAGATTGGCCAATTTGTTTGGCCTAGATACTGGGCAGACCCACGCTCTTATCGAAACAGCCAGAACCAAGGGTCTTCTATAAATATTCCTTAGCAAAACTAAGGTGATCACCTTAGAAATTCCAAGGTGATGCCTTTGGAATTCAACCTGCACTTTGATGTACCTTTCCTTTACATTCCATGCCTATGCACAATTACGTTTTTAGGATTGGGATGAGTCCCAATCTACCGACAAAAAAACCAAGTATATATGGTACATGGCCACTTTTTATACTCCAAAGGGAACGGACCTGTTTCTGAAAATAGTGCCAGTCGGTTCGATCGATGCAGGAACAAACCATTAATCTATAACATATGAACAGAAATCCTATCATGGCACTGCTTGCCATTGTATTATGTGTTTCGCTCCAAGCACAGGAGATGGACAATGATTCCATCCTTAAATCAGTAGAGGATTATATCTACTTAGGAGAACTTGACAGAAAAGAGTCAAAACGAGTGTTCAATCAGGTAAAGGAACTTTCTGAAGCGGGTGATCCGGCGGCCACATGTTTATTGGGCATCTTATACAAAGACGGTATTGGAACGCCCTTGAGTTTCGATAAGGCCAGAGATGAGTTCAGGGCGGCCCATGAGAAGGGCAATGCTAAGGCCAGCTACAGTTTGGGTTACCTATATCTAAAAGGATTGGGGAACATCCCACAGGATTATGAAAAGGCGGTGGAATGGTTCACCCTAAGCGACCACCCTATGGCAAAACATTGGTTGGCAAAGATGTACTTTTTCGGATACGGGGTGCCAAAGGATAGGGCAAGGGCCTTGGATATGTTAAGATATAACCCCATTTACAATAGCGAAGTTCTAGTAGGTCAATTGGAAAGCATGGATGAAGTGGAGGGTCCAACTTCGCATGATGAGAAAGAAAATACGGAATTGTTAGAGGTCATGACCGATGGTCAAGGAGAAAAACCAACCATTTTAGAAACCGAAACGGAAACTATCCCTGAAACCATATCAGGAAATTGGCAAGGACAGTGGGTAGAAATGGACTGGTCAGGGAAAAAGATGATTCGGAAACTCCCTGCAAGTATGACTGTCGGTGAGGTCTCCGATACGTATGGAACTGTGGAAAGTTCCATTCAGGTAGGGGAAAGTTCAACAACAAGCGAGGCCATTTGGCGAAACGGCGACCTAACCATCTTCGACGGTCAGGTTACCATTGAAAAACAGTATACTGACCATCCCGATCATACAACACTTGATTACGGATTGACATCCATGTCCTTTGCCTTGATGAACATTGCCGGTACAGATTACCTATTGGGCAGATTGGAGACTCAAATTTTGGATTGGTCAGAGCCTGGTCCACCGATGTTGATGGTGCTGACCCGTGATGGGGCCCCTATTTCCGAAGAGGCCCTGGTTGCCTTTGCAGAACAGGGGGACAGCTTTATCAAACTATACCCCAATCCCTTTATAAATGACCTTCTCATCTATTATGAGCTGGAGGCTGATGCCCACGTACAAGTGAGGCTAATGGACTATTATGGTGGTGCCCAAGTGGAAGACATGACCAATGGTTTTCTAATGGCGGGGGAGCATGTCCATACTATTTCCAATGGTTCTCTTAAATCAGGAATCTATGTTGTCCAGGTACAAGTCAATGACAAATTGTATACAAAATTGGTAATCAAGAAATAAATACAGAAAGATGAAGAATTTATACGCAACTATACTATTTCTTTCGTTTTTCCTATTAACAGGAAAATCAACGTATGCCCAGTACGAACTGCATTATTATAACAAACAGGCCGCCATCGATGCGGAGAAAGCTGATGTTTCAAATAGGAGTACTGCTAGGCTTCCTGTCGACCTAGAGCCAATTGGGGGTGGGGAAGGAGGTAACGAATTTGTTTTCAATTTGTCGTTCGTTAATTTCAACACTCTACAACTGTTGGAGTCACAAATCGCATACTCTCAGTTGGCAAGAAAAGAAATTGATGATTGGTTGAAAAAGCAGGAAAATACCACTCTCTTGAAAGAAATGAACAGGCAGATGGGCAAAAACTATACCTCATTTGCCACGGCCCAGAGGGAATATTTTAAATTTTATGAAGGGGGTAAATATGGTAATGGTGGCCCCGTACTCAGGGCAATGGATAACAGTGTAAAAAATGGCAATTGGTCAAAAAACTGGACGGATCAAGCAAAGGGATATCAGAAAGACCATTTAATCTTAAATAAATGGATAGAATGTGGGTACTGTGACGAGTTAAGACCATTTGCAATGGAAGTAAATTCATTGGGAAACTATGACAATGATAGTGGGCCTGGACCAAAATTTTATGCTTCTAATTTTAGGGACAACGCTTTAAACTCGTTCGGTGATGCTTTTTACAAGAGTGGCTTAAACAAGTCCCTTTCTGCAGGTTTATTAGCAATGGCTGAAGACGGTAATAAACTCCTGACCAAAATAAGTGATAAACGGGTAGCACATTATCGCAGTTTAGGTTGGCAGGCCAAAGTGTTTCAAATGAGTGCCTATTTGATAAGTAATAATACAAATTGTCCCAGTCCAATGTTGAGCTGTTTGCCATCTCAATTGGCAAAATATAAACCACAAATGATTTGGAGTGATGATATTCTCAATGAATGGGCAAAGGAATACAGTCCAAGTATCCCAAAGGCCCAGTATATATTTGGTGATGAGTACTTACAAGGCCAAATCAAACTCCTTACAACAGGTTCCTATGGAGTCTGGTCAAGGCAGGCAGTTATCGATAAAGTTGAAGGCGAACGTGAAGCCCTTGCGAAAGCGTTGTTGGTTGCCCCGGATGTAAATGAAATATGTGGTGGCATTCAGTGGAACGACATAGGAGATTCCTTCTATTCCACACTGACTGGCTTACGCCTAAAGGCGGGCATTGTTGTTCTTGGGGTTAAAATTGGCCCTACAACAACCTATAATATACCTGATATCTGTGTGCAAATGCCAAATTTTGAGAGAGTTGGTGGAAAGGAAATAAAAATACCGAGCCATCGTGCTACAACACGGTTAAAACTAGCATGGTCTGCCGCAGTTGATGCGGTAGCTGTGGATTTGGCTATTTTGAATAGAGATCCAACAGAAGCCGAATTAACTTATTATCTTACTAAGAATTTAAACTTACTTTTGACAAGTTTTAGAGTAGGTTCAACGGCTACTGTTGGTTATTGTCCTGGATCGGTGAAATCAGTTGTAAAATTTTGTAAAAATTAGTGATATAGAATTAAGTACTTTAAAAATAAAGTTTCCCAAGTTGTATGGTATTCTTGATGAATATTATGGGATAGATACGACCCCTAAAAAAAATATCGAGGAGATAATTCTTGATAGATTAGGGAACTCAGAAAACTATCATGCCTTTTGGAAAGAAGGTGTACTCAAAACCTTGAGTAAAGAATTAGGTTACAATGCACATGGAATAACCTTTGGGTTTATTCCAAACTATGGGGGACAAGTAGAATTTTCAATGGATTTGGGTGGTGGTCAAAGGACCATTACCCAAATTCAATTCTATGTTAGTTTGTTGGACAATGTCCATACCATCCAAATATTGGAGATTGAGGAATCCATTGAACACCATCCTTTTTTAAAAAAGGATTTGCCAAAACAAATCCTTAAAGAAGTATGGGTGTCTCCTGAAGAGCACCGAAATAAGGATATATTTTTAAGAATCCAGAACTCATTGGAAATGACTTTTGGGAATTCTTTGTATTTACCCTATAGTATTCAACAGATTAAGCTGGGAAAGATAAGGTTGCCACACACAGACGACAAGCATGAAAATACAATTGGGGACGCTTTTTTCAGAAAGATTTTACCTTTACATCAAACTGATTCAATAATTCGGGGCAATCCCAATTATGGATTTGACAAGTTAGTATAGGTCAATATGAAATCATATAAATTAGTTCTTCTCTGTTTAATTATTATTGCTCCACTGAGTTTAATGGCCCAAGATATTAGAGGGAAGTGGATGCAGGTCAAAATCCCTCATTACATAAGTTACCCTCTGATCAACATTATAGAAATAACTGGAGACAGTATTTTTTCATATAATTTCGATAGGTTGTACGATAAGGGAAAATTAGAAATTACCCATGACCAATTGATATTAAGAGATACTATTTCCATTGAATTCGAATTTTTGGGAAATAATATTTTTGTTCAAAATACCCCAAATCAAATAGAGGATGATAATACCGAATTTAAATTTGTCCGCCTTCTACCTACAGAAGATTTAAATAATATGGCAAAGAGTCTTGATAGCACAATTTATAGAATCCCATTCCCAAATGAGAAATTGACATTTAAGTTGGGTGAAAAAATGAACCAAGGTCATGCCTATATTATTAACGATCCGCCCATAGCTTTTGACCACAGTAGTATAGAAATGTTTGGAGAAACTTATTTTTTGTGCTTCTATACACTTGGCCGTCTTAGTTATGTATTCCCAATTAAAGAAATATATTCAGACTCACTTGTGCTATATGGCATTCCTGGTGCAGAAAATGAAGTGGTAGCCAGAAGAGTTCAATAGTATTGTCTGAATTGATTTTTAGATTTTAACCATTTCTTTTAGCTCAATAAGTAAGAATCTCAGGTTCTCTAAAAAGCAATCGGAATTAGTTTCTAAATAGAATTAATTTCCAATTGATAAGTGTCAAGAACATTGCTTGGTAAGGACTTTAGATAAATTTGGGTGGTACTGAGTTTATTATGTCCCATCATTGCGGATATGGCCTCCAAAGGGACTTTTTTGAACATGGCATGGGTTGCAAAACTATGCCTTGAAACATAGGAAGTCAAACGCTCTTCAATCTCACATTCTTTTGCAATCTCTTTCAAACCAATATTGTAACGTCTAAGTTCCCATTGGGCATCTTTATACTGCAACTCCAAAGTGTCCCGATAAATTATGGGTAATAAAAAACCAGAGGGGTTAGGATTGTCCAGATAGTACTGAATAATGGGTTTAATCTGATCGGTTATAATTATATCGTAGCGTTTACCTGTTTTCCGTCTTTGGAATTTAACACGACCATCGATGATATTATCCCTTTTCAGGAATGCCATGTCAATAAATGACATGCCCAACATCAGATAGGAAAGAATAAAATAGTTGCGATAGTGAAAATGATTGGAACCAATCTTGGTTTTCATTTCAAGTATTTTCTTGATGCTTTCAATCTTAATGGCTCTTTTTTCAGTGGGCTTTGTTTTTATGGTGTAGTATTTAAAAGGGTATAGTGCTTCATCCACCATGCCCTCCTTGATTCCTTTATTGTAGATGGCCTTTATCGTTCTCATGTAAGATGCAATTCCATTGATGGTATTGCCTGGCTTTGATAAATGGTGCCTTTCAAACCGTTTTAAGAACTCAAGATTAAGTTCATTGAACTTTAAATCCCTATTGTTTGTAAACACTTTTAGTCTTCCTATGATTCCGGAATAGTTTCTTGCAGTGCCTATTCGTTTTTCCCTAATAAGCTCTTCTGCTTTTTGAAGACCGAACTCATAGAATGAGTTTAACCGTTTTCTATTTACAATTTTATCGGCAATGTCTTTTGCTGTTAGCCTATCCAATTGATCATTGTCGGCCAGTCTATTGATTACTTCTTGTGCCTTAAGTTGTTTTTTTAATAAAAGGGTGTTCATTAAGTGAACCGAATCAACATCTGGAAAATTTCTCTTTACTTTGCACCTGTGATGATCCCAGTATTCTTCTGGGACATAATGGCCTGTTTTGATCGAAGTGGTTTTTCTAAAATGGGTCAGCCTCAAAATGATGGGAAAACATCCATTTTGGGTCATTCTGCGGGTGTCCAAACTTAGCTTTATACTCGTGTTCATGAACATAAGTTATAAAAAAATTTGCACGCAATTTGCACGCAAAAGCTTGGTTTCAATTGATTCCGTTTGAAATCAAAATTTATTAAAACATTGATAATCAGTTAAATAAAGGTAAATTTGATTTTGCTTGTACCCCATTCGGCGACGCTGTTAATCAGAGGGTCCTTGGTTCGAGCCCAAGAGGGGGAGCAAAAATGAAAAGAGCTGCACGAAAGTGTGGCTCTTTTCATTTCGCCCTATTGTAACGAGAACTTGCATGCCGCAGGCGCAGGGTTTATCCTGAGCGAAGTCGAAGGAAGCCCAAGAGGGAAACAGAAATTAAAGCCCATTCCCAAGAGAGGTGGCTTTTTGGTTTGATGAGTTTAAAATGAAGATTAATTGCCAAATATGAATCCGTTGTATCTACCTCAAGAAATCTAGTTTAAGAAAAGTGCAGTTGCGGGACTTGTCTGGGAAAGCAAGAAAAAGAGACAAATATATTTAGAGATATCTTAATAAAGAGTGACCATGCAGATTATCTTTTACTACAGTTTTTTTCAATATAATTATCAATCTCTTTAAACCAATTCTTGTCACTTGAATCAGCATTACTGGTTTTCAGATACAAGTTTTTAGCCTTTTCAGCATAAAATTCTGCTTCAGAACAATCCTTGATTTCAGAATTTTCAGAATATAATTTGGCTATTTCAAATAAGACATGGGCATATTGAGCATGAAAATCTATATTGGCATTGCCATTGATAATATCTTCTCTTATGTCTAAACAAGTTTGGTAGTTGTTTAAAGATAGTTCATACTTTCCTAAAGCCTGATAAAGGCTACCTTTATCATAGTATATAATACTTTTGGTCAACTTATCCGAAGGATTCTGAAGCTCCAACTTACTTACTAAACTTTCAGCCTGAGTCAAATAATCTTCTGCTTTTTTCAGAAGGTTTTCTTCATTATTATTCTTACCTCCTTTATACCGTGTGATGTATGACTCAGAAAGTTGACTTAATAATTTAGCTTTAATTAATTTAAATTGTGGAGTCAATTTCTCCTTGATATTGTTTTTAATAAGCTGAAGTCCAAGATTATATTCTACATCAGCTAAATCCAAGTTGTCATTTAGCAAATAATAGTTTCCCTTTGCGTTAATAGAATTTAAGTATAAACTCAAATTTTCCGAGGAAGGGTATTTGTTAAAGGCTTCTTTCTTGTATTCAAGAGCTTTATCTAAATAATAAATTTTGGGTTCGCCCAGGGGGATTTTTTTACCAAGAATATACAAGTCATTATATACTGGACCTAAGAAGTTTATCACGATATCATCTTCTTTTACCAATTGACTATATTGAGAAATAGCCTTTTCATAATGCTTTTTAGCTGTTTTATTGTCACCTAATAGCTTAGCGAGCGCACCAATTCTGTAATTATTGTAAGCTTCTGATTGGACCACTGAAAAACTTTTTAATTCAATCTTTTCAAACTTCTCATATGCTCTCAAATAAAGGTTTAATGTTTTGGGGTCGTGGCTATGATATCCATAGAACTGAATGTCTCCTAGAAATGAGAGACTCAATGCTTGTTTTTCTATTGATTGGCTTGAAAAAGAAAGATTGTCAAAAATCGGCAGTGCTTTTTCAAAGTCATCATTCAAATAATATTTCATTGCCAAATGAAAATCATCTTCATCATCCTTATCTATGGTTTTAATTAAATTGTTCAATCGTTTTTTTGGGATGCTCAGCCGATTAGCAGCAAGAGTTAAAAATTCCTTTTTATTTAAACTAGGATAAACCCTTCTTAGTTCTATGAGCCTTTCAATTAAGAGATTATCTTCCAATTTATCTTGACGTTCATCGGAACTTTGATTTATTTTCCAACCTATTCCGGAAAGTATAATGGCAAATATTATACCGAGCACCAATTGTAAAGTATTCAATTTCATTATGAATTTTAACTTTAAAGATGTAATTTAAGTAAAAATAGGCAGACAATTCGGATAACTAAAAAACAGATACATTGTAAGGCTTTGGTAATCAATTCCCTAAAATCCTTGGTTCGAGCCCAAGAGGGGGAGCAGAAATGAAAGCCCATTCCAAAAGGAGTGGGCTTTTTTGTTGAATGTCTTTCCCTCTAAACCAATAACAACACAACCGTCAACAGAAATCCCGCTACGGCAAAGTACAGTCCTTTTTTATAGATCGGGGCGCTGGGCCGGAACATAAAAAAAGCGGAAACCGCAAAAAACAATAAGGCGACCCCAAAGAAAATCCCCAGCCAGAACAAAGGGTGGCCCGAATGCATTTTGTGTAGCTTGTTCATATTGTCCAGGATCTTTGGCAAACGTTTTTCGGTATAGGAAGCCTCTCCGGTTTCCATATTGTATGTGCCCCCTTCAAAATACACGATATCGCCCTCTGTTCTGTCCACTTTGAAGCCACGTTTCCGCAATGCGGCACCCAAAGCCTCTTCATTGAGGTTGGGTTCCAAGGTGGTGATCACCTGCACCTCGCTTTTCATGTAATCCGTATTTCGGAACGTCAGCACAATGCCGCTGATGGCATAAACGGCCATGATCCCGGCCAAAAAGAACCCCAGATAGCGATGGAACTCCCTAAACGTGTTTTCGGATTTTCTTCCCATAAGAATAAAAATAAATGGAGAAAGGTGGCCATGGACCAACCTTTCTCCTCAAAATAGTATTGATTGTTATTGTTGTGCCATTTCCAGATTGATGGTCAGGTCAACCTCGTCGCCCAAGGAAGCGGTTTCCCCGCCAACACCAAAATCCAATCGGTTGATGGTGCCGGTCAGTTTGAGTCCCGCTTTTAGTTTTTGGCTGCGCTGATCGGTGATGACACCATTCACCTTACCTTCGAGGGTAATCGGTTTGGTGACCCCGTGCATGGTAAGGTCCCCTGTCAATTTAAAGGTCTTGTCCCCTGTTTTCTCATAACCGGTACTTTTGAAGGTGATGGAGGGATACGTTTCGGCGTCAAAAAAGTCCGCACTTCTCAAATGGTTGTCCCTCCTTTCGTTATCGGTATCGATGCTAGTGGTCTTGATATCGACCATAAATTCGGCATCCCCAAACGTATCGGATGCGGTCGCCGTGATGTCAAAATCACTGAAATGGCCCTCTACCTCGGATATCATCAAGTGGGTAATGGCAAAACCGACCTTGGAATGTGATTTGTCGGATTTCCATGAGGATTGCGCAGTCGCAAACAGACCTGTCAAAAACGCAAGTGCAATGATTGTTTTCTTCATAGTGTAAAATTTAGTGTTAGTGGTGTCGTCAAATTGTTCTGAAAAATAGTGATATTAGGAATATGCTGTATCCAACAGCAAAAAACCATATCCAATTTGGGCATTTTTTTGATGGCCAGGAACTATTTTCCACAAACAACAGGGCTGGTCCCGTGACCGACCGATTCATGGTGAAAAACACGCCACAAATTGTCGTTGGGGGGAATAATAATGCTGTTCATAAACCTGTTTTTTTTAAAAAGAGGTTTAATGCATAGATTTGATTTTGAATTAATTGAAAGGCATTGATTTCCAAAAAGGAACTTCTTTTTCAGATAGTGCTCCATGTTCTTGTCCTGCTGTTTTTTTCTTTTGACAGGGTAGAGGGGGGCATCGTTGTACACAAGGCTATTTTTTTGCTGTTCTATAGTGCTGCGACTATAGTGGTCACCTATTTCTTGATGCCAAGATTTCTCTACAGGAAAAAATACTGGCAATTTTTTCTCGGGTTCATAGTGGTGGTCGTGGCAGTCATAGCCATAGAGGAATTGATCATGGAGCCCATCATGTTCCCCAATACCAAACGGGCGACCACTTTCCCCGGCATTTATATTTCGTTGTTGGGCGTGTTGCCGGTCATGTTCATTCTTTCCGGTTGTAAATTTGGCTGGGACGCCTTGCAGAAACAAGACCAGATAGATGAGTTGCAAAGTACCATACAGGAAAGCGAGCTTCAGTTCCTGCGATCACAGATCAACCCACACTTTTTGTTCAACAACCTGAACAATCTCTATTCCTACGCATTGCAGAACTCCCCAAAGACCCCGGAGATCATCTTGGAGATGAGTGGTGTTTTGCGGTACATGCTGTACGAATCCAAGGAACAGTTCGTACCTTTAAAAAAGGAACTGGAACAACTGGGCAACTTTATCCGGCTGTACCGATTACAGATTGAGGACAGGGGCAATGTCCGATTCGAAGTGGGCGAGATGGAAGGGGAGCACCGAATAGCCCCTTTGATATTGATTGTGTTCATAGAAAATGCATTCAAACACAGCCAATCGGGACAGTCCTCCAACATCGAGATCGACATTTCGGTGCAGATGAAAGGCCCTGTTCTGGAGTTCCACTGTAAGAACAATTTTGAAACCGTGCCCAGTCTTGATACCGTGGCCAAGGGGATAGGTCTCAAGAACGTAAAGAAACGATTGGAGCTTTTGTATCCCAAGAAACATCTATTGGAGATCAAAGAGAAGGATAACAGCTACGAAGTATACCTGAGACTGGAACTGGAAAAAATATAGCCGTATGAGATGTATCATTGTTGAGGACCAACCACCAGCGCAACGGATCCTTAAGAAGTTCATTGATGAAGTACCTGCCTTGGAACTTGTAGGGGTCTTTTCCGACGGTATCCAGGCCATGCAGTTCTTGAATGCCGAGCCGGTGGACCTTATGTTTCTGGACATCCATTTGCCCAAGATCAATGGATTGGACTTTCTGAAGAGCATCCCAGAGCCGCCACAGGTGATTTTGACCACCGCTTTTTCCGAATACGCCCTGGAAGGATATGACCTCAATGTAGTGGACTATCTGTTGAAACCATTTTCTTTCCAGCGGTTTTTACAGGCAGTGAACAAAGTAGGGGCAAAACAGGAGAACGGTGCATCGGGCAATGGGAATGCACCCATTAGCGAAATCTATGTGAAATCCAGTCATGAGCACATCAAGGTTTTGGTGAAGGACATCTACACCATTTCCTCGGATTCCGATTATACCGAGATCCATCTAAAGAACAAAAAGATCCTTTCCAATGAACCCCTACGCCATTGGTTGGACATTCTTGGGGCTGGCCAGTTTTACCAAGTACACAAATCCCACATCATCAACACCCAAAAGATAGACCGGATATCCGGCAACATGGTATTGTTGACGGACGGCTCAAAAATTCCCCTCGGCCGGGCATACAAAGAACATTTCCTAAAAAGTATCCTACAGCAATAAAAAAGCCCTGACGAAAGTTCAGGGCTTTTTTGTAAAATCTTTTATAGTGACTACTTGGCAAAATACACATAGATGGCAATCACGGCCACACAAATGAAGGCACTGGCCAATTTGACGTGCTTCCATGGTTCTATGGACACTTGCTTGGTGTATTCCAGTTCGAAAGGTTCCTTTCTTGGATATATCTTGCCTATGATGAGCATGATAATGATGTTGGTGATGAACAGTATCGCCATCACGTGGAGGTAATGCGGATAGGCACCCGCTTCCACCATGTGCAGTGCTTCCGGATCCGTGACACCGTTTGCCTTGGCCTCCGCCAAGGCATTGGCCACCATTCTTGGGCCCACGATGAACTGGCTGATGATGTATAAAATGGAACCTGAGAGGATGCCGATTTTGGCCGCAATGGCAGGGACCCTTTTGGTCAGATATCCCACTACAATGATGGTGAAGATGGGGATGCTATAAATACCGTTGATTTCCTGTAAATAATTGAAAAGACTACCGGCATTGGCAATCAGCGGCGCAATGAACATGGCGGCCAGTGCCAAACAGATCCCAAAGATCTTTCCATATTTCACGATGGTCATTTCGGAAGCCTCCTTGTTGATGTGCTGCTTGTAGATGTCGATGCCGAAAAGCGTCACCGAACTGTTGAGCACACTGTTGAAGGAACTCAGGATAGCCCCAAAGAGCACGGCGGCAAAAAAGCCCATCAAGGGTTTTGGCAATACGGCCCTTACCAGTTCGGGATAGGCCAAGTCACTGCTGGACAATCCGCCTTCAAAATAATAGTAAGCGATCATTCCGGGCAAGACCAAGATAATGGGCCCCAAGATCTTTAAAAAGGCGGCCAATAAAAGCCCCTTTTGTCCTTCGGCCAGGTTTTTCGCACCCAATCCCCTTTGAATGATCTGCTGGTTGGTCCCCCAATAAAACAATTGGACCAACATCATGCCCGTAAAAATTGTCGAGAAGGGGACTTCCTGCCCTGGATTTCCGGTAGAATCGAAACGTTCCGGATTTGCTGCCATCAAGGTGTCCAAGCCGTTCAAGACACTGCCATCACCAATGGCGATCAATCCAAATACCGGAATGAGCAATCCTCCAATGATGAGGCCTATCGCATTGATACTATCGGAAACGGCCACGGCCTTCAGTCCTCCAAAAACCGCATAAATGGAGCCCACGATACCGATGCCCCAAATGCAGATGAGCAATGCCGTGGAATCCGAAACACCGAGCAATTGGGGCACATCGAACATTCCGCTGATGGCCACGGACCCTGAATACAAGATCACTGGGAGAAGCACCACAACATAACCCGTCAAGAACAGTCCCGAAGTAATGGTTTTGGTGGTAGTATCGAACCTTTTGGCCAAGAATTGCGGAACAGTGGTCAAGCCACCCTTCAAATAACGGGGCAACAGGAACATGGCCGTTACCACAATGGCCAATGCGGCCAAGGTCTCCCAGGCCATTACCGACAGTCCATCCTTGTAGGCGCTACCATTGAGGCCCACAATCTGTTCGGTCGAAAGGTTGGTCAAGAGCAATGAGCCGGCAATGACTCCGGCAGTCAGGCTCCTTCCGCCCAAAAAATAGCCATCAGAAGATGTTTCGTCCGTTTTTCTGACGGACCACCAGGAAATGAACGCCACCAGAAGCGTAAATCCTAAAAATGAGATAAGTGCCATGTGTTACATTTTGATTTTTTGGCCCAAGGTGAAAGGCCGAAAGGGTTAGTTTGTTCTGTTAATTAAATTGGTCATTTGTATTTCAAATAACTCCGATGATCGTCTCCTCTTTTTGAGTGCAAGCCGTTTCAAAATTCAAGAGGGGTATGACGGTCTCTTGCCTGCTAATATAATCGGAATTTTCCAAAATACGGTTGACCGTCAATAATCAGGTGCTTAAGGTTTCCATTACAGAATTGGATCTACTCTTTAAAGTTATGGGCCATTTTTATAAAAAATGAGGGTGGGGAGACCATCTGTTTATTGCTAACCTTTTTTTAATCTTAAAGAGAAGATGGGTTTATACTAATTTGAGTTATTTGAAAAATAATTTTAGTATTTGTAAACTTTTTTTCAACTAAAATATGCTCAAAAAACGGTCAAGCTTGGTCTTTGTGCTCCACGCATCGCTCGCAGCTTTTGGCGCCTATTTTTGCATGTACGCTTTTAGGAAGCCATTTTCGGTTGCCACTTTTGAGGGGATGGCCTTTATGGGAATCAACTACAAAATTTTGTTGGTCATAGCACAGGTTTTGGGATATGCCCTCTCCAAATTTGTGGGGATAAAGATCATATCAGAACTCAAATCCAACAAAAGACTGTTTTTTTTCATCGCATTGATCCTATTGGCCGAACTGTCGCTCATTTTGTTCGCCCTTGTCCCTGCACCCTATAATCTCGTTTTCATGTTCCTGAATGGCCTTCCCTTGGGGATGATTTGGGGCATTGTGTTCTCCTATATCGAAGGAAGAAAGTTTACCGATATCTTGGGCGTTGTGCTATGTGCCAGTTTTATCGTGTCCAGCGGGGTGGTCAAGTCGGTGGGGCTTTCTGTGATGGATTTTTGGGGTGTGAGCGAGTTTTGGATGCCCTCCGTCACAGGTGCGATGTTCTTTCTGCCCCTGCTGCTGTGCGCTTACCTATTGCAAAAAGTACCACCGCCCACTGCAGAGGACATTGAATCACGTACTGAGCGTGTGCCTATGACGGGAGCGGACAGGAAACATTTGGTCAAGCAATTCTTTTTTCCTCTGCTGTTGGTGGTCGTGTTTTATACTTTTCTTACCGCTTTCAGGGATTTTAGGGACAACTTTGCCCGCGAGCTTTGGGACAGCATTGGGTACCAAGGGGACATTTCGGTATTTTCCACATCGGAGATCATCATCGCCATTGTGGTGCTCGTGATCATTGGGTCCATTTTTTACATCAAGGACAATTATCGAGCCTTGTTGACCTATCACTTACTGCTCTTGTTGGGGGCATTGGTCCTTGGCATCTCCACGTTGATGTTCCAAATGGGAGTCTTGGATTCTTTTCTATGGATGGTCTGCACAGGTTTTGGGCTCTATATCTGTTATGTGCCCTTCAACTGTCTCTTTTTTGACCGATTCATAGCCACCTTTAAAATCAAGGGAAACTCAGGTTTTCTGATCTATATTGCCGATGCCTTCGGGTATGTGGGGAGTGTTCTGGTATTGCTGTACAAAAACTTTGGACAGGCCAAACTATCCTGGCTGAATTTCTTTGTGTATGGCACATATGCCGTGGCACTTATCGGTATAGGAATTACCATCGTACTGTTCCTTCATTTTGGGGCAAGACGAAAATCTGAACAGACCAACAAACAATTGGATTATGGACAATAGATACGATGTTGCGATAGTGGGCGGGGGCATTTTGGGCACTTTTCATGCTTATCACGCACTGGAACTGGGCCTTAAGGTCTGCTTGCTGGAAAAAGATGCCTATCCGCAAGGGGCGACCACCCAAAATTTTGGGCAGGTGGTACCATCTGGAATGAACTCCAAATGGCAAAAATTGGGTAGGGAGAGCCTCCGCATCTATAAGGATATCCAATCCCAGTTTGACATCAGCATTCGCCAAAACGGAACGGTCTATCTGGCCTCCAACGAAGAAGAGGAACAGCTTTTGGTAGAGCTCAGGGCCATAAACAACAACAATGACTATGCTTCCCGAATGCTCACCAAAGGTGAATGTCTGGACCGGTACCCGGGACTGCGAAAGGAATATGTGAAGGCCGGACTTTTTTTTCCCGATGAGGTCACCGTGGAACCAAGGACCATGATCCATAGACTACAAGAGTATTTGACGACCCAAAAGGGATTGACCATGAAGACTCATTTCACCGCCGTGTCCTGCGAAAGAAACGGGGATTGGACAACGGTGAGGAGCACCGGAAATGAAACTGTGTTGGCCAAAAAAGTCATCATCTGCAATGGCAGTGATTTTAAAAATCTATATCCCGAAGTGTTTGCCCAGAGTGATCTGGAAGTGTCCAAATTGCAGATGATGCAGACCAAGCCGCAGAAAAGCTATTCCTTAAAAGGTTCCATCTTGACCGGGTGGTCCATCCGAAGGTACGAGGCGTTCCATGAATGTCCATCATTTGCACAAGTAAAGCAAAATGAGCCGGCGGACAGCCTTCAAAAAAAATGGGGAGTACACATCCTTTTCAAGCAGGCGGTGGACGGTTCGGTGATCTTGGGCGATTCGCATCAATATGCCGATGTGGACCACATGGAAGACCTTGGGTATGACCTGGATATGGACATAGATCATTTCATGCTGGAAGAGGCCAAAAAAATAATGGAACTCCCTACTTACGAGATACACAGAAGATGGTATGGGATGTATTCGCAGTGCAAAACAAAGGATATTTTTCAAACGACCATTGACGAACATATCCACATTGTCACCGGAATTGGTGGTAAGGGCATGACCGGAAGTGCGGGTTTTTCCAAAAAGAATATTGCAACTATTTTTAATAAAGAGAGAATCAATTTATGAAGGAAATAAAACTTGCGGTTTTTGATATGGCCGGCACCACGGTGAACGAGGATAATGTAGTGTACAAAACCGTCAGGAAGGCATTGGCCCGATCAGGAGTAGAGGTCACATTGGACACCGTTCTGGAATTTGGCGCCGGAAAGGAAAAGTTCAAGGCCATATCCGATATCCTGGAAGAGACGCAAACCAATGGGGTGGATGCCAAGGCCGTTTTTGAAGATTTCAAAGTGCTGCTGAAAGAGGCTTATGAAAACCTTGAAGTGACATCCTACGATGGCGTTGAGGAACTGTTCGGGGTTTTAAAGGCCCATGGGGTGAAGGTCGTGCTCAACACGGGCTATGATAGGAAAACAGCACAGTCCCTTTTGGATAAATTGGGCTGGGTCGTTGGACTTCAGATCGATGGCCTCATCACGGCCGATGATGTGGAGCAGGGAAGGCCTTCTTCGGAAATGATAGACGAGGCCATGGAAATGTTCCGAATAACAGATTCAGGACAGGTGCTCAAAGCCGGCGATTCCGTGATAGATATTGAAGAGGGCAAGAACGCCAATTGCGGCATCACCGTGGGAGTACTGACGGGAGCTCAGACCCGTGAGCAATTGGAGACTGCTCACCCGACCATGATTCTCGATTCCTTGAGCGAACTGGTCAAGGTTTTGTTCCCTTGATCAAATAAAGAAATAGACCACCAACATCTTCGAGGCCACGTTGCCCCGATTTACTGGAACATGGGGGATTCTGCCATCAAAGAAAATGGAATCCCCTTCTTGGAGCAGCACCTCTTGGTCCCCGATCTCATAATAGCATTCCCCGCTTAGCACATATTTGAACTCAAACGCATCCGTGACCACCTTCTCACGTTTGGAATTGGGCTTTACCTCCAGCAATACACTTTCAAACCCTACCGAGTTCAATTGCTTTCCAAAAATGTAACTGTAGCTGAACCCTATCGCCTCATCCTCCTTTTCAATAAGGGTGTGGTCGTCCTTTCGGGAAACCAGGAAATTTTGGCCGTTCACCTTGGGCATCCCATCAAAAAATGCGGTCATTTCGGTCCCCAGTGCACCCACAATCTTCAGGAACACGGGCAGGGAGGGAATGGTCCTTCCGTTTTCGATGCGGGAAATGAGCCCGGCGGTCACCCCAGCATCGATGGCAACTTCACTGATGGTCTTTTTATTGCCCTTTCGGATTTCCTTGATCCGCTTTCCTATGCCGATGAGATAATCTTCCATGATATGTCTTTAATAGGTGTGTCCATTTTCAATATCCATAAATACTAAAAATACGGCGTAAACTGCGCAGTAAGCCCAAGAAACATTGAAAAGTACTGTTTTTGAAGCAGTTTAAAAAGTGAATATTTGTAAATAATGTTTACCTAACATTCAAAGGATTCTTTTAACCATTCCATATCCTTTTTTTAATCTGTACAAAGGCATGCCTTAACTCTTGTGTTGGATATTTGTTGATAAATAATTAACCAATTTTTACAAATATTCAACAAATGAAAAAATCAATCGTAGCGTTTTTACTTGCCTTTACCGTAAGTATCATAGGCTATTCGCAAGGCACCTTTTCAGGAAAGGTGGTGGATGAGAACAACGTGCCGCTGCCAGGGGCATCGGTGGTTGTAAAAGGTGGTAGCGCAGGTGTGGCCACTGATTTTGATGGAAATTTCCAGATTGAACTTTCGCAAGGAGGTGAAATATTGGAGATATCCTATATAGGATATGTGTCCCAAGATTTTGACACAACGGGAAAGACCTCCGCAACCATTTCGCTGCAACCCGATTCACAACAATTGGATGAGGTGGTGGTAACGGCCTTGGGCATCCAAAGGGAGACCAAGAAGCTGGCCTATGCCGTGCAGAAAGTTTCCGGGGAGGAAATATCTGAGGCAAAGGAGACCAACGTAGTGAACTCACTGGCCGGTAAAATGGCCGGGGTGCAGGTCACGGGCGGGAACTCGGGCGTTGGGTCCACTTCGCAGATCATCATCAGGGGTGAAAACTCATTGAACCCCAGTCCAAATGCCAATTCCCCGTTATTTGTGGTCGATGGTATCCCCGTGAACAACAATGTGAACAATACCGGAAGCGAGGGCAACATGGGCGTTGATTATGGCAACGGTGCCATGGACATCAACCCGGACGATGTGGAAACCATGACCGTGCTGAAAGGCCCCAATGCCACCGCACTTTACGGTTCCAGGGGAGCCAATGGCGTCATCTTGATCACTACCAAATCAGGGAAGGGTTCCAAAGGAATCGGTGTTACATACACCAACAATACCACGTTTGAAGACCTTCTGACCTTGCCAAAATACCAGAACCGCTATGGACAGGGATCCAATGGTCAGTTTGCCTTCAATGATGGTGGCCAGAACCGTTCCTTGACCGGTGGGATCAATGATCACGTGGATGAAAGCTGGGGCCCTGCCTTGAATGGACAACTGATCCCGCAGCACGATAGCCCCACCACAAGTGGTCTGCGTGCAGGAGATGTCCATGTAAGGCCAAGAAACCCCGATGGCACGTTTGCCGATGAGATCATCGCCACTCCCTTTTCACCGCAACCAAGTAATATTGACGATTTCTTCAGGACCGGTTTTACACTGAGCAACAACATTGCCCTTACCGGGGGGAATGAGGACGGGAATTTCAGGGTGTCCTTCACCGATCTTCAGAGTGAGAGTGTAATCCCGAATTCCAACTTTAAAAGAAGGACCTATCAAGTGAACGGGTCCTATAACCTGACCGATTGGTTAAAGGTGACCGGTTCCATGAACTACATCAATTCCAATTCACGCAACCGTCCGAACAACTCCTACGGTACCGAGAACGTAATGTACCTATGGATCTGGTTTGGCCGCCACATCAACATGAACAGTTTAAGGGATTACTGGCAGCCCGGTCTGGAAGGGGTGCAGCAATTCAACTACAACTACAACTATCACGATAACCCGTTCTTCACGGTTTTCGAAAATACCAACGCCTTTAACAAGGACCGTTTGATCACCAACCTGAGGGCGGATATACAATTGGCCAAAGGATTAAGCTTCATGCTGCGTTCCGGGTTCGATTATTCCAACGAATTGGACAGGCGCAAAAGGGCCTATTCCACCCAGCGTTTCCCCAACGGACAGTATCGGGAGGATTTTATTTATGCCTACGAGCAGAACACGGATTTCTTGTTGGCCTACAACACGGAGATCAATCAAGATTTTGATTTCGGTGTTTCGTTTGGTGGAAACCACCGTTCTGCAAAGAACAGGTACCAACGGATCAGTGCCAACTCACTGTCCATTCCTGGGATCTACAATTTTGGGAATGCTGCTGAACCGTTGACACAGAGCGATTATGACGGCAAGTTTACCGTGAACAGTCTCTATGCCTTCTCGAACGTTTCCTACAAAGACTATGCATTTTTGGATGTGACCGCACGTAACGACTGGTCCTCCACATTGCCCGATGGCAACAACAGCTACTTCTACCCCTCCGTGGGATTGAGCTTTATCCTTTCCGATATGTTCACCATGCCCCAAGCCATCAGCTTTGCAAAACTTAGGGGAGGTTGGGCCAGTGTGGGTAACGATACGGATTCCTACAATTTGGCCGCCACCTACGGTTTTGGAAACACGTTCAATGGTTTTTCAAGGGTGTATTCACCTTCCGAGTTGAAGTTGGCCGATTTGAAACCCGAACGTACCAACTCCTTTGAGGTAGGTGCCGATGTGAGGTTCTTTGGTAGCAGACTGGGCTTGGACGTAGCCGCCTATACATCGGTGACCAACAACCAGATACTTTCCCTTCCGGTTTCCAATACATCAGGTTATAGTAGCAGGGTCATCAATGCCGGGGAAGTGGAGAACAAAGGTTTGGAGATCACCCTGACCGCAACACCAATTCAAACCGACAGCTTTAGCTGGGATACGAACATCAACTTTACCACCAACCGTGGAGAGGTCAAGGAACTTACCGAAGGGTTGGATAGTTATTTGGTGAAATCCAACTATCTGCAAGTGGTAGCCGAGGTAGGTGGCCGTATGGGAGATCTGTACGGAACTGGTTTCGAACAGGTAACCGACAAGAGCAGTCCTTATTATGGACAATGGATCATTGATCCCAATTCCGGTCTTCCCATCAGAAGCAATGAACTCAGAAACTTGGGGAACTACAATCCAGATTTTATGGTCGGTTTCCAGAACAGCTTTAGCTACAAAAATTTTAGGTTTGGATTCTTGTTCGATTGGAGACAGGGAGGTGTTTACCATTCCAGAACAGTGGCCATTGGAGGAACAACAGGGATGCTGGACTTTACGGTTCCCGGACGTGAATCAGGAATTGTTGCACAAGGTGTCATTGACAACGGAAACGGGTCATACACCCCCAACACCACCAGTGTGAATGCTTCCAATTACTATTCCCATGTGTACAACAGAAGCAATGAGCAAAGCTCCATGTTCGATGCCAGTTATGTAAAACTGAGAGAAGTGAAACTGGGATATACCTTCCCAAGAAAATTATTGGAAAAGACCCCGCTGAAATCGGCATCCGTGGCATTGGTCGGTCGTAACCTGGCCTTGTGGACAGAGAACGACCATGTAGATCCCGAGACCATTTCCTTGTCCGGTGGCTCCATTGTTCCCGGGGTAGAGGATATGGCCCTGCCAAGCACCAGAAGCTTCGGTCTGAACCTAAACGTAGAATTTTAATACCCAAGAATCAAGAAGATGAAAACATCAAACGTCATAACATCACTATTGTTCGCAGGAAGCGTTTTGGTTTCCTGTACGGAAAATTTTGAGGAAATCAACTCCAACCCCAACGCCCCTGAACAAGTAAGTGCCAACCTGTTGTTGTCCACCGTGACCTCCGAACTTACCAGGCAGCTTACCCAAGAGGGCTACAGCGACGGAAACACCATTACCCAGTTGATGGCCAAGAACAACTTTCCCGGTTTTAGCCAGTTTGACTGGGGAGATCAGGGAATGTGGAACCTGTTTTACAGCTATTTGCCCGAGATCAATGATATTTTGGAAATTTCAAGGGCCGAAGGCACACAGAATGCCACCTATGAAGGCATTGCCCTGACCATGCGCGCCCTTTGCTTTGCCAATCTTACAGATCTTTATGGCCATGTACCCTACACAGAGGCCATGTCCGGGGAAAGTTCGGGCATTTTCACCCCAAAATATGACGACCAGGAAACCGTGTACAACGGCGTGCTCCAAGATTTGGCAGATGCCGATGCAGCCCTGGCCAAAGGCGAGACCATTACAGGGTCAACAGGCGATGTCATCTATGATGGCGATGCAGCGCAATGGAGAAAATTGGCCAATTCACTCCGACTCCGCTATTTGATGCGAATTTCGAAAAGAAGGGATGTTTCGGCAGAAATGCAGGCCATCGTCAACGCTGGAAACTACATCAGCACCAATGATGACAATGCAGTTTTGGTATACAGTGGTACATCCAATGCCGACTCTTGGCCCGAAAGCACAGGTCGTATCGGTGGGTTCGATGAAAAGAGTTTATGTACCACTTTATTGGGCTATTTTGAAAACTTCAACGATCCAAGATTGGATATCTGGTTCGACCGCAACAGTGATGGCGAATGGGTGGGAATACCCATCGGCCTCAATCAGGACAATGCCCGTGCCTATGATGACCAATTCAGCCCAAGCCGCTTGGATGTGGAACTGTTCTATTTTTCAAGAACGGCTGCCCAGGCATACATCATGAAAAATTCGGAAGTACAGTTCATCTTGGCCGAAGCTGCAGAAAGAGGGTTTATCACAGGAAATGCCGAAACCTATTATAATGAAGGTATAAGAGCCAGTCTGTCCTACTGGGGAGTTCTAGATGCGGACATCGACACCTATTTGGCAGGGCCAACGGTACAATACGATGGCACTTTGGAATTATTGTTGACCCAAAAGACCATAGCGCTTTGGAATGTGGATTATCAAGGTTGGATGGATTACAGAAGGACCGGACTACCCGCTTTGGAAACCGGCCCAGACGATTTGAACGGAGGACGCTATCCCGTTCGCTTCCTGTATCCTTCCTCAGAACAGACCTTGAACAAGGCCAATTACGATGCAGCGGTCCAGGCCATGGGCGGTGAAGGTGATAACATCAATACCCCGGGTTGGTGGGAAACTGGAAACAGGTATTAAAACGATTCAATCATTAAATAACCGACAAATGGTTGCCCTGGAAACGGGGCAGCCATTGTTGTTAACATACAAATACATGTGGAAAAACGTATTTTTTGCGACCACTTTGGCTACGGTGGTTTTATCGGGTTGTTCTCAAAACACGGAGAATAATGCTGATATACAACACATTGTGATCATTGGTGTGGACGGGATGAGTCCCAACGGCATTCAAATGGCACATACGCCCATGATGGATTCCATGATCCAGAACGGAGCGGCCACCATGCATTCCCGTTCTGTGCTGCCCTCAAGCTCCAGCCCCAATTGGGCCAGCATGATCATGGGTGCCGATACCGAACAGCACGGCATCACCTCGAACGGATGGGAAAAGTTCGACCACCAGTTGCCCTCCGTAGTGGCGACCAAAAATGGAACCTTTCCTACCATTTTCACCTTGTTCCATGACCAACAGCCCGATGCCCATGTAGGGGCCATTTACGATTGGGATGGGTTTGGACGCTTGTTCGAAAAAGAGGATGTGGATTTCGACATTGACGGCGACCACGAGGACAATACCACAAAAGAAGCGGTAAACTACATTAAGGAGCACACCCCAAAATTCACTTTTGTGCATTTGGACCATGTAGATCATGCAGGCCATGCCTTGGGCCATGGAACTCCTGAGTATTTCAAAGCGGTGGAAAAGGCCGACTCCTTGATCATGGAGATTGTCAATGCCACCAAAGAAGTGGGCATTTTCGAAAAGACCCTGTTCATCGTTTCTGCAGATCATGGAGGAATCGGTTTTGGGCACGGGGGTGAAAGCTTGGCCGAAATGGAGATTCCCTTCATTCTTTTTGGGGCCGGCATCAAAAAAGGGTACGAAATTGAAGAGACCGTGTACCAATATGATAATGCACCGACCGTGGCCTATGCCATGGGACTGCAAACACCCCAATCGTGGATCGGGAGACCAGTAAAAGGAGCTTTTATTGGCAACGAAAAACCCAATTTGATATATAAACGAAAAGAACGGATCGCCAAACCCAAGATTCTTCCCGACGCAGGCCATTTTGAACCAGCAGGAGGTGTTTTTAAGGCAGATTCGGTGGCCGTGGTGATGCAAAATCCGAACAATCTGGGTGAAATCAGGTATACTATTGGCAACGCTGTTCCGACTATGGAGAACAGTAAAGTCTATCAAGATACTTTCTACCTGAATCAAACAGAAATTGTCAAAGCGGGGATTTTTCAAGATGGCCAATTGGTGAGCACCGTTGCAGAGGCCAATTTCCGATTGGTTTCTGAAACCAAAGAAGATCCTGTTGCCTATACCTTTTATTATGGCGAAGGGATGGACAAATTACCCGATTTCGCTACCTTGAAACCTGTAAAAGAAGGTTTTGTGACAGAATTCTCCCCGAAAGCGATATTGATGGAAGGTGTCCAACAAGAACAAGTGGCCTTGGTGCTGGAGAGTTATTTGGACATTCCCGAAGAGGGGAAATATGGGTTTTTTACCAACAGCGATGATGGGAGCAAACTCTACGTGGATGGAAAATTAGTGGTGGACAACGACGGCGACCATGGCGTTATGGAACGCGGAGAGGGTGTGGAATTGACCAAGGGCAAACATTTGATCAGGATTGAATATTTTAACGGCGGTGGAGGCTACCACTTGGATGTGAAATACCAAGGTGCCACTATTCCCAAGCAGATCATTCCTGCCAACCATTTGTACAGGGAAAAATAGCATAAAATCAACCATATGAAGCACGATAGGCACAACGCAGAATCTGTTGTGGAAGGCGACATCAACCTTACCTCTGCAAGGAGCGAATGGTTAAAGGAAGAAGTGAACGACCAGACCAAGGAACTGCTGGAAAAGGATGCCAAATACTTTTTGCACCAATCCATGTCCACCCCGTGCTTGGACGTTTTGAAAAATTGCGAAGGTTCTTATTTGGAGAGTATTTCAGGGAAGCGCTATCTGGATTTCCATGGCAACAATGTGCACCAAGTAGGATTTTCACATCCCAAAATGGTGAGTGCGCTCATGGGACAACTTCAGGAGCTCACGTTTTCAACCCGAAGGTATACCAATGAAAAGGCCATCCAGTTTGCGGAGAAATTGACGTCCTACACCCCAAAAGGCCTGAACCGTATTTTGCTTACCCCAAATGGCAGCTCTTCCATTAGCATTGCCTTGAAGTTGGCCCGTGCGGTGACCGGAAAACATAAGGTGGTTTCTTTTTGGGATTCGTTCCATGGTGCCAACTTGGATGCCATCAGCGTAGGAGGCGAATCCATTTTTCAAGAGCATATGGGGCCGTTGATGCCAGGAGTGGAGCGCATTCCGCCTCCTATAACCTATCGCGGTATTTTTGAAGGGAATGAAGAAAAAGCCTTGGAATATTTGGAGCACGTATTGTCCAAAGACGATGAGGTCGGTGCCTTTTTGGCCGAGACCATTCGCAACACCGATGTGCAGATTCCATCCGCCAATTATTGGCAAGGAGCCCGTGAACTTTGTGATAAATATGGGGTGCTGTTGATTTTGGACGAAATCCCGATTGCTTTCGGGCGCACCGGAAAAATGTTCGCTTACGAACTTTTCGGTATTGAACCGGACATTCTCTGTCTGGGCAAAGGCTTGGGCGGGGGTATTGTTCCCCAAGCGGCCATTGTTACCCGAGAGGAGTACAATCGATTCGGGCATATCTCCTTGGGGCATTACACCCACGAAAAAAGCCCGTTGGGATCTGTCGCCGGATTGACCCTTTTGGAAATCATCGAAGAAGAAAATCTATTGCAAAAAGTAAAGGCAGATGAGGAATTCATGAAAAAGGCCCTTTACAAAATGCACCGAAAATACTCTCTAATTGGAGATGTAAGAGGAGTCGGGCTTTTATGGGGCATCGAATTGGTGACCAATCGGACCACCAAGGAAAAAGCGACCGCCGAAGCTGAGGAAATCATGTATGAATGCCTGAAAAATGGGTTGAGTTTCAAAGTTTCCAAAGGAAATGTATTGCAACTTTCCCCGCCTTTGACCATATCCAGGGAAGAACTGGAAAAAGCCCTGGAAATATTGAACGAAGCCTTTTTAAAAACCAACGCCATAGCCTAATGAAAAAAATCAACCAACTACTGATCTACCTATTTGTGGGCATTGCCCCGATGATGGCCCAAACGGAGCCAAAGATGTTGATACAACCCTATCTACAGGATGCCGAGCCCCATTCCATCACCATCATGTGGGAGACCACCCATGGCGAGGAAAGCATTGTGGAATACGGAACTTCGCCAAAACTGGGCAAAAAGACCCAAGGCAAGGCCGAGGGCATCAATTTTTCAGCATCCAGGGTACATACCGTAAAGTTGACAGGTCTGGACCGCTTTACCGAATATTACTATCGGGTCAGGACGGGCAAGGCGCAATCGGAAATCTTTCAATTCAAGACACCGCCGTTTGCCAGTGATGAGGAATCGTTCAATATTGTTGCCATGAGCGACATGCAATACGACCATCAAAACCCGAATAAATTTTCAGAAGTCGTCAATCAAGGCATTATTCAATATTTGGAAAAGGAATACGGCGGCAAATTGCCCGATAATTTGGCCATGGTGATGATTCCGGGAGATTTGGTGGCCAGTGGGAGCGAATACTACCAGTGGAAGGAACACTTTTTTGACCCCGCCCAAAAATTATTTGCCAAGGTGCCCGTGTATCCAGTTTTGGGCAACCACGAACGCAACTCCATTTTTTACTTCAAATATTTCAGTCTGCCCGAAAACGGCACCCCCGCCTTTGCGGAACATTGGTGGTACAAGGATTACGGCAATACCCGTGTGATCGGACTCAACTCCAACGAAGGGTATCGGGATTTGAAAGATCAATACCAGTGGTTGGAAAAGGTGTTGGCTGACACGGAAAAGGACAACAACATCGATTTTGTCTTCGCCCAACTCCACCATCCCCACAAATCGGAGCTTTGGATTCCCGGGGAAGAGGAATCTACAGGAAAAGTGGTCAAAATGCTGGAGAAATTCTCCACAAAGACCGGAAAACCAAGCGTTCACTTTTTTGGCCATACACACGGATATTCCCGTGGACAGTCCAAAGACCATAAGCATTTATGGATCAATGTGGCCTCCGCGGGGGGCTCCCTAGACAATTGGGGCGAGTTTGAAGGCAGGGATTATGACGAGTTCACCGTTTCCCAAGACGAATATGGTTTTGTGATGGTGGAAGTGGATGGCAACCGAAACGACCCCAAATTTACCATCAAACGGATTAGTCGTGGCAATGAGTCCAAGTTTAGGGACAATGAGCTCCGCGATAGCATCACCATTTGGAGATTGGGAAAGAAACCCGAAACACCACAAACGATTTCGCCTACGAACAATGAAACGGTGGAAGGGGAATTTACGATGCTGAAAGCTGGGGAATTTTCAAGTCCGATCAACGGAGCTTTCCATGCCGCCGCCCATTGGCAGGTTTCCGAAACCAAGGGTTTTGAAAAATTGGACCTGGACAGTTGGAAACAACATGAAAACTGGTATTATGAGGAAGACCGTCAAAAAAATGACGATCTTACCGATGAAAGGACCAAACGCTTGAAATCGGGGACCACTTATTATTGGAGGGTCCGCTACCGGGATCAAAACCTCAATTGGAGTGATTGGTCTGAAACAGCATCATTCAAAACCAAATAGAAGATGAAAAAGAAGATATTACTTTTTGTTGCCCTAGCGGCTTTTCTAAAGATCAATGCACAGGATTCCGACACCAAGGTCATTTTGATTACTTTGGATGGCTACCGTTGGCAAGAGCTCTTCACGGGTGCCGATTCCCTATTGATCGGCAATAAAACCTATGTTCACGAAATGGACGCGTTGAAAGCGTCTTTTTGGAAAGAAACCCCCCACGAGCGAAGAGAAGCTTTGATGCCCTTTTTCTGGGCCAAAGTTTCCAAAATGGGCCAATTGCACGGCAACAGGAACTTGGGGAGCAAAGTGGACCTGACCAACACCCTATGGTTTTCCTATCCAGGCTACAACGAAATCCTGACCGGGGCTGCCGATGACAAGAACATCCGCAGCAATGATAAGGTGCCCAATCCCAATACCACCATTTTGGAACGCTACAATAACACCCCGAAGGGCAAGGATAAAGTGGCCGCCTTTGGCAGTTGGGATGTGTTTCCGTCCATCATCAACGAGGAGCGTTCCGGTGTTCCTGTGAATGCCGGTTTTGAAACGGCCACCGAAAATCTCACCGAAAGGGAAAAATTCCTGAACCAACTTCAGGTTCAAATTCCAAGTCCTTGGGGCAGCGTTCGTTTGGATGCCTTCACCCATCACTATGCCTTGGAGCACATGAAAAAAGCGCATCCGAAGCTGGTATTTGTCTCTTATGGGGAAACGGATGACTTCGCCCACGATGGCGATTATCAAGCGTATCTGAAATCGGCCCACAACACAGATGCTTTGATCAAGGAGCTATGGGACTTTACCCAACAGGATGATTTTTATAAGGACCAAACCGTTTTTATCATCACTACCGACCACGGTAGGGGAACCGAACCTTTGGATACTTGGAGAAGCCACGGGAGTGATATCAAAGGGGCCAATGAGGTCTGGATGGTCACTTTTGGAAAGGGGATCAAAGCCCTGGGCGAGGTAAAACAAGAAGAACAATTGCATTCCGATCAGATCGCACCCACCATATTGAAGATATTGGACGTCCCTGTACCCAAAGAAATGAAAGGGTTGCCCCTAAAGCTTTAGTTTAAGTAGGTTTTATTTCAGTTAATTAGTATGTTCAAGGCCCATACCTTAAGGTATGGGCCTTGCAATTGATGGGAATGCGAAAACAGCCCATCTTTTTTTCAAAATGGTTACCTTAGGAGGGCGATTTCTACACCATGAAAGAAGAACTTTTAGAGACGTTCAGGGGACATTTTGAACAACCACTGATGGAGGAGATTTTGGAAGTAGGAAAACTTGTGGAGGTGCCAGCGGGCGAGACCATCATGGATATCGGCCAGTACATCAGGAGTATACCCCTATTGTTGTCCGGGGCCATAAAGGTCCTTAGGGAAGATGAGGAAGGGGACGAACTACTTTTGTACTATCTCGAACAAGGGGAGACCTGTTCGGTCACTATGGCCTGCTGTATGGGACAGACCAAGAGCGAGATCAGGGCCATTGCCGAGACCGATACCAGCATTGTGATGGTTCCCGTGCAGAAAATGGAGGAATGGATGGGCAAGTACAAAGGATGGCGCAACTACGTTTTCGAAAGCTACCATAACCGCCTGAACGAGCTGTTGCAGACCGTGGACAGCATTGCGTTCAAGAATTTGGACCAACGTTTGGTGGACTACCTCAAAAAGAAGGTGGAAGTGACCAATGACAACAAGATCCAGAGCACCCATCAAGAGATTGCCTATGACCTGCATACCTCAAGGGTCGTGGTTTCCAGATTGTTGAAAAAGCTCGAAAAAATGAAAAAACTGGTGCTGCACAGAAGTTATATCCAAGTGGTGGACCTGTAACTTTGTGCCCTAAGTTACCGTGGGTTGCCCTTGGGCTCCCTATTTTTGTATAAAACCTACCGCATGATCAAGAGGTTCTTTCCATTTTTAGCATGGATGGCCACATACAACAAGGCACTGCTGCGCGGGGACCTCACTGCAGGCCTTACCGTGGGAATCATGTTGGTGCCACAGGGAATGGCCTATGCCATGATTGCGGGAATGCCCCCTATTTATGGACTATATGCCGCTTTGGTGCCGCAGTTGGTGTATGCCCTCATGGGAACGTCCCGACAGTTGGCCGTTGGCCCGGTGGCCATGGATTCCTTGTTGGTCGCAACCGGCGTAGGTGCCCTGCGGTTGCTCAACGAAGAGGACTATGTGGCCGCCGTACTTTTCTTGACGCTGCTCATTGGGGGGCTGCAACTTTTAATGGGCTTCTTCAGGATGGGTTTCTTTGTCAACTTTTTGTCCAAACCGGTCATCAGTGGATTTACATCGGCCGCCGCCATTTTGATCAGCTTGGGACAATTGAACCATATATTGGGCACCAATTTTGAACAGACCAGCAGGGTACATGAACTGATCCCCAATATCATCGGAAGTTTGGGGTATATCCATTGGCTTACCTTTGGACTTGGCGTGGGGTCCATCGCATTGATATTCCTGTTGAACAAGTTCAACAAAAAACTGCCGGTTCCATTGCTAATGGTGGTCCTTGGCATCTTGGCCGTGGTAATTTTTGGCTTGGAGACCAAGGGAATCCACATTGTGGGCGATATTCCAAAAGGGCTTCCCGGTTTTCAGGCCCCTGAATTCCAGTGGGACAAGATGGGCCAACTGATGCCCATTGCCATCACCGTGGCATTGTTCGGGTTCATGGAGTCCGTCTCCATCGCCAAGACCGTTGAGGAAAAACATCCGGAATACGAACTGGATCCCGATCAGGAACTTCTGGCATTGGGCCTTTCCAATGTTTTGGGGTCGTTTTTCCAGTCTTTTTCAGTATCGGGAAGTTTCTCTAGGACCGCAGTGAACGATCAGGCCGGGGCCAAGACGGGAATGTCCCTGATCATCAGCACCCTGATCATTGCAGGGGTACTGCTATTCCTGACCCCTTTGTTCTATAACCTGCCCGCAGTGATCTTGGGTGCCATCATCATCGTTTCCGTGATAGGACTTATCGATATTCAATACCCTTTGGCCCTCTGGAAAAACAGAAAGGACGAGTTCCTGCTGCTGGCCGCCACTTTTTTGATGACACTCTTTATCGGGTTGATGGAGGGAATCCTGTTCGGGGTATTGCTGTCCCTGATGCTGGTGGTGTATCGAATATCCAAACCGCACATGGCGGTCTTGGGAAGAATCAAGGGCACCAACTATTTCAAGAATATCGACCGTTTTTCGGGAGATGTTGAAGTGGATGCCGACAAACTGGTCATACGGTTCGATGCCCAATTGTATTTCGGGAACAAGGATTATTTCAAAAAGCAACTCTATCGGCAAATGGCGAAAAAGGGCCCCGTTCTGAAGTATATCATCCTGAATGCGGAACCCATCAACTATATAGATAGCAGCGCAGCGGCCATGCTGGAACGCCTGATTTTGGACTTTAGGCAAAGAGGAATCCACTTTATGATCGCTGCGGCCATAGGCCCCACAAGGGACATTCTGTACAGTAGCGGAATCGTTGATATCCTAGGGGAGGAAAACCTGTTTGTCCAGACCTTTGACGCGGTGGCTTCCTGTTCCGAAAAGAAGGAAAGGAGTGTCATGCAAAAAAAGATAACATTACAGTCCAAGACAAAGAGTTTGTAACTTTGGTGACTGTGCAGTACGCTGCACCCTATTAATTTTGATGAAAAATCAGAGGAGATGAAAATAGAACAGATATATACCGGATGTTTGGCGCAAGGAGCCTATTATATTGAAAGTGAAGGAGAAGCTGCCATTATAGACCCACTTCGCGAAGTGGAGCCCTATCTGAAAAGGGCCAAGGACGAAGGAGCCGTCATCAAGTACATTTTTGAGACCCATTTCCATGCCGATTTTGTGAGCGGTCACGTCACCCTTTCCAAGGAAACGGGCGCACCGATCATTTATGGCCCAACGGCCCAACCCGCTTTTGAAGCCATTATTGCCAAGGATGGACAGGAGTTCCCTTTGGGAAAATTGACCATCAAAGTGCTGCACACCCCGGGACACACCATGGAAAGCACCACTTTTTTGCTGAAGGACGAGTCAGGAAAGGACCATGCCATTTTTAGTGGGGATACCTTGTTCCTAGGGGATGTAGGTCGTCCGGACCTGGCGCAGAAAGCGGCCCATATGACCCAGGAAGAGCTGGCCGGAACCCTTTTCGACAGCCTTCGCAGCAAGATCATGCCCTTGGCCGATGATGTGATCGTATATCCGGCCCACGGAGCCGGTTCCGCTTGTGGAAAGAACATGATGAAGGAAACGGTGGATACCTTGGGCAACCAGAAAAAGATGAATTATGCCCTAAGGGCAGACATGACCCGAGAAGAATTCATAAAAGAAGTGACAGATGGCCTTTTGCCGCCCCCACAATACTTCCCCTTGAACGTGAAAATGAACAAGGAAGGTTACGAAGATATTGACACCGTTCTGGAAAGAGGTACGCAGGCCCTGACACCAGAGGCTTTTGAAACAGCCGCCAACGAAACCGGTGCTATGGTTCTTGATGTTCGCCATCAAGATGATTTTGCCAAAGGGCATGTGCCCCGCTCCATATTCATCGGTCTGGATGGAAGCTTTGCCCCTTGGGTAGGCGCATTGATCGCCGATGTGAAGCAACCCATACTCCTCGTGACCCCCGAAGGCAGGGAGGAAGAGACTGTTACCCGGCTTTCAAGGGTCGGTTTTGACCATACCTTGGGCTATCTGAAAGGAGGCATTGCGGCTTGGAAAGAAGCGGGCAAGGAAATCGATACGGTGGACAGCGTGAATGCTGGGCAATTGGAAACCCTTATGGAAAAAGGGGTGCCTGTGTATGATGTGAGGAAGGAATCCGAGTTCATTGCGGAGCATGTGGAGGATGCCCATCTGACCCCGTTGGACTTCATCAACGACCATTTGGCGGAATTTCCAGAGAAGGAAACCTTTTATGTGCATTGCGCGGGAGGCTATAGGAGCATGATCGCTTCTTCCATCCTCAAGAGCAGGGGCATCCATAACCTGGTCGATGTGGCAGGAGGTTTTGCCGACATCAAAAAGGCCGGGATCCCTGTAACGGACTATGTGTGTCCTACCACCTTGAAATAAAGAAGAAAGACAAAAGAAAAGGCCCTTTATCGGGCCTTTTTTATTTGCGATAGGGGTCGTGGTACTTTTCTTCTTTTGAAACCATAGGTCAATTGGCCGTAGAATCCTTTCGGCAGTTTCTCATCGCCCGGAAAACCGAGTTCAATTTTCCCACTGCTCTCCGGAATGTAATTTGTTTTGAACAGATAGTCCCAAATACTCAGACTGATCCCAAAATTCACCCCATAAGAACCTTCGGGGATGGTATAGGCATGGTGGTACAGGTGCATCACGGGATTGTTCAGGATATATTTCAACGGACCATAGGTCAGTTTGATGTTGGAATGGTTGAAATGCCCAATGGCAATGGCGGCAAAATGCACAACATAGGCCTGCTCAGGCTCAAACCCTCCCAATACCATCACCCCCAAGGTCTTTAGCGGCTTGTAGAGGATGTTTTCCATCCAGTGGTACCTCAAATGTGCCGCAAACCCCATTTCCTTGACGCTGTGGTGCACTTTGTGGAACTCCCAGAGCACGGGATATTTATGCAACAATATATGGGTGAACCATTGCACAAAATCCAAAATGATAAAAAACACCAAGAGCTGTGCCCATTGCGGCCAATGGCCCATTTCCAAGAGGACCAACGTTTTGGAAGAAATGCCCAAATTCAAAAAAAGGACGCCAAGCAGCTTGTACACCCCATTGATGACGATGGCGAATAGGAAAAAATTGAAGAACATATAAAAGGCATCCAGCCAAAAGTCCTTTCGGAAAACAGATTGTTCCTTACGCCAAGGGAATAGGATTTCCAAGCCCCAGACCAGTAGGGAAATCAAGATGAGACCCCAGAAATAGTTGGTGTACCAAGGCACTTCGAACCAAATGGATTTCCAGGTCCACTTGACCGTTCCCCAAAAACCGTTCATAAAGGCATCTACATAAGCTTCCATAGTTCACTTTAGTTCATACCAATCAATATTCTCCAAGTTTTGCCTTCTTCCCTGCTCTTTTGGGGCATAGTTTTTTGACAAATAGGACAAAATCAGTGTTTCGTTCGCCCCCAAATCCCATAGGTTTTGGGTTTCCTGCATCCATTCAATGGTAGCTTTCCACCCCTCCAGGTCCATTCTGTTCTGGGTCACCAATTTGGCGGAATGGCAACCGGTACAGTTCTGGATGGTTGCCTCCATCCCTTCATCCACCACAAAACCGGTGGCCACATGGACACCGTTTTCAATTTGGTCGAAATCGGCAACAGCTTCTTTCATCGGAACTTCTTCATAGGTTGGGGGAGGGGTATGGTTCGCCCAATAGAAAAGTCCTGCGAAAAGGACCACGATCACTCCCAAAAATGCCCAAAGTGCTTTGGACAGTGCACCGACCTGTTTTCGAAAATCCTCCATCATCCTAAACGATTTTGACCGCTATGCGATGACAGGCATTGTTGAGGTAGCCTTTGGGGTTCCATCCAGGCAAAACCATAGGTTGCCCCTTTCCATTGGAGTCCGTGGCCTTGGCCCAAATTTCATAATATCCCTTCTGTGGGAAGGAAATCGTGGCCTTGAAATGTTGCCATGCCAATCGGTTTGCGGGTTTTTCGAGTGAGCAAGAATGCCAAGTGCTTCCAAAATCAATGGAATATTCCATTTTGGAGACCTCAAGCTCTCCGGCCCATGCATGTCCGTTTATGGTCAAGGATTTTCCATTTTTGATCAATGCACCGCTTTTGGGAAATGTGATCAACGATTTTACGGGCATGGATTCGATGATGCACATGTTGGCATCGTCCACTTCACTACCAGGAGCCACGGTCTCACAGGGTACCCGGTACGAACTGCCGCCCATCTTTTCTCCATCGTGTTCTTTATTTCGGACGCTGATGCGTGTGAGCCATTTGCCCGATGTGGAAGCGGGCCAACCACCACAGACCAATCGCAATGGATGACCGTGCGCCAGAGGGATGTCCTCACCGTTCATGGCAAAGGCGAGCAGGGTTTCGTCTTGCAATGCCTTGGCAATGGGAACGCCCCGGGAGATGGGTTCTTTTTTCGGATCGCCGCTCAAATGGGTATCCGCGGCATGGTAGCCAATGTAAACGGCATCGGATGTGATTCCGACATCCTCCAGCACATCGCGCAAACGAACCCCGGTCCATTCGGCGCACGAAATTGCCCCAACGGTCCATTGGTTTCCCTTGGCCGGCGGATTGAACTCGCTTCGGCCATTTCCGCCACATTCCAAGGTCAATTGGTAGGTATGGTGCCGAAACTTGGATTTTAGTTCGGAAAGTGAATAGGTTTTTTGGCGTTTAACGGACTCTCCATCGATGGTAAGGGTCCATTTGGACACATCAATGCTTTCAGGGATGTTTCCATTGTTTCGAATGAACATGTATTGGTTCGGCGTCACCCTATCGTTCAATAGATGGGCCTTTGCCTCCATGTTCCAAGGGCGGTCATTCAAAACGACCATTTCCTTGTCCTTGTGGAACATGGTAAAAGGGTCTGGGTCCTGAAGGCCCAAAGGACGGTATCCTTCGGGCATGAGACTTCCATATACAATCTCAACACCCAAGATACTCGCCATGCTGGCCAATGATATTCCCAGAGTGAATTCCCTCCTTTTCATCAAACAAAGAATTAAATGTACCGTAAAAATAAGTAAAGCTATGTAACCCATGTTACCTTTTGCTGTTGGATGGATTCCTACCTTTGAAGTCATGCTTTGGGAAGCATCAAAAACTGAAGATCATGAAAAAAAACATGGGCGGCGCGGACCGCACGATTCGGATAATCTTGGCACTTGTAGTAGTAGTTCTGTACTACTTCAATGTGATCACAGGAACTTTGGCATATGTGCTGTTGACCTTGGCGGCCATATTTGTCCTGACAAGCTTTGTTAGTTTTTGCCCTTTGTACACCCTTTTGGGGATCAATACATGCAAGGTCAAAAACTAAGTTTTCTTGGTTGGTTGATACAAGGCCGCTCTGTTATGGGGCGGCTTTTGTTTTTTACCAAAGATTTTGAAAGCTGTTATGGCATTTGAGTATCGATAGGATCCCAAACATGAGAATTGTCATGATTTGAAAGTAAGATTACCTTTACTTTTAGCTTTGTAAAACCCATACTTATGAAAACATTTTTATCCTTTGCCTTGGTCTCTTGGGAGAACGGCATCATTATGATCGCTGTATTTGGTGCTGTTTCCGTGGCCTTGGTCCTTGCTGTTCTGCTGATGATGAACAGTGGCAAAAAATAAATATCTCTTCCTTCTACTACTCATATTTTTTTTGTGCTCTTGATGGTGGGTTGACCATTAGGAACAGTTACTGTTGGGGCCATTGACAGCTCCCGTGCCATTTGGATTTCAAGGTAACCAAAGTTACTGTGGGCGCAGTTGTACCATCTTAATTTTGCCTCAAAACAGAATAGAAATGAGGCATATTTTCACTTTTATCGCATTTGGTTTGATACAGCTGGCACATGCCCAGAACCCTGTCCCAATTTCTCTGGAAGAAGTATTGGCAAAGGTACAGGAGTCCAATGCCAGTATTAAGGTATCCGAGCAGGAAGCCAAGATGGCGAAATATGACTACCGGTTTTCAAGTTCCATTTTTTTGCCACAGATCGCTGTGTCACATACGGGAATGGCGACCACAAACCCATTGATGGCTTTCGGTTCCAAACTGAACCAAGAGATATTGACACAGGCAGATTTTAACCCTGCCTTGTTGAACGACCCTGACCAGATCCAGAACTATGCCACCAAAGTTTCGGTGGAACAACCCTTGATCAATCTGGACGGTTTTTATCAACGTAAAGCTGCCAAGACCACCATGGAAGCCAAGGAACTCCAGGCCATGCGGACCAGGGATTATCTCAATTTTGAAGCCCAAAAGGCATATGGACAATTGCAATTGGCCCACAGAGCGGTACAGGTATTGCAAAAAGCCTACGAAGCTGCAGATGCCAACTTGAACATGGCACAGAACAGTTATAATCAAGGATTACTTCAAAAAGCGGATCTGTTGGAAGTAAAAGTTCGGGTCACTGAGGTTTCCGATCAGTTGAAAACGGCCAAGAGCAATGTGAAAAACGCATCCGACTATCTATCATTTTTAATGAACGAACAGGAGGACGTCGTCTATGAACCATCTGAAGAGTTGGTGCCGAACGATTTTAGCGAAACTATGGACGGTTCATTGGAAAATAGGGCAGATGTAAAGGCCATGGATTTGGTGTCCGAAGCGTACAAGGCCAACATGAAGGCCGATAACATGACCTTTTTACCTCGGTTGAATGCCTTTGCCAGCTATGAGATGTATGATGACCAAATTTTTCAGGCCGATGCCAAGGGATACATTATTGGAGCAAGTCTGAGTTGGGATGTTTTTAAAGGATCGCAGCGCTTTGCTAAAGCAGGAAAGAGCAAAACAAGCTATGAGAAAGCGAAACAAGAATACGAACAATACGTCGCCAAAAGTACTATGGAGCTTCAACGCACCAAGCGGATGGTCGAAGATGCCCAGAGCAGGCTCCAGACCTCAAAATTGGCCATGGAGCAATCCGAGGAATCGTTGAGGATTCGTACAAACCGATTTAAAGAGGGTTTGGAAAAAACTACCGATCTATTGATGGCCGAAGCTACCTATGCTGAAAAACAACTGGCCTATTACCAGACCATTTTTGAATACAATCAAGCACAATCCCTATTGACATTTTTAACCAAAGAATAATTGCGATATGAAAAACACTACGATATATAAAAATGCCTTTATCGCCCTTGCATTGGGCATTACCCTTGCAAGCTGCGGAAGTGACAAGGAGCAGAAACAGGACGGTGGACCGGCTGTTCCCGTGACCGTTGCCGAAGTGGAAACAGGTGACAGTAACACCATTTTGGCCGGAAGCGGACAGATAACCGCCTTGAACAATGCCACACTCAGTACCCGGATGATGGGTTACGTGGAATCGTTGCCCGTAAAAATTGGCCAAAAAGTAAACAAAGGGGATTTGTTGATTTCCATTAACAATGTGGATCTACGTGCCAAAAAAGCGCAGGTGGAAGCCTCAATAGCCGAGGCCACAGTGGCTTTCAACAATGCAAAGAAAGATTACGAAAGATTCCAGAATCTCTTCAACGAAAACAGTGCTTCCCAAAAGGAACTGGATGATATGACCGCCCGTTACGAAATGGCAAAGGCCCGATTGGAATCGGCGAACCAAATGAAGAATGAGGTCAATTCCCAATTTGCCTACGCCAACATTCGTGCCCCATTCAGCGGAGTGGTGACCAATACCTACATAGACGAAGGCGATATGGCCAACCCAGGGGTGCCCTTGGTTTCCGTAGAATCTCCAGGAGGATTTGAAGTAGTAACCAAAGTGGCCGAGAACAACATATCTGGAATTGCAGTGGGAACGAAAGCCTTAGTCCAGGTCAAAGCCTTGGATACCATCGTTACAGGAAAAGTAACTGAATTGAGTGCCTCTGCCCAAAACACGGGCGGACAGTATTTGATGAAAGTACAATTGGATCAAACGGATGCCAGGATATTGTCAGGGATGTATGCAAATATTAGGCTGGAGACGGAGCAAGAAAGTAACGGGAGTGACATAGTTACTGTTCCGTCGAAGGCCTTGGTGCATAAAGGCCAGTTGACAGGGGTTTACACTCTGGGTCAAGACAATGTGGCCCTATTGCGTTGGTTGCGTTTGGGCGAGACCTACGGAGATGAGGTGGAAGTATTGTCCGGCCTATCTCAAGGTGAAACGTACATCGTTTCTGCCGAAGGTAAACTATACAATGGAGCTAAAGTAACCATTCAATAACCTAAAAAAGGAACAATGAAAGACGGACTTGCAGGCAAAATAGCGAGAGGGTTCATCAGCTCCAAGTTAACAGTACTCTTGATGATCGTGTTCATGGTCATCGGAGTGTACAGTTCCTTCCTGATTCCAAGGGAAGAGGAGCCACAGATCGATGTGCCCATGGCGGACATATTTGTGGGGTATCCAGGGGCCAGCCCAACCGAGGTGGAATCCAGGATCACCAAACCGCTGGAAAAGATCATATCCAACATAAAGGGGGTGGAGTATGTGTACACCACTTCCATGCAGGAGCAGGGAATGGCCATTGTGCAGTTTTATGTGGGTGAGGATATTGAACGTTCCTTGGTACGCTTGTACGATGAGATCAACAAGCATATGGACCAAATGCCCGAAGGGGTCACCATGCCTTTGGTAAAGACCCGTGCCATTGATGATGTGCCCATGTTGGCATTGACGCTTTGGAGCGATGAATACAATGATTTCCAATTGCGTGAAATCTCTGGGGAACTGATCAACGAGATCGAGAAAGTAAACGGGGTTTCCATCACTAAAAAGATAGGGGGCCGTAGCCGCCAGCTTCGCATTGTGGTGGACAAGGATAAAATGGCCGAATCCGGAATTGACCTTTTGGCGGTTGCCCAAATGATCAAGGCCAACAACCAGCAGATGGATTCCGGTAGCTTTTTGAACAACGATACCGAGTTCCATATTGCAACCGGGAAGTTCTTGGAGACCAAAGAGGATTTGGAAAACTTGATCGTGGGAACCAAACAAGGTCAACCCATCTATTTGAAGCAGGTGGCCACCGTTTTGGATGGGCCGGAATTGCCCAAAAACTATGTTTCCCTTGGATTTGGCGCCGCCAGCGAGAAATCATTGGAATACCAATCAGAGTATCCAGCGGTGACCCTTTCCATAGCCAAGCGAAAAGGGGCCGATGCCATGAAGATTGCCGATGTGGTATTGGAGAAAGTGGAACATTTGAAAAAGAATTTGATTCCAGATGACGTTCATGTGGAAGTGACCCGAAACTATGGGGAAACCGCTTCGCAAAAAGTATCCGAACTGTTGATGCACTTGATCGGTGCCATCATCGCAGTGACCTTTGTGGTGATGTTGGCCATGGGTTGGAGAGGAGGCCTTGTAGTGTTCCTTTCCGTGCCGATCACCTTCGCATTGACATTGTTGAGCTACTACATGCTGGACTACACCTTGAACCGTATCACCTTGTTCGCCTTGGTGTTCGTAACGGGTATCGTGGTGGATGACTCCATCATCATAGCGGAGAACATGCACCGCCACTTTAAGATGAAACGCTTGCCCTTCAAGGATGCGGCACTCTATGCCATCAACGAAGTAGGTAACCCGACCATTTTGGCCACGTTTACCGTAATTGCATCCGTATTGCCCATGGCGTTTGTATCTGGATTGATGGGGCCTTACATGTCCCCAATGCCCATCGGTGCCTCCATAGCCATGTTGTTGTCCTTGTTCGTGGCGTTGACCATAACCCCGTATTTGGGCTATATCTTCCTAAGGGAAAAGGACAAGAAAAAAGAAGAGGAAAAAGAACCCGTTGAGATTCAGGATACCTTCATTTACAAAGCGTATGAGCGATTTGAAAAACCCTTGATCGAGAGCCGTAAAAAAAGATGGTTGTTCATCGGTATCACGGTGGTTCTGTTGTTCGGTTCCGTGGCCATGTTCTTTACCAAATCGGTGGCGGTTAAAATGTTGCCTTTTGATAACAAGAACGAGTTTCAGGTGGTCATAGACCTTCCCGAAGGGACTACTTTGGAACGTACTTCGGCAGTGGCCAAGGAAATTGGGGCCTATTTGTCAACTCGACCCGAAGTGATGAATTATCAGAGCTATGCGGGGACTTCTGCTCCTATCACCTTTAACGGATTGGTAAGGCATTATGACTTGAGAGGCGGCAGCAATATGGCCGACATTCAGGTCAACCTTACCGACAAACACGATCGTAGCGAGCAAAGTCATGATATTGCCAAATTGCTCAGACCAAAAATTCAAGAACTCGGCAAAAAGTATAATGCCAATATCAAGATTGTTGAGGTGCCACCAGGCCCTCCGGTATTGTCAACCATTGTGGCCGAAGTATATGGTCCAGATTATAACGAACAGATTGCAGTTGCGGATAAGGTAAAAGGCATTTTGAACAACACTACCGATGTGGTGGATGTGGATTGGATGGTTGAGGACGACCAAGTGGAATACAATTTTGAAGTGGACAAGGAAAAGGCCATGCTCTACGGAGTTACGCCACAACAAATCGTTCAGGTCATGGGTATGGCTTTCCGAGAAATGCCGGTATCCCACGTGTATGATGAAAATTCCTTTGATCAGATTGGGATTGTGCTTTCCATCAGCGAAAAGGATAAATCCACCTTGGATGCCATCAAACAATTGAAGGTAGCCTCACAGCAAGGCAATATGATTGCTGTGGGAGACTTGGTGACCATCAACGAAGGCACCAAGGCGAAGAGCATCTATCGAAAAAATCAAAAAAGGGTAGTGTATGTAATGTCCGATATGGCAGGAGAGTTGGAAAGCCCCGTATATGCCATTTTGGGCATGACGGACAAGTTGAACCAATTGGAATTGCCCGAAGGTTACAACATGAACGAACTCTATATGGAACAACCCCAGTTTGAGGATGACTATACCGTGAAATGGGATGGGGAGTGGCAGATTACCTTGGAGGTGTTCCGAGATTTAGGCATTGCCTTTTTGGGAGTTATTGTAATCATTTACATGTTGATTGTGGGATGGTTCCAAAACTTTAAGGCGCCCATGGTGATGATGGTGGCGATTCCACTTTCCTTAATCGGAATTGTGCTGGGCCACTGGATGTTGGGGGCATTTTTTACAGCAACTTCTTTTATCGGGATGATAGCCCTGGCGGGGATCATGGTGCGGAACTCGGTGTTGCTCATCGACTTCATCAACCTAAGGTTGAATGAGGGTATTCCATTGAAACAAGCGGTAATCGAGGCTGGAGCGGTCCGTACCACACCCATCCTTCTTACGGCGGGTACCGTTGTTATCGGAGCTTTTGTGATCTTGTTCGACCCTATTTTTCAGGGATTGGCCATTTCACTCATGGGCGGAACCATAGTGTCGACCATTTTGACCCTTTTGGTGGTGCCATTGGTGTATTATATGATTGAACGTAAAAATTATGATTGATATGAAAATGATCATTGTTACCACCGTTGAAGAATACGAAAAGGAAGTTTTCAACTTATTCAAAAAAGCAGGGATAGAAAATTTTAGCGGTTCCGATATAGATGGGTACAAGAACACGCCTCCGTTGTTCTACACCAATAGTTGGTTCCCAAGTGAGAAGGGAGGGGCGGCCTCCAACCTGTTTTTTTCCTTCACCGAAGAAGAGAAAGTCACTGAATTTTTCAAGTTGTTGAAAGAGTTCAATACGAAGACTGGAACCACCAACCCCATCAGGGCCGTTGAAGTTCCCATTGAAAGAACCGTTTAAAAAAATCAAAAATGAGAAATAGAATTGTAAGGGGTGTGGCAGGTACGTTTATCCTGATGAGTTTGGCCTTGGCCATTTATGTGAACATCAACTGGTTGTGGTTCACGGCCTTTGTGGGGGCCAATTTGTTGCAATCTTCCTTGACCAAATGGTGCCTGTTGGAAGACATCCTGAAGAAATTGGGGGTTTCCAACTCCGATAAAAACTGTTGTTAACTCCCACATTGTTTGTTATGTAAGGCATTTTCGTGACCTTTACCAAAAACTTCACGAGAATGCTTTATCAACCTTGGCCCTGGTACGTAGCGGGGCCGCTCATAGCCTTGGTCATGGCCGTTTTGATCCTGATGGGGAAACGCTTTGGCATGTCTTCCAACTTGGAGACTTTTTGTTCCATTGGCGGTGCAGGCAAGTTTACGGACTATTTTAAGGTGGATATCAAATCCAAACGTTGGAACCTTCTGGTCGTATTGGGCTCTGTGATTGGCGGATTTTTGGGAGCACAGGTGCTTTCCCCCAATCCTGCGGTCGAAATTTCGGAAAAGACCGTCACCAAGTTGAACCAACTCGGTTTTGAAAGCGCGGGGTCTGCCTATCTGCCTACTGAACTCTTCAGCATAGAGTCGCTGGCCGATCCCAAGGTGTGGATGATACTTCTGATAGCCGGTTTTTTGGTCGGCTTCGGCACAAGATATGCAGGAGGCTGTACCTCGGGACATGCCATTTCGGGTTTGAGCAATTTACAACGGCCTTCGCTGATCGCCGTCATCGGCTTTTTTCTAGGCGGACTGATCATGGTCCACTTATTGTTCCCCTTAATCTTTGGCTCATGAAAAGTGTATTGTACATCATCATAGGGACCTTTTTAGGGGTAATCCTCTACAAATCGGAAGCTGCGTCTTGGTTCCGTATCTATGAAATGTTCCAGTTCGATTCGTTCCATATGTACGGCATCATTGGCTCGGCATTGGCAGTTGGCATTGTTTTGGTCCAATGGATCAAAAGAACTAAAGCGAAATCGTTTTTTGGGGAACCCATTCGAATAGAGGAGAAGGTAAGGTCTTTCACCCGTTATATCATTGGCGGAACGCTGTTTGGGTTGGGATGGGCCTTGGCAGGTGCGTGCCCCGGACCCATATACATTTTGGTTGGAGCAGGGTATTGGCCCATTCTCATCGTACTTGTTGGAGCGGTATTGGGAGCCTTTATGTATGGAATTTTGAGGGATAAATTGCCCCATTAAGGCTTTCTCAACGGGATTTTGGGCAAAACAACGATTTTGGATGGCTCGGTACGGGCAAGAGTTTAGCTTTGCTGGCAACCCAAATCCATCTAAATCCGGAATGAAGCTTACCGCCTGTATCATAGACGATGATCTGGTGTCGCAATTTGCGACCCGCTACTGCATTCAACAATCCAATGGGAATTTCGATATCATTACCTGCTCCAGCGGTGAGGAAGGACTAAAATCCTGTCTCGAACTACTGGAAAACAGCAACAAACTCCCGGACATTATTTTTTTGGACCTGGTCATGGGTGGAATGAGCGGTTGGGACTTTCTCCACAACCTACAGAACTTGTTCACGGGCCATGAGCTGCCCAGTGTGTATGTGCTATCTGCCTTTGTAAATTCAAGTGACCGCAGCATTGCCAAGGACCACAAGCTCATATCGGGCTATATTGATAAGCCATTGTCCCGTTCCTTTTTGGACAAAATCCTTAAGGAAGAGGGAAAAAAGCGCAGTGCACTTTAAGAAAAGCAGCTTTTTTGGACAGTTTTTTTCATATTTCGGGGTGATGAAAGCATTGATTCGTGGAAAGTTTTCCAAAAAAACATATTTTTGCACTCCATTATGCAAATGGCCTCGTAGTTCAATGGATAGAATAGAAGTTTCCTAAACTTTAGATGCAAGTTCGATTCTTGCCGAGGCTACAAAATAGCATCGCAAAGGTGCGAAAGCACCAAAAGCGAAGCTTTGAAGCGAAGTCCATATTGAGCGTAGCCGAAATGATTCTTGCCGAGGCTACTTTTTCTTTTTCCACTCCGAATAAATTTTTACCGACCCCATCCAAGATTTACGGAGCTATTCCGATAAGCCAACCGCAACAACATTCCCGATTATAATATCATAAATACGTCAATTGCCGTATTGAGGCGGTTTTTATTTCCCCTTAGGTTTGTGCCATAACTGTTTAACAACCAACTACCATGGGAAAATTTAGATGGATTTTGGCCTTTGTAGCACTTTCAACCTTGACTACATCTGCCCAACAAAGCATCAAATGTGTCAAAGGCGATTGCCAAAACGGATATGGCTTTGCAACACTTTCGGAAGGCAACAAGGAAATTGGCTATCAGGTCGGTTTCCATGAAAATCAGCTTTTGCAGGGAATAGGCAACGAGACCGGCGACTTTGGCAAGTATTGGGGCATGTTCAAAAATGGAAAGAAGGAAGGTTTCTTCAGCTACGAAAGCGAAGGAAACATGTATGCCTTCGGGTTTTTTGTGGATGGAAAACGGGAAGGACTGCATGTGATCAGGAACAAAGCAGGATACGAATTCAGGGATTACCAAAATGACAAACATGTCAGCAACAGCCCGTTGGTGACCACAGGCATTTCACCCTGCGTGATGGGCAACTGTGAAAACGGCAAGGGGGTCAAGGTGAATGGCAACGATGCCGTTTACAGCAATTGGAAAAATGGGCAAAAGAATGGTATGACCATGGAATTCTTGATGTCGGAGAAAAAAATCATTTTTTCAGAGTTCGTCGAAGGTATTGTTGATGGCCTACAAATGATATGGCATTTTGATGGAAGCAAGGAAATCATGCAAATGCAAAATGGTGCCATAAGCGGGCAATACCTCAAAAGGAACCAGAACAACACCCACGAGGCCGCCATGTACAAGGACGGTCAGTTGACAACATCTTTATAGTCTTTCCAAACATCATTTTAAAAGCGTACCATGCGAAACTTTATGTTAGTGGCGTTCCTTTGTGCCCATCTATGTGGTTGGTCACAACTGACCATTCCCCCGAACGATCCCACATCACATCCCGGCTATGCCGCCTATTTGGAAGCGGGCAGATTGAGGAACAACAATGCCCGATTGGTATCCGCAGGGGAACTGTTGGAAACCTATCCTGAAAATTCCAAAACCTTTGGTTGGATGGCAAGTGCCCTGTATGGAAGCAACAGACCCGATGATGCGGTGATGTTCTCGCAATGGGCCATGGCCTTTGACAGCTACAATCCGGAGACCGGTTTTTATGGGTTCACCTATTCCGTATTTGCGAATAGGCCAACTGAGGCCAAGCTCTTTTTGGAAAACAAGCAGGCCGTGGGCCAAGATCAGGCGACCATGCAACGGGACCAACAGGCATTGAGCGATTATGTGAATTCCTTGGCCAAATACCCGCAATTGTCCGCAACAGTGCAGATGGCGAACGGATTTCTATCTGACTATAACAACCGGAGCATAACTCGGGCCAAGGCCGCTTTTGAAAACCTGGCCTCCAGTTTAGGGGCCACCTATGAGGACATAGCCCAAAATGCGGCCGCCGAAAAAATACTGTCCGATTGGGTAAATGCCGAAAAAGCGGTGAAAGAAGGCTTGATTTCCAGATCCCTCTATACCGAAGCCTTGGTTTCTATGGCCCAGTTGTCGGAAAAAGTCAATTTTTCCTTCGGGCAGAAATTGGAACCACATTTGGAAAAAATCGTTTTTGACCAGAAAAACTATTCTTTGCCCTCAAGGTATAGGGCTTTTTTAAGATTGGCACGGGTGCAGGCGGCTTTAAAACGGTGGGATCGGGTATTGGCCTCCAGTAGCTTCATGATCGATGAACTCAAAGGGAAGGCTCCCTCCACGGCCGTGCTGGCAAAAACCTATTTCTATACGGTCCTGGCACTTACCGGGCAGCAAAAATATGACGAGGCCGCCCAAATTTCGGATGGTTACATCAATCTGTTACCCAAGCTGAAATCGCCCGAATATGTTGCCGAAGCCTATTATGTGTTGCTGCGTGCCTATGCCTTCAACAAAGATGTGGAAAAAGGAAAGGCCATACGTAAAAAGGCCCAGGAGTTCCTAAAAATTCCCGGGATGGAAAATCAGTCATACGCCGCTTTTGTGACGGACGGGCTGTCCGCTACAGAAAATATTCTTGGTGAAGGAGCTGTGGCCTTAACGGGCAATGCCTATAATGACGGATTGACATTGGTCGGGCTAAAAAAATATGCCGAAGCTGCCCATCAATTTGAAAAAGCCAGAGAAGAGGAAATAAAAATACTGGAAGGACTTTCCATCTTGGCCCAAAGGGGCTATTTGGACAAGTTCCAACGGATAAACGGTAATTTGGCCGCCTCCTATTATGAGACTCGGCAGTTCGATAAAATCTATGACGTTATTGAATCCAACCGCTCCTATTCCCTTTTGAACGATAAAAGGAGCACTATAAAACAACTCCCATTGAAAGAACTTCAGGCCGTTCTGGGAGCCAATGAAGCCTACCTGTCCTTTATCGATGTGTCCAAAGGAAGTACCTATGAGGGGACCTATTTGATGTGTTTGGTACGCAAGAATGATGTCACCGTAAAATACAATAGATCCGCCGGGGCCTTTGCCGATTTGTTGTCGGACGACAAAGAACTCATCGAACTGGAAAAGGAAATGGCCACGAACGAATTCCGCCAACCCAATTTGGATTATCTGAACGGGACGAAGACAAGAAAAGATGGGATGTTTGCCCCTGGGGAATTCAAACTGATGACCCAATACCTGCGCAAGCACATGGAGGCCAAAGTGGTGGATGGGCAATATGTGTTCTATCAAAAAGAGAAGATGCCGGACCTGCTCCGCCGATTCTATATCACTTTTATAGATGGATTGGAGGATAAATTGCAGGGTGTCACCAAGCTTGCCATAAGTCCCGAAGGATTGACAGGCACCATTCCATTTGATGCGTTGATCGATGGTCAGGGCCGTTACTTGGCCGAGCGGTTCGAGATAGGTTACATCCCGAGTGCCTCCTTGCTGTACAGCCTCAGAAAACAACCCAAGAAGAAGTTTGAAAAGAATGTTTTGGCCTTTGGTGGGGCTACCTATGAGCTGCATTCGGCTCCTAAGGCACCTTTAAGTTCCATCGGCGACCTTGAAAAGTTGCGATACCGGGTTCGCGAAGACTTGGAAAAAGGTCTGCCCTTGGACTATGCCTTTGCTACCTTTCAAGGGAAAGAACCCATGAGCTTTTTGCAGGGAGGAAGAAATGAGGTGGTATTAATTCAGAAACAAGTACCGCTTACGGACACTCGACTCGATAGTATGATGACCGAGAACGAACTCAAACGGATGAGCAGGGCCAACGAACTGGGCAAATACCGTGCACTCCATCTTTCCAGTCATGCCAGTGTGCACCCTTATGTATTTGATTTGAGCGCCTTCGCCATGACGGTGAAACCCACACCTGTGGATGGGGAAGATGGCATGCTCGTCGTGGGTGAAGTGGAAAAACTGAACCTTCCCATCGATTTTGTGATGCTGAGCGCCTGCCAGACCGGCTTGGGCATTGAATCGCCGGGCGATGGTATCAAGGGACTCAACCAGGCCCTTTTCAATGCAGGGGTGAGCAGCACCTTGACCTCCCTGTGGAGCGTTAGCGATTCAGGAACCATGTTTTTGAGCGTGGAACTCTATGATAGGATGTTCAACAAGAGCATGGCCACACCCACGGCCTTGGCCGAAGTGAAACGCAACTTCATCAAAGGATTGTATGGCGACCAGTCCCACCCTTATTTTTGGGCACCATTCATCTACACCGGGTATTGATATCCTTCTCAAAAAGACATTTTCAATGCCAGTAAAGGAGCATTTACCCCTAGAACCCGCCGACTTCAAAAAACTCAGGCAACAACTGTTTGCCATGTTGGCGTTCCCCGTGGTCGTGATTGGGATGTTCCTGCTGTTCATTTCCTTTGTGTTCAAGGATTTCAAGACCAGTTTTGTAGGGGATACCGTGGTGATGTATGTGTTCATCGGTTTTTGTCTGTTCTTTTTTGGCATCATCGCCTATATGATTGGCACCACTGCCATCGATTTACGCCGCGGGATAAAACATCGCATCTCAGGGAAGGTAACGGACAAAAGGCTCAACGTGCAGACCACGGGCGGCGGATCGGGAGCAGGAGGGAAAACGAGGACCACCAGGCAGTATTACCTCTATCTGGATGATGAGGAGTTTTCGGTGGACTACAGGGAATATGCCCAAGTAAAGGTAGGGGTGGACGTGGTGATAGACCGGGCACCCAAATCCAAAAGGACGCTCAAACTCGATATTCTTTCCCAGTCCGATGCAACAAATGATCCCCTTCCCCGTACGGATACGGATAGGTTCCTTGAAAAACGGATTCCACATACCCGTTATACCCCAAAGGACTTTGAGGCCCTTAAAAGAATTTGGCACGCAGCGTTAAAAAGACGTTTGTTCCTGGCCGCTCCGTTCGTTTCCATAGGAATTTTGTTGCTAGTCAGTGGGTTTTGGGGCTTTGCGGTGTTTCTTTTTCCAATTTGGGCGGTTCCCTTATATCAGGCCTTCAAACTTTATAGGGCCCATAGAAATTACCGAAGGAATACATTCAGTGCCCATAAAAAAGGAGTGGCCGCATTGGTGGAGGACAAACTTACCATCACCTCCAACCGAAGGTCCAACTCGAACAGCATACGAACTACCCAAGGAACAATCACAGTGAATACAGTGTTGTACGACAAGCTTTCCACGGGGGACGGCATCACCATATACTTCACACAATATGGAAATATGCCCATTAGCCTATTGACTAGGGACCAAGAAGAATTTTACCTGGTATAGTGCAATATCGACCAAACCGATGACTCATGATTGGGATTGTTCTTTTGTTGATTGCATTGATCGGGCCAATGGTGTTGCTTTCCACTTTTTTATATTTCCGTTTTCCGGACGAAACGGTCGGGCGCATGGACCGATGTATTCCCCCGTTGACCTCTGCTTTGGCCACCTGGGCGCTTTGCACCAGTTGGTTGTGGTTCTATCTCTTTAACCTGTACATCAGTTTACCGGTATTGGTTTTGGCCGTTTGTTTGCAGGGATACGCCACATACAAGGACCTGAACCCGAAGTTGCGCCGCATCAATGCCATATTGATCTGCACCGCATGTGGCATCGGCCTCCTAGGCTATTTTTATTTTGATATTTGATCAGGGGGCACTTTACGGCAATTGCCGTATTGATTGCCAAAGGGTTCGGGTCTATGTTTGTCCTAATCTGAAAAGAACAAATCAAACTTAAAAACATATGAAGAAAATATCCTTTTCGATGGCAGTTTTCCTGTTTGCCATCTTTGCCGTTTCCGCCCAAACTGTGGGCGAAGTAAAGATCAAGACCCTCGGCCCAGCCAATCTCAGCTATAGAAAAAGCCCCAAAAAGGTGATGATCTCCGATTTTCAGGTCAATTACCAAACGGCCCTTAGTCTCGAAGATTCCAAAAAAGGGGGCAAGCTTTGGAGAGGAGGACTCAAGGGAGATGCAAAGGCATCGCTGACCTTGGTGCTGGATGGCCTTGATCCTGATGACCTCCAAAAATTGACGGATCGATTATTTCAGGACTATGTGGCGGATTTGAAATCCAAAGGTTTTGAGATTGCCCCTATCGAAGAACTCTGGAACCACAAGGCGTATGAAAAGAACCGTGAGAAAAGATGGGAACTCACTGCCGGCCAAGGCCCTGAAAAAGGGAAGGAATTCGGTACCATCCTCACCAGGCCCACCACCCAGAAATTTGTGGTTCCGTTCAGGACCATGGGCAAAGATGCAATACCCCTTGCAGGCTTTGCCGATTATGCAGGGAACACGGAAAGCAGGGTAGTGAACCAAAAAACTGATTTCATCTTCAACAAGGTCGTTCTGGTGGTGAATGTTTTTGAGGACAGCCAAAGCGAGGTTTCAAGAACGCTGAACCGTCATGCCGGAAATGCGAGGGTAAAAGCGGAGACCACCTTTGTGATCAGTGAGGAAAGCAGCATCATGTTCGATATGGGCCATTTTGTCCCCAGGGGAGGGGTCGAGGTCTCCGGGGTCATGGAACGGCAAAAATTCGATGTGGCCCAAACCCCGGACCGGGACAAATTGGGAACCGACATGGGAGTGCTTCGCGTGTGGAGTGTGGACCATCAGGAAAAGGCCAATTATTCCATTGTAAAGTGTGATCCCAAAAAATATTTGGAAGGTGCCGAAAAAGGGTTGAATGCATACTTGGACGCCGTGGTGCAAAAACTGGCGGACAAGGCCGATTAAATTTGAAAAATAAGTACGTCCCGCCTCAAAAATTATGCTATTTTTAGAAAATGTCCTCTATAAAAAACTTTTATACGCTACCGCTTGTACTGGCATTGATGCTGACCTGTTGCGCACCGCTTTCGGCCCAAAGCTTGGAAGAGCAAATACGGGATTTAAAAGCTGAACTAGAGCAAAAATCGGGCGAGGACAAGGTAATGGCATTGAAAGACATAGGGATGAAGTTTCGTTCCATAGATTATGACAGTGCATGGTATTATATCAAATTGGCCCATACCGAAGCCGAAAGGCAGCAAAATGATTATCTCGTGGCAAGGATGTTGGTATCGTTCGGGATACTTGAGAACGGGAAAGGCAATTCTGGCCAAGCGCTAAAATATTATCAAGACGCTTTGCCGGCCATTGAAAATTCAGAAGACCATTTTGCCATAGGGGCACTTTATACCAATATGTCCAATGCTTACGAAAAAACAGGCGAAGTGGACAAATCGGTTGCCTACCAATTAAACGCACTGAAAGAGTTTGAGGCTTCCCAAGATTCCATCTGGATTGCCGGAAGCCTCAATAATTTGGGCAGTAGATACCAAGCTGTCCATGAATGGGAACTCTCAAGGGACTATTTTCAGAAGGCCTTGGAACTTTACCAGCAATTGGGGCAAGAGTATTACGTAGCATTGACCTATAATAATCTGGCCAGTGTTTATCTGCACTTTAAGGATTACGAAAAAGTCATAGAATACTCCGATAAGTCGTACCGTAGTTTTAATGCATTGGGTGCGCCATTTGAATCAGCATCGCCACTTTATAATTTGGGATATGGTTATCAAGGGCTGAACGAATTGGACAAAGCGAAGGAATATTTTACGCAGGCCCTGCAAATACAGCAAGAAAAGGGCGATTGGTATGTGGCCGTCCATCTTAAAAATGACATAGCCAAAACACTCCTGATGCAAGGGAAGTTCCAAGAAGCAGAAAACTTGGCATTGGAAGCCTATGACGAAGCATTGGAACATGAACTTGTTTTGGCGCAGGTGGAATTGTCGAAGACCCTGTCATCCGTAAGTGAAAGTATGGGAAAGTACAAGGATGCGTATGGTTACCTACAAATACATAAGGAGGTGCTCGACAGTCTGCAAGGTTTGGAAAGGACCAAGGAAGTGCTCAATCTGAAGGAAAAGTATGAGACCGAACAAAAAGAGAACGAAATCCTTCGCCAACAGAACGAACTGGTCGAAAGTGAACTGTCCATAAAAAAGCGCAACAATATGCTGATGGGCAGCGGTGGTCTTTTGGCAATACTGTTGATCGTAGGTTTTGTGGTCTTCCGGGAGCAAAAAATAAAAGCAAGGAACATGGCAAGGGAGACAGCACTGGAAAAGGCCATGGCCGAAGCCAAGGCACAGGAGAACCTGAAAGAACAGCGTATCCGTATTGCCCGTGACCTGCACGATAATATCGGTTCGCAGCTTACCTATTTGACCTCCATCACCGATTCGGCCAAACGGGGCATCGATAAAGGCGAGGTTTTCCTTATGGAAAAGCTCACCCAAATGAAACAGTTTTCCTTGGTGACCATTTCCGAACTTCGAGACACTATTTGGGCCATGAACAAGGATGAGATAGGATTGGAGGACATCAAGGAACGGACCCAGCAATTGGCCGCGACCATCCACGAGGCCATGGACGACAAGATCAAGGTGCGCATCGGGGGTGACCCTTCCGACAAGGTGCTCAATGCCTTTGTGGGGATGAACTTGTTCCGGATCATCCAAGAATCCGTCAACAATGCCGTGAAGCATTCGGGCAGTACTGAAATTGTTGTGACTTTTTCAGAGCAGGAGAATCAAGTAGGTATCATGATCGAGGATTTTGGCCAAGGGTTCGATACCACAAAGGAATCAACAGGGAACGGTCTCCAGATCATGCGCAACCGCGCCGAAAAAATAGGCATCGATTTTAAACAGACCAGTGTGCCGGGAAAAGGCACGAAGGTGGAGTTGAAGGTGAACGTATAAATTCAAAAACAAAGCGATGGGCAAAATCAAGTTGGCCATAGTTGATGACAATACATTTTTGGCAAGGGCCATCCATGAAAAACTTGCCGATTATGAAGATCTGGACATCAAATACATGGTGTACAATGGCAGCGAGCTTTTGGCAAAACTGGAGAAGAGCCATAATCTGGACCTGGTGCTCATGGACATTGAAATGCCGATTTTGGATGGTATAGAGACGGTGAACATCATCAAGCAGAAATACCCGCACATCAAGGTGCTCATGCTCACCGTTTTTGATAATGACGAAAACATCTTCAATGCCATTCGGGCAGGGGCAGATGGCTATCTGCTCAAGGAAGTGGATGCGGACAAACTGTACGGGGCCATCAAGGAGACCATGGGGGGAGGCGCGGCCATGAGTCCTTCCATAGCCGTAAAAACATTGCGGTTGTTGCGCTATCCCGAAAAGCAGGAAACCTTGTCCATAAAGGAAGAAGTGGTCGAACTGAGCACTCGGGAGCAGGAAGTGCTGGAGCAATTGGCCGAGGGACTAAGCTATACCGTCATTGCCAACAATCTGTTCCTTTCACCCAGCACTGTGCGCAAACATATCGAGAACATCTACAAAAAACTCCAAGTACACAACAAATTGGAGGCGGTACAAAAAGCTAGGAGGCAAAGCCTTATTTAAGTAAGGCCCTGAATCTTCAACATTCTGAAAACGACAAGTGGAAGCTCCATTAAAAGTGGATTTAAACAAATTAATCGATTCTCGCCGAGGCCACTTTTTCTTCTTTTTCGCAAAGTTGAATTTTGATCTTGATTCAATTTTTCTTCAGGATCTGTTTCTCGGGCCATAATGGCTCCCATCATACACAGCATCAACATTTTATTTTTTCAGAATGCATTATATAAAGATATTTTCGTTTACTTTGTAATTCAAAGTACTTTTAAATTGTGTTTTTATGACAAATTCATTCAGATTGTTTTCAGCGGAAATCGATACGAAGAACGTATTAAAAAGAATGGCCTTTGGCGCCTTGATAGGGTTTGTTGCCATTTCCTTACTAGTGTTCGGGGTAGATGATCCCGACCCATCCTGGCCTGCCAATTGGAAAGTGAAACCGTTGGTCGTCACACCTTTGGTGACCGCTTTTGGGATGTTGTCCTTTTACCTGAAGGACATCGTGGGGGTAAAAGGGGATTGGCCCAAAATATTCCTGTTTTTTGCAAGCGCCATCTTATTTTTGATATCCTTATGGCTGGGCACCGTATTGGGCCTGAACGGAACCCTATGGAATTAAGCTCTTCCCCACATCAATCCAATTATAGATGAAAGAAAAATATATAGAGGATCTCAGTGACATCAAGAAGATCATGGACCGTTCCACCCGGTTCCTCTCCTTAAGTGGCCTTGCGGGGATATCCACGGGGATTTCCGCACTGGTGGGAGTCTATGTGGCCTATGAGGTGGTTTTTAAGGGGAATGATTATTTAGTGCCCAGTGCGGTGGAGCTTGCCAATGCCCAAAAAGGATACTTGCTACTGATCGCTTTGGGGACTTTGGCCCTGTCCATAGGGAGTGCCATGTTCTTTACCGTCAGAAACACCAAAAAACGTAATCAAAGGGCATGGAACACGCAGAGCAAGGAACTTTTGGTCAACTTGCTCATTCCGTTGGTTGCGGGTGGAATATTGTGTTTGATGCTGTTGTCCAGAGGATTTTTGGGCTTTTTACCATCGCTGACATTGCTGTTTTATGGCCTGGCGTTGGTAAATGGGAGCAGGAACACCTTGCCGGAAATAAGGAACCTGGGATTGATCCAGATCGGTATTGGCCTTGTTGCCTTTCAGTTTATGGAGTATGGACTGTTTTTGTGGGCGGTCGGTTTCGGCTTTTTTCAAATCGTGTATGGTGCAATTGTCCAAAAGAAATATAGATAGTGAAGGAGTTCCTGGATAGTTTGGACAAAGCATTTGAAAACAAAACGCGGTTGGGCATTATGTCTGCCTTGGTGGTGAACGATTGTTTGGACTTCAAGGCCCTGAAGGAACTTTTGGGCACAACGGATGGCAATCTCGCCAGCCACCTTAAATCACTGGAAAAAAGTAAATACGTGGTCTATGAGAAGGATTTTCTGGACCGAAAACCCAACACTACCTACTATGCCACTGAGTTGGGCAGGGAGGCCTTTAAAAAGCATCTACACGCCATAGAACAATTACTGAAAAAACTGTAACGCCTTCATTGATTTTGATTGGTGCGAGTAGCATCGGTAGGCAAAAGACCATCGTCACATCATAAAACAAACTTCTAATAAACGAGGGGGCAATTGTCCCCCATTATGGGGACAAAGCATCCAAAAACTGGCCATTTTCTTCAAAAAAATGTAAACTGCGCACAAAAATTGCCAATAACTATATAGTTTTATGGGTTTTAATCCAAAAGCCATTCACATAGTTGGTCCAAAAAACAGACCCAGTGGCTACAAGGAGGTAATATGTACTGTGACCATAAAACAACCAAACCCATGCAACTCCAATTGGAACCCTTCTTTGAACAATCGATGGATTGTCTCTGTATTGCCAATTATGAGGGCTATTTTGTGAAAATCAACCCTGCTTTTGTGAAACTCCTGGGATATTCCGAGGAGGAATTGGGCTCCAGAAAAATTTCAGAGTTCATTTATGAAGAGGATAGGAAACTCACGGCAGAACATAGGGAGAGACTGAAGAACAATGTGCCCTTGGTCAATTTTGAGAACAGGTATGTGTGTAAGAACGGGGAGCTGGTCTGGTTGCATTGGACGTCAATTCCCATGGAAAAGGAACAACTGATCTATGCCATAGCAAAGAACGTCACACATAAAAAAAAGCTCGAGAGCGAACGTATTTCCCGTCTGAACCAGCTTTCCGAGACAAACGAGAAACTCAAACGCCTGAACTATACCACCTCACACGACCTTAGGTCGCCCTTGAACAACCTGATTTCCATTATCGATCTCATCGACCTTTCCAAGATTGAGGATGTGGAAACACAGGAAATACTCAGCTTTATAAGGCTTTCAGCGGAAGGGCTGAAAACATCTTTGAATTCATTGGTGGATGCGTCAAAGCAGAATCACATTTTTCAGGACGAACTGGAAAAGGTCAGTTTTGGGACTATCCTTCGCAAGGTCCAAAATACCATAGGCTCCCTGCTCCAGAAGGCGGACGCCTGCTTTACAGTGGATTTTTCAGATTTGGAGAGCATTGATTTTATCGAATCCTATATGGAGAGCATCTTTCTCAACCTGATCACCAACTCCATCAAATATGCGCGGCCAGAGGTGCCTCCCGTCATTTCCATACGGACCGGTCTCGAAAATGGTGTGCCAACATTGACCTATTCGGACAATGGGCTGGGTTTTGATATGGAAAAAGTGGGACATCTTGTCTTTAACCTGGACCAGAAATTCCACGGAAATGAAGATAGTAAAGGGGTGGGCCTGTATTTGGTGCACAGCCATGTGACCAGCCTTGGGGGGACGATTACAGTGGACAGCAAAGTCAACGAAGGGACCACGTTTACGATCAGGTTCGACCCTAAAATGCCTTTGGTTACCAGGGATTAGATTTTCAATTTAAAGGGTAACCGCATCAACCCCAGCATATACGATATTGAAAAAAGAAAGCAGCTTAGAAGATCAGATATTGACAACCATTAATTTTTTTCATATTTTTTTTCCGAGCAATTACTTTTATTCTAATTTTAGCTCGATTTGAACAAATCTTATTGCTATGGATAACCTCAAACGTGTTATTGTCGATTATAAAAAGTTGACCCCGGAAGTACTCAAGCTTTTGGTGGAAAAATATCCGGATGGATACGGGGACAACGATGTCATCAATTTTAGGAACCTCAAGGGAGAGTTGGTGGAGGCCGTTGAAGTATCGACGGACGATACTAAATATTTGGTCAAGATAAGCTCGAAACTCGAACGTACCATGGCAAATTATGACGATGATGATGACGATGATGGACTTGATACGGACGACTTGGGTAAACTTCCAGGGGATGACGATGACTTTTCGGATTCCGATGCGGACGACGACAGCGACGACAATGACCGTGACGATGTCGAGGATTCCGAGGATATGGACGATGACGAAGAGGAATAACCGCCTCCTATTTCTTCAGATTGCTTAGCATCTCATGCGTGGTCAGGTCCAAGTCAAATCTGGGCATCCAACCCCAATCTTTTTTTGCGGCTGAGTCGTTTATGCTGCTTGGCCAGGAATCCGCGATCTGTTGCCTAAAATCGGGCGCATAGCTGATCGTAAAGTCCGGAATGTGCTTTTGGATGCTTTCTGCCACCTCTTCAGGGGCAAAACTCATGCTTGCCAAATTGTAGGAAGACCGTACCTTGATCTTTTCGGACGGACTTTCCATTAAATCAATGGTCGCCCTGATGGCATCGTCCATGTACATCATGGGCAATTGGGTGCCCTTGTCCAAAAAGCATTCGTACGTGCCTTTTTTGAGTGCCTCGTGGTAAATTTCCACCGCATAGTCAGTGGTACCGCCCCCGGGCATGGTCTTCCAGCTGATCAGTCCCGGATAACGGACACTGCGCACGTCCACCCCATATTTTTTAAAATAGTATTCGCACCAGCGCTCCCCCGACTGTTTGCTGATCCCATACACCGTGCTGGGTTCCATGGTCGTGTTCTGCGGGGTGTCTTCTTTGGGCGTGTTCGGTCCGAACACAGCAATGCTCGACGGCCAAAAAACCTTGGAGATCTTCCCTTCTTTGGCCAAGTTCAGCACATTGAACAGCGAGTTCATGTTCAGGTTCCAGGCCCGCATCGGAAACTTTTCGGCAGTGGCGCTCAGCATGGCCGCCATCAAATAGACCTCATCGATCTCATAATGCATCACCACATCCTCAATGGCGGCGTAGTTGGTGGCATCCAAAAGCTCAAAAGGTCCCGAGCCCATCAAGGTATCGCCACCTTCCCTGATATCGCTGGCGACCACTCGTTCGCTGCCATATTTTTCCCTGAGTTCCATGGTAAGTTCCGTGCCTATTTGGCCACATGCGCCGATGATAAGAATGGGTCTGTGCATTAAAAATGAAGTTAATTCCGATTCCCCGCAAAGATACCCTTTATTAAAATTTGTACATTCGCCTATGCGAAAATTGTTAAGCATCCTGATTGTTTTTTCAGTTGTTTGGAGCTGTAAAAAGACAGAGTCCGCTCCCTCGGAAACCACTGGGGAGGAACTTGTGTTCCAGTACCAAAAAATGCCCCCGAAGGCCAGCATAAACCCAGAGGCTACTGCCATTGTGGAAACATGGGAGGAATTCAAGGCACTGAACACCAGTATGGATGTGCTGTACAAGGCCACCAACACGGAAGATCTTGCCCTTGCCATTGACGACCTTATCGAAAAGGAAAAGAAACTGGAAGCTGGCCAATACCCTGAACTCTTTGATAATTTTCAGATGAAGAGCCGGCAACGAGTGCTGCGGACCTATCTCTATAAAGCAAAGGCGGCCATTGTTGAGAACCAGCCCCCTACGGAACCCATCGTTCAGATGTTGGACGCCTATAACGCCATTCGCAAACAATTGAACGTGATCGTGAACAGTCAACTGGACAAAAAATTGATATTGGATGAAGAATAAGATGCTATGGTCTTGCTTTCTGCTGATGATGGGGACATTGAGCGCCCAGATGACCGAAAAAGAAAAGATCGGGAAGGTTTTGGACAGTTGGCACCTCGCCGCTGCAAATGCCGATTTTGATGCCTATTTTGGAAAAATGACCAACGATGCCGTCTTTATTGGTACGGATGCCATGGAAAATTGGCAAAATGCAGATTTCAGGACGTTCTCCAAACCGTATTTTGATAAGGGAAAGGCATGGAGCTTCACTGCGGTCCAGCGGAACATCTACCTGGACGAAAGCAAGAATTTTGCCTGGTTCGATGAATTATTGGACACCCAAATGAAAATCTGTCGTGGTTCTGGGGTGCTCAAAAAAGAAAATGGGCAATGGAAGATTGCCCATTATGTACTTTCCATAGCCGTTCCCAATGAATATGTGGACGAACTGGTCCAGATCAAAGAAAAGCGGGACGACGAACTGCTGTTGGAACTCAAAAAGAACCAATAGCTGGTTAGTTCTCTTCTGTAGCGGTCTTCTCCTTTCGGGATAACAGGGCCTGCTTGCTCAGACTGGCCAAATTAAAATTCGGTGCGATCTTCAACGCCTCGTCAAACGAAACGATGGCCGCATCGATACTATTTTTGTCCACATTGAAGTCCGCCAAGCCCTTCAGATGGTAAAAGGCAGCCTTTAACGGCACTTCATAGGGTTGTTGTCTTTCGTAAAAAGCATATTGCATCTCATCCGTGGCATTGGCTATGCCATATTCGATATTGGTAAGGGCCCCATTGGTGTCCCCCGTCTGTATCTTAAGGTCCGCCAATTCATAGGCAATATAGGGAGACGGATTTCGGCTGAACAACGCCTCAAAATGTTCCAAGGCCCTTTTGGGTTGGTTCAGCGCCTTCAGCGAAACAGCTTTTATCTGGATGGCAAGTTCGGAATCATCAGCATTTTTCTCGATTCCGATGGTGTTCAGGGCCTGAATGTGCTGCCCATCGTTCATATAGACAAACGCCAACGTATCCCTTCTTTCTTTCGATGGGGAAAGCACGTTCATATGGGTCAGTGCCCCAATGACACCATTCACATCGCCCTGCATGCGCATTTCCTTGTAATAGGCTCTGTAATGTTCCAAAAGTTCGTTCTTGGTCTGTGAGAAACCTGCAAAACCCACGAGCAAGAAGAGTAGCAATACGGTCTTTTTCATTCATTATCACTTTAGTGCGCCAAAACTAAAAAAATAATCGGTACTATCCTGTTAAGAATGCCATAAGTAATAGTAGTACTATGACACAATCGAGGTTTTGAAAATGGGATGGCCTTGATCAAAATACGTACTGACCACCGTTTTCCCTTTTTTTTCTGAAGTTTCATCCTGATAGGCAGGTGGGGAAATCCCTCTTTTTTTCGCTTCCAAACTATAATATTCCCTTTTGGCGGGATGCAGTGGATATACCCCATTAAAGGTTTTGCCCCATAGTTCTTCATCTATGATGCTGACCATCATGCGGATACAATCATCTTGGTGGATCAGGTTGATGGGGTCGTTCCCATTGGAAAGGTTGTCCCTGCCCGACAGCATGGTGACAGGATGCCTATCGGGGCCTATGAGTCCCCCAAACCGTAGGATGGTGGTCTGTGTAAAACCCATATTTTTCAAAAGTTCCTCGCTGGCCAAGAGTTGTCGGCCGGACTCCGTGCTGGGTTTGGGATGGGTTTCTTCCGTCACCTCCCCTTCAATATCGCCATACACCGAGGTACTGCTGATAAAAAGAATCTTGTTGACGGGGCTTTTTTTGATCTTCTCCAGAAGAAGTTCCATCTTTTCAATAAAACTTTCCGTATGGTTGCCCCGCAATCTGGGTGGTATATTGATAATCAAAATATCGATGTGGGACAGAAACCCTTCGAGGTCTCCATGAATCTCATCGGGAGACAATGAGATAAGGTAGGGCGCAATGCCTTCTTTCCGCAATGGTTCCAGCTTGTCCGGACTGGTCGTGGTGCCATACACCTGATGGGCGTTTTTCACCAATTGTCTTGCCAAGGGCAATCCCAGCCAACCACAGCCCAAAACCCCTATTTTTTTACTCAAATCGTAAGGTTTTGATGGTCAGTATGGCATCGTTCAGCACAAAGGGCATTGGGATACTGTTGCTGGGCCGCTTGGGAATACTGAACTCCCCATGGTCCAAAAGATCGTTGGATGCCTCATAAAAGGTAAGCTCCAAAATGGAATCTTTGGGGAAGCTCAACTCCAACTCAGTAAAATCGTTGTTGGAGATATAATGGGTGATCAATCGGTTGCCGCGGTTTTCCAGAAAATGGGAGGAAAGCGAAATTTGGTTCGCCTTGGCCGATTTCAGCGGTATGGGATTGGTATAGATGTCCAGGCGGTTCACGTTCCTTTTTGGGGTCACGCAGAGTTCCACCAGCCTGTCCTCGCCAATAATGGTATCCCGAATGGTCTCGATATAGGGCAGGGCGATGTTCTTTTTGGGGGCATCGGCAATATAGCTGAGCTTGGTCCTGTACTTGCTAAAAAGCGTTTCCGCCTCCGGTTTTCTTTTGGTATCCCCCAGAAACTGACTGTTCCATCCGATGAGTTTTTGATCATAGGTGGCCCAAACTGAGGAATCCTTTTCGGCATTGTAAACATAGAGCAGGCTGCTGGGTTTTGGTCGTTTTTCGTTGAAATCGGACTGAATGTGGCTTGCGATCCCAAAGGCAAAGAAAAGGAGCAGGAACAGATAGGCCAAGCGACCCATACTCTTCAATTGTCCGAAAAAGGGCAGTACCAAGAAGAACACCAGCGTGGTGAGAACGGTAGAGGCCACCATCATTTTCAATCCGAGGCCCACAGGGAACATTTTGATGAACGGGGCATAGATGATGACCGCTGGCAGGGCCAAGAAGACCAACAAGAAAGGGCTGGGTTCCTCTTGGTTGAGGGTCACCATAAAAGCGGCCAGTAATCCGAACAAGGGCACAATGAAGAAACTCGCGCCCTGTAGATAAGCGGCCACCAATCCACAAATGATCAACCAAAGTACAATGGGGGCGACCAAAAGATTGGGTGTGCCCGTTTTTCGGAATTTGTGGTAGGTGTAAAAGCAGATGGCGAGTGACAGGGCCACATACACCAAAATATAGGTGTAGCCGTTATAGGTGAACCCGTGGAGCATGTCCTTAAAACCGGGATACCACCAGGTGATCACCGACCAACAGAAATACCCAATGACCCCATTGACGGCCAAAGTAATGAGCAGAGGTAAAAAACTTTTAAAGATTCCTCCGATATTTAATTTTTTCTTTTTGAACCCAAGGACGAGCAAGACCACAAAAGCCACGACGGCAATTACGAACATGGGCCAGATCCATTCAAAGGGATAGGAGACAAACTTAAAAAAGGGCAGGTTGAAATAGACCTTGTCATTCAAACTCTTGAGATTGCCCAGATCGGCATTGCTGAAATACTGCAGAAGCGACATCAAATAGCTGCCTTGGTGTGCCAAGGTATTCTTGTCCAACCGATCGGCCCTGTCCAAGGCCGTGTGGTAATCAAAATGGTCGTCGATAAAGGCAAAATTGAATCCCTCAATGTCACCATCCTCCCGAAATACCGTAAGATCGGTATCGTTGGGCAACATTTTGTAAATGCTATAGACCAAGGAGTTTGCTACGGGATATTCAGGATTGGCCTCGGTGAATTCCTTGATCAATTTGCCGTTGCCACGATTGGTCTCGATGAGCATATAACTTGGGCCACCACTGCCACGTGCCTCAAAATTCAGGACAAGCCCCACGTCTTTTGCCCATGGATGGTTGTTCACAAAGAGGTCCGCACCATTGAGGCCCAACTCCTCGGCATCGGTGATGAGGATGATGATATCGTTTTTTGGTGTCTTTCCCTCAGTCAAAAATGCCCTGATCCCTTCCAAAATGGTGGCGACACCACTTCCGGCATCACTGGCGCCCAAAGAGGAATGCGGACTGCTGTCATAATGGGACAGCAACAAAAGTGCCTTGCCGTTGCCAGAGCCCTCTATCCGGGCCAAAATGTTGGTGGCCTTGCTCAGGTTGGCCCAGTCGCCAGCGGTGTAACCTTCTTGGGTCGTGGTCTCCAGTCCCATTTTTTTCAGTTCCGAAATGACATAGGCCCTCGTGCGCGCATGCCCGGGAAATCCCACCGCATGGGGCTCCATGGACAGGCTTTTTACGTGGGACAGCGCCCTATCGGTGGAAAAGGAACTGGGTGCCGAATCCGCATCCGGTTCGTAGTCGGGCATCAACGAGTTGAAGCTCCAATAGGCTGCTAGAAAAAGGAGAAGAAGGGCTAGGGTCCGGGAGAATTTCATGGTTTGGTAATGTTGCTGCATAAAAATATGAAATTATGAAAGGTTCACATATTTGGATGTGAAAAATTAGGTTATTCGCTAAAAAAAGCTATATTTAATGTTCAACTTCAAATTCTAACCACATGGCAATCAAAAGTTTTCAAGGAGTACGATCGAAGGAGGAATCCAAGAAGAAGTACAATGCCCCAATTTTGGTGGAGGACTACATGACCAAAAAATTGATCACCTTTTCTCCCGACCAGTCCATTTTGGAAGTTATGGAGACTTTTGCGAAATACCATATCTCCGGTGGGCCCGTGGTGGACAACAGTGGTTTTTTGGTAGGAATCATCTCCGAAGCGGACTGTATGAAGCAGATTTCCGAAAGTAGGTATTTCAACCAACCCATCCTTGACAAGAGTGTGGAACGCTTCATGACCAAAAATGTGGAGACCATTCCGCACGACATGAGCATTTTTGACGCTGCCGGTGTTTTTGACAGGCACAACAGGCGCAGGTTGCCCGTCATGAAAAATGACATCCTTGTGGGCCAGATCAGCCGAAAGGACATTGTGGTGGCGGCCCTCAAACTGACCGCCCATAGTTGGAAATGATCCCTGTCATTCCCTTTTGACGATCATGTAATAATCGTTGTCCAGGGGCAAATACCCCATGTCGTACACAAAATAGTAGGTGCTGCCCTTTTTAGTGGTATATAGGTTGGTGATAAGATCAAAGTCGAAGCCCTTGTCCAGCAAGCGCATTTTTGTGGTCTTGGCCTTTCCTTCCTTCAAGGGAAAACTGCCCAAGATGCGGTAGTTCTTTCGGAGTTTGTTGTTGATATTTCGCAGCAGGTTCTTGCTGTCCCGGTTCAGGCGGTTGTTGTAGGCATTGCGGCAGTGGTCCGAGCAGTACTTTTGGTCTATGCGTCCAAGGAGCTTTGTGCCACATTCCAAGCATTCTCTTTGGGTCATGGGATAAGATTAGGTGACCACAATATCATACTTTTTTAGCAAACCGATCAATCCTTCCTTACTGAACTTGCACTTTTTCAATGTGTTGATGGATGGGTCTATATCAAAACCAACGGCAGATGAAAGGTCGGCCCCTTCCAGATTGGTGGAGTGGAACAGCGTGTTTTCCATAGTGCAGCCAGCAAAAGTGGATCGGGAAAGGTCTGCCCCGGTAAAGTCCGTCTGGGTCAACGTGCAATCGATAAAAGGGGTTTCCTTCAACGAAAGTCCATTGAAAGAGGCCAGGATCAGGTTGCAACCTTCAAACCGGACCGACATCAAAAAATCGTTGCAATCCTCAAAGCGGAGCCCCACCAATTTACACCCTTTAAAAAAAGTTTCCTTGAAAATGGTGTGTTTTATATTGGCATTGGTAAGGTCGCACTCCTCAAAAGTGCATTCCATGAAATTTTGGTTGTCCAAAAAGGCATCGGAGAACCGGCATCCCCTAAAAGTGCAGTTTTCATATTCGCCCTTGGCCAACGGAACGGTGGAGAAATCCTGTTTTTCAAACAGTTGGTCAAAAATAAAAGGCTTCTCCATGGCGAATGGTCTATTTCACCCTCTTGTAAGCGAACAGCACTTCCTCCGCACTGTCTTCCTCTTCGATGAGCACGGTCACGTTCATTTGATCGGGACCTATCTTTTCCATGGTCAAACCTTCAAAATAAACTTTGTTCTTTTCAATCTTGACCAGCCTGAAGTCCACGGTTTGGTCCTTTTCCTCCCAACCACGTAGGGTGCCGTCGAAGTGTTTCAACTGTAGGATGATGGTGTGGTCCAATTTCTGGATGTGGCCAACCTCATAAAAAGAGATTGCGTTGTCCTTCGCCAGCTTGAACACGAACATCATGGAGCCCCCGAGCGGGGGGCTCCAGATTTCTTCTGCTATTCCACCAAAAGCCTCACCTTGCCAATGCCCCTCAATCCAGGCTACGTCGTGTAAGGAAGCAGCGGGAGACGCCTGCCCTTTGGGCAATTGCATGGTCTGCTGTGCCGAAGCTAGGGCAACGCAGCAAAAAAAGAGGGTCAATGTCAGTTTCATGTGTTAGGTTTTTGGGGTTTGGTGAATGAATATCAATTGGTGAGCGCAAACTTCACGTTCACTAGGGTCTCTACCCGTATCTTTTCAAAATCGATGTCCAACGGTTGGGCACCACCCATATCGGCGGAAACGGCTTTCATTTCCATCATTGGGGCTTGGTTGTATCTGGGGTAATAGGGTTGCGAGTTGTCCATGATGTGGAGAGCGGCACCCAACTTCTGTCCAAGTGGCTTGGTCAGGGCATCGGCGCGCTTTTTGGCTTTTTTTATGGCCCTGGTCTTCAGTTCCAGCTCCAGTTCGTCCATTTTGGAATATTCCGTTTTTTCCACATAGGCATTGGCAATGTCCAACTGCTCCAAAGCGACCATCACCTCACCGGCCTGCTTGCCCGAATAGACCACGAGGGAATATTCCTTGCTCTTCAATACTTCTTTTTCGCGAAGAAAGTATTTCTTGAAATTGCTGCTCATGTCCTTGATCACCAATTGCTCGTCCAAATCTATCCCAAGGGCCTTTAGGCGTTGCGCCATTTTGTTCTCCTGCTCCTCAACGGAGACCTTTCCTTTGGTATCCTTTTCCTGGATGGTGATGTTGAGGTGGATCTTGTCAGGCGTCACCAAGGTGTCCACTTGGGCCGAAGTTTCCAGATAAGGGGTGTCCAAAAAGTTTTTGGATTGGGCAAAAATTGAAGTCGAAAGCAACAAGGCTGCCAAGGGTAAGATTATTCTTTTCATAGTAGAGATTTTTTGTTTAAAGGTATATACTTCACCCCAATGAGCAAAACCTGTGCCGTTTTTATGCCAAATTGATGGGAAAATAAAAGTGCCACTTCATTTATCTTGATTACATTGTGGGGATGAAATTTGTTCTGGCACCCGATAAATACAAAGGCTCCTTGACGGGAAGGGAATTCTGCGATACGGTGGAAAGTGGCCTCAAAAAAGTGTTCCCCGAAGCCAAAGTGGTCAAAACGCCCTTGGCCGATGGAGGCGATGGCACCATTGAGGTGGTTGCCGATTATCTCGATGCATCTTCCGTGTCGGTACAGGTGAAGGATCCCTTGTTCAGAAACATAGAGGCGCGCTATCTACTTTCTGGGGATGGGCTTACGGCCTATATCGAAATGTCCGAAGCTTCCGGGTATAGATTGCTCGAAAAGGGGGAAATGAACTGCATGCACACCACCTCTCTCGGCACAGGTGAACTCATTGTGGATGCCCTGGAGAAAGGCGCGCGCAAAATTGTCCTGGGCATTGGAGGGAGCGCCACCAACGATGGAGGTATGGGCATGGCACAGGCATTGGGCCATACTTTTCTGGACAAAAACGGAAAGGTGTTGGAACCTGTGGGGAAAAATTTGGTCCATGTGAATCAAATACTACGTAAAAATGTACATCCAAAATTGTCACAGGCGGTTATCCAAGTGGCCTGCGATGTGAACAATCCCTTCCATGGCGAAAATGGGGCTGCCAAAGTATATGGCGCCCAAAAAGGGGCTTCCGCTGCAGAAATTGAGTTCTTGGACCAGGGGCTGGCCCATTTTGCCCAAATGCTCCACGGCGTTTTCGGGGTGGATGTGCAAAAGATTCCAGGTGGCGGTGCAGCTGGCGGAGTGGGTGGCGGTGCCGTTGTCTTTTTGAATGCCGATTTGGTGTCAGGGGTAGATCTGGTGATGCAGATGGCCAATTTTGAGGAAATGTTGGTGGATGCGGATTGGGTGATCACCGGGGAAGGCCAATTGGACGGGCAGACCTTTTCGGGCAAGACCATCAATGGAGTGATCCGTGTCGCGCAGCAAAGAAGTATTCCCGTGGCCGCTTTTTGCGGATCGGTGAACCTTTCCATTGGGCAGATGCAGCAAATGGGGCTGGCCTATGCCGTCTCCATCCTCAATGAAGTAGGAAACTTGGACGAGGCCAAAACCAAAAGTCGTCAGAATCTGGAATTGGCGAGCTACAACTTTGCCCATCTTTTGAAGCTAAGCAAAGCTTAGACCCAAAACAGGCCTATTTGGAAGCGCCTTGCTTCATCCTGAATTCCAAGGAAGTCTTTACCGTTTTCCATTCACTGTCCAGGATGGAAAACACCACCGTGTCCCGCAGATTGCCATTTTCATCGGTTCTGTGGTTCCTCAAGATACCATCCTGTTTCGCGCCCAAGCGCAAAATGGCATTTCGGGACGGATGGTTGTGGAAGTGCGTCCGAAATTCCACGGCAATGCACTTTAAGGTCTCAAAGGCATGTTTCAGCAACAGATACTTGCATTCGGTGTTGAGTCCGGTGCGCTGTACCCGTTTGGCATACCAGGTCGCTCCGATCTCGACCCTTTTGTTGACGGCATCCACGTTCAAAAAGCGGGTGGTGCCCACCACGGTATTTGTTTTTTTGTCGATCACCGCAAAGGGAAGGGACAACCCGGCACGTTGTTCGGAAAGGGCCTTGTCCAGGTACTGGTCCACAGTGGCAGGGGAGGGCACCACGGTGTACCACAGCTCCCAAAGTTTACCGTCCGAAGTGGCAAATGCGAGGTCCACTTTGTGGGATTTTTCCAAAGGAACGAGCTTCACCAGCTCCCCTTCCAGCACAACGGGATGTAACCAAGGCTCCATAAGTTGGGTTTTTGAAGCCAAAGATAGGTGTTAATCCATCCAAAACGACAAACAAAAAGGCCGGGAGTTTCCCCCCGACCTTCTTGTCAATCAAAAAAACAAAATTTGAAATCACCCAATTTCCCTGAATTCTTCCACAGAGAAAAAATCTTGGTCTTTGTTTTCGATAAAATAGATGCCTTGCTTTACATCATAGTTCAATGTCCGGTCATCTACCCTTACGGCAAATCCCTTATCGGTGGCGACCACCGAGAAGTCGTCCGTGACGGACCTTTCGTATTTCAGCACCATATAGTGTTCATATACCTTATCGTTGTTGGAATCCACTGCAATGAGCTTGGTCACCATTGCAGGTTTGGAATTCCGGTCCTGGTCCCTTTTTTTTCTGTCACTTTCATCAAAGGACATGGGGTAATTCCGATGTTCCATGATTTTGACGTTATAGGCTTTCTCCGTTCCGTTCTCTTCCAGGGAGAAAGTTTTATAGATGGTGGCGTTCATCATCCCTGGACCGGTTTTTTGACCATAACTGCTGATGACAAAACATAGGAGCATGGGTATGGATAATATTGTTGTGAGTGTTTTCATGGGTGTGTTTTTATAGTTATAGCATCTTTTTAGGAATGTTCCTGGATTATTTAAGGTATGAGGTGAACATCCAGTTCCTCTTTTCCAGATGGGTAAGGAAATCGGTAAGGATCTGTTCCGTTACCACGTCCCCGCTATCCAAAGCGGCATTCACGCCATCCAGCATGTTGTTGTGCAAAGTCTCGTAATCTTTGAGCAGTTCCCTTACCATCTCAATGGCGGTGAGCTCCTTGGTGGGCTCTTTGATCTGGGAAAGCTCCATGGTCTTTTTCAAGGTGAACTTCGTCTTTACCCCAAATGCGCGGATACGCTCGGCCACGATGTCTATGTTTTCCTTGGTGGTGTTGTACTCCTTTTCGAACTCTTCGTGCAGTTCAAAAAATTCCGGCCCCTCAATGTTCCAGTGAAAGTTTCTCAACTTGTTGTAGAACACTTGGTAGTTGGCCAAAAGCGTGTTCAACGTCACCACGATCTCTGCCGTTTCCAGATACGTGAATCCTAATTTCTTAAAAGTCTTGTTTTTACTGCTTACAGTTTCCATTTTGTTTTAATTTTTGATTTGACAATAATTATGTGCGCAGAAGCGTGCGGTCCAAAGGATCGGTTTGCTGTGCACTGGTTTTTCTTGGGAGATGGGAAGAAAAATTCCCATAGGGATGTTAGGTCGGTCTGCTTGACCTAGAACACAAATTTCTTGAAGTGATTTCTTGTGCAATCCATACTATCAATATAAAGATATTTGACAGAAAATCAAGTATTTAACAGGATTTAACACTTTTCGGGAAAGGGTGTTCCTCAAGAATTTTCCGCATTCTGGACAATGAACCCCTTGCAGAGGGACAGGTACATATCCGCCGAGATATCGGTCACATATTCCTTATCGGCACTGAAGACTTTTTGGGGCTCCCGGTTCATGGAGTCGTGCTCTTGGATATAGATGACGTCCAGTTTGTCGTACATCCGTTTTCCGAGACTGAACCTTCGTACCACAGTATATTTATTGATGCTGCGAATGGGCATACGGTTGTTGTTTGGGTCACTTCATAGGACACCAAAAAAGGGGAGCGGGTCACATTTTAGGTGTTTGTTATTGCTTCCAATCATTTACATCCGTTTACAAACGAAAGCAAACAATTCAATACCGATTGGGCCGTTTCCCTGCCCCTAAGTTTGCCTCGTCGGACAATGAAGTTCGATGGTATTGACTGTTTAACGCTTAAATCACATCAAAATGAATTCACTGAAAAACAAAGTACAGTTGATTGGACACTTGGGCAGCGACCCGGAAATCATCACCCTGGAGAATGGGGGCAAATTGGCCAAGTTTTCCCTGGCCACCAACGAGACCTATAAAAATGCGGAGGGCGAAAAGGTGACAGATACCCAATGGCACAACATCGTGGCCTGGGGAAAAATGGCGGAGATCGCTGAAAATTACCTCTCCAAGGGTAAGGAAATCATGGTGGAGGGCAAACTGATGTCCCGCTCCTACGAGACCAAGGAAGGCGAGAAGAGGTACATCACCGAGATCAAGTGCAACGAGCTCTTGATGCTGGGGAAATAATACGCACCGCAACCAACGGATAAAGGGGCATTTGTGCCCCTTTTTGTATGGCCCCAATTAGGGTAAATCCATTTTGTGTTGTTATAGAACTGAATGCCGACCTATCCCGTATATAGGATAAGGACACTGATTAAAACGTTTACGCTATGAAACACATCGGATTTTTTATAACACTTTTGGTCCTGACATTCTCAACCGCATTGACCGCCCAGGAAAAGGAAACGCAGAACCCGGAACTGGACAGGGACTCCTATTACGAACAACGGGCCAAGGAAGATGCCGAATACGAACAGGCACTGGCGATGCGCAATGAGGAGGATGAAAAGGATTTTTGGAAAGACCAGGACAAATACGAGAAAGACCTCAGAAAGCGTGATAAAAAAGCATACAAGGCCTATATGAAAGGAAAAAGGGATGCTTATGCAGAACACGCGGCCCATTGTGACCACCACTGCCACCACAGCGATCACTACCATCGTCAGGCCCAAATGTACTTTACTTATCACGAGTACCACTACCCCCAAAGGAGCACTGTTGTGCAGACCGGGGTGAGAGTGAGCACCCCAAGAGTTGGACTTAGTGTCTTTTAGTTGAATTAGTTGGTTAATAAAAAACGCCCCAATTTATTGGGGCGTTTTTGTTTTTGTAGAATTTAATCCAAACCTCCTTTTCGTTGTGGCGAACGGGGAGTGGGCCATTCCAACTGTTCCCCTGTCCGGTTGCTGATGGGCAGTACGGCCTTTGTGCGTGGGGTTTTCTCTGGGTGCTCGCTGGCCATATACGCAAGGATGGCCGTTAGAATGGCGTTGTTCCTCACATCGTCAAAAATGATCTTGTCATAGGTGTCACGATTGGTATGCCAAGTGTAGTTCCAGTAGGACCAGTTGAGTGAGCTCAAACTAAAGGCAGGAGCCCCTGCAGCTTGGAACGAAGCATAATCGGAACCGCCACGGGCAGGTGTGCCCGGGAACGTGGTCTCTATTTCATCCGTGATTTCCTCGGGAACGGCATATAGCCATTTGCCCAAATAGTCATAGGCATCCAAGAATCCACCTCCTGAAATGCTCACTACCCTTCCTGTACCGTTATCTTGGTTGAAAAGTGCCTGAACACCGTCCACAATCTCGGGATGGTCCTCCACAAAGGCCCTGGAGCCGTTGAGTCCCTGTTCCTCACTGCCCCAATGCCCCACCAAGATGGTCCGCTTGGGATTGGGATAGGCTTTTTTGAGGATGCGCATGGCCTCCATCATCACCAAAGTTCCTGTTCCATTATCGGTGGCACCTGTACCTCCGTCCCAAGAATCAAAGTGGGCGGATAAGATCACATATTCGTCGGGTTTTTCGGAACCTTTGATTTCGGCGATGGTATTGAAAGTGGTCATCACACCCAAATCCTTGGACTCGGCCACAATATGCAATTGCGGTTTTTGTCCGGACTCCACCAATCGGTAGAGCATGCCATAATCCTCCAACTCTAGGTCCACCGTTGGGATGGTCTTGGTATAGGCGCCAAAAATTTTGTTCACCCCAAAACCTTGTGACCAGTAGGAAGCCACAATGCCCGCAGCACCTGCTTCTTCCAATGTGCCGGGCAATGATCGGGTGTTGTGGCCCATATTCTTCATGTTATCGTTCCAAGCTTTGGTCTGTTCCTCACGTTCCTCTTTCATGCGCGCAAAGGACTTTTCGGTGGCAAATTCCTCCCAGTTGTAATCGGGTCTACCTGTGGGCTGCATCATGGAGACCATGACCAGTTTTCCCTTCACATTGGGCAACCATTTTACAAATTCCATGGAATCCTTCACCATGGGCAATACCACCAACTCGGCAGTGATGCCTTTTTTGGGTGTGGCAGGGCTCCAGGCCAATTGTGTACCACGAAGGCTCTGTACCCGTGGGGATACCATATCGATATGGGAAATTCCGCGTTCCCAACCTTTCCATTCGCCCCATTGTTCGTTGCGGGCCGAGATTCCCCAACCGGCATATTTGGCGACCGCCCAATCGTGGGCCTTTTTCATTTGGGGCGTTCCCACCAATCGGGGACCGATACCATCCATAAGTTCGTGGCCAAGTGCCTCGAGTTGTGAATTTTCATTGGCCTCTTTGATGATGGCCTGGACAACAGGATCTTGTTCCTGGGCCAAAAGAAATACGCTGTTGGCCAGCAGCAATGCAATGAGCAGAGCAGTTTTTCGTATCATAGTTGATTTAATTTGTCCTAAAAATAGAACAATAAAAGCAGCTTTGGAAACACTGGTGGAAGGGCAAGGGAAACAAATGAAGGAAAAGGGCTAGGCCACCTTTTTCAGAAGGTCAAAACAAGGGCATTTCTTGCAGCGCTTGCTTTCTTTTTTCTTGTATTTCTCACAGCATTTTGACTTTAGATTGCCATGGGAGGACAATTCTTTCAATAATGCCTTTTTGAGTTTCTTTTTTTCCTTCTTCTTTCCCATGATGACTATAGAGAAGGCAAAGCTAATTATTTTAATTAAATCTAAATAAGAAATTAACACTAAAGTGTTAAGGTTGAATCAGAAGTGGAGGGAGACCCCCAACGTATTTGGCCCAAATGAAAGGTTCCAACTCACTTGTTTCGGACTGTCATTGTACTTTTCATCATATTTGGAATCCAAGTATCGGTCGATGGACTCCACAATGAATATGCTCAGCACCGTACTGAAGGCCACATCGGAGACCCAATGGAAATCATCCATCACCCGCACAAAACCGGGCACCAGACCGATGGCATAGATACCTCCCTTAACCCAGGGGTTCTTGAACTGTTTGGCAATGGCATAGGCATTGCTGAAGGCCAACATGGCATGTCCGGAAGGAAAGGAGTCGTAATCATAGACGCGATCCAGATGCAGGGGATCAAAAGTATCCGAACTCTCCCCGCTTTTGGGTCTGGCCCTACCAATGATGCGTTTGCTCACTTGCTGAAGAAAGCCACCCGCGGTGGCTGATGAAATCAACAATACCCCAGTCCGTCTCAACTTTTCATTCTTGGTGAACAGGCCCGCCAAATAGACCCCGCCGGTTAGCATGTAGTTGTTCTCCGGACTGCCATATTCGTGTCCATAATCCATCACCACATCGGGAATATCCTGTCTGAAACCATTTTTCCAGTCGTTCAGTTCATCGTCCACCGTAAATAGGAGCAGGGTGCCCGCGGTCAAATAGCCAAAGTTGGCCCAATCGTTCCCTTTCCAATGCACTGGGCGGGAATAGGCATAACCCACACCTCCGAACATGTTGCCCACGTCATAGGTGAAGTGGTTCCACATATTTTTTTCTTTTTCCGGGGTCTCTTCCTGTCCAAAAACAGGACAGATGAATAGGGCTACAAATAGAAGAACAGTTGCTTTCATGAGGTTGAATAAAAGAACAGTCGGCAAAATTACGCATAAATATCCTGCGCCAAGCGAAATGTGTTCGCATGGGCCTCCACGATGATTTTGATATCGGGCGAATACCCACCTCCCATGCTGCATTGCACGGGAATGTTGGCGTCGTGACAGGTTCGGAGCACGAAACGGTCCCGCTCCCGGCAACCTTCCAACGTCATGGCCAAGGTACCCAGTTTGTCGGAAGCCAACACATCCACCCCGCAGAGATAAAAGATGAAATCCGGGCGCACCTTTTCCAGCAGTTCCAGTAAGGTGTTCTTCAAGATGGACAGATACTCTTGATCAGTAGTACCCTTTTCCAGAGGGATATCCAAATCGGAAGTTTCCTTTTTAAAAGGATAATTGCCCTTTCCATGCATGGAAAAGGTAAAAACAGAACGGTCAGTCTGAAAAATCTCCGCAGTCCCGTTCCCTTGGTGCACATCCAGATCCACGATCAAGATGTTGTTGGCCAGATGGTTGTCCAAAAGATAACGGGCGCCGATGGCCTGGTCGTTCAGCATACAAAAAGCTTCCCCACGATCGGAATAGGCGTGGTGGGTTCCCCCAGCAATGTTCATGGCGATGCCGTGTTCCAAGGCAAACTTACACCCTTTGATGGTACCGTCGGCTATGATGCGCTCCCTTGTGACCAACTCATCGCTCAATGGAAAACCGATTTTTCGGACGGCACTTTTGGAGAGCTCCAATCCTACCAAATCCCGATAATAACCTTCATCGTGGGCCGCCAAAATGTGTTTGTCATCAGGAATGGAGGGCTCGAAGAAATTTTCTTCGGAACAAGTGCCTTCATGGAGCAATTGTTGGGGCAGCAGCTCATACTTGATCATCGGGAAACGGTGCCCCTCCGGTAATGGATGTCTGTAGATGGGGTGATAGGCAATTTTGAGCATTTCAAAATCCTTATTTGTGCAGCGCCAACTGTATCCGTTTTCTCGGCACATCCACATCCAACACCTTTACGATCACTTGTTGGTGAAGGCTCACATGTTCGTTGACATCCTTTACAAAGGTATCGGACAGATTGGAAATATGGATCAGGCCACTTTCCTTGATCCCAACATCCACAAAACACCCAAAGTTGGTGATGTTGTTCACGATGCCGGGCAGCAATTGTCCTTGCCGAAGGTCGGTGATTTCTCGGATATTCTGGTCAAACGTAAACACCTTGGCTTTTTCCCTGAGGTCCAGACCCGGTTTTTCCAATTCCTTTACAATATCCTCCAAAGTGGGCATGCCAATGGTTTCCGTGCAATAGGATTTCAGGTCAATGCGCTGCAGGGCAGCCTTGTTCCCGACAATTTCCTCAAGCGGAATGTTTTGGTCCTTGGCCATTTTCGCCACCAATGGGTAACTTTCGGGGTGTACCGAGGAATCGTCCAAGGGATTGTCCCCATTTTTGATGCGCAAAAAGCCAGCACTTTGCTCAAACGCCTTTCCACCCAAACGGGCCACTTTTTTGATTTCTTCCCGGTTCTTGAAAGCCCCATTTTCATTTCGATAGGTCACAATGTTTTCGGCGAGTTTGGGTCCGATGCCGGAAACATAACTCAGCAAGGGAACACTGGCGGTATTGATGTTAACGCCTACGGCGTTCACACAACTTTCCACCACGGTGTCCAAAGAGGTTTTCAATTTGGTTTGGTCCACATCGTGCTGGTATTGTCCCACCCCGATGGATTTCGCATCAATCTTGACCAGTTCGGCCAACGGATCGGCCAATCGGCGACCAATGGAAACTGCTCCCCGAACCGTCACATCATAATTGGGAAACTCGTCGCGGGCAATCTTGGAGGCCGAATAGATGGAGGCCCCTGCTTCGCTCACTACAAATACTTCAATCGGTTTTTTAAAAGGAATGCGTTTGATCAATTGCTCGGTTTCGCGCGATGCGGTCCCGTTGCCAATGGCAATGGCCTCAATTTTATAGGCATCCACCAAAGAACTTATTTTCTTGATGGCCCCGTTTCTGTCATTCTGTGGCGCGTGGGGATAAATGGTTTCGTTGTGCTTTAAATCGCCCTGTTCATCCAAACAGACCACTTTACACCCCGTCCGGAACCCAGGGTCGATGGCGAGAATGCGTTTTTCGCCCAAGGGAGCGCCCAAGAGCAATTGCTTTAGATTTTTGGAGAACACTTGAATGGCTGCCAAATCCGCTTTTTCCTTGGCAATGTTCAACAATTCGTTGGAAAGGGAGGGAAACAACAGCCTTTTGTAGGCATCGGCAATGGCCATTTGGATGTGTTCGGCACAGGCATTGTTCGATTTGATCAAACGACGTTCCATGTTCTGAAGGGCACGCTCCTCGTCAATTTCGATCTTCACCCGGATGAATCCTTCCTTTTCTGCCCTCATGATGGCCAAAAACCGGTGCGAAGGGCAGCGGTCCAGCGGTTCGTTCCAATCAAAATAATCCTGGAATTTTTGGGCCTTTTCATCGTCTTTTTTGGTTTTGATCACTTGGGTGGTGATGATGGCATGGCGTTCCAATTGGCCGCGGAGCTGGTTTCGGATATCACTCCGTTCGTTGATCCATTCGGCAATGATGTGGCGGGCACCTTCCAAGGCTTCATCCTCATTTTGGACTTCCTTGTTGAGGTATTTGGAGGCAATGAACTCGATTTCATCGGCGTTTTGCGCCATGATGATCTTCGCCAAGGGTTCCAGGCCATTTTTACGGGCCGTCTCCGCTTTGGTCTTTTTACTCTTTTTGAAAGGAAGGTATAGGTCTTCCAAGCTGGTCAGGTCCATACAGCCCAAAAACTTGGCCTTGAGGTCAGGCGTGAGGGCTCCTTGCTCTTCCACCGCTTTGATGATGGCCGCCTTTCTTTTTTCGAGGGCCTCAAACTGGGTTTTGTATTGCACAATGGCCCCAATCTGGACTTCATCCAGATTTCCCGTGCGTTCCTTTCGGTATCGGGAAATAAAGGGAATGGTACAATCCTCGTTCAAAAGTGTGACGGTATTCTCGACACTTTTTTCGGATAATTGAGTGTGCTGAACGATATAGGGGATGAGTTGCATGATGTTTGTTTAGTAGTTGTCACTTCGAGCCTGCCTTTGTCGGCAGACAGGCGCAGTCGAGAAGTCTTACCATCGAATTTTTTAAAGCTGGTCTCGACTGCGCTCGACCGGACAGTTTCTTTGGATATGAGTTAACTTATACCTTCCCCATTTTTAACCCCATCCTCATCGGGATTCATAAAAACGAGTTTGCCCTCTTGGTTTTCGGTCATCAAGATCATGCCCTCGCTTTCCACACCACGTAGTTTTCGTGGGGCCAAGTTCACGAGAACGGTCACTTTTTTACCGATGATTTCTTCGGGTTTAAAACTTTCGGCAATTCCGGAAACAATGGTTCGGGTGTCGAGACCTGTATCGATTTTCAACATCAAGAGTTTGTCGGCCTTCGGCATTTTTTCCGCTTCCAAAATGGTGCCTACCCGCATGTCCAATTTGGCAAAATCATCGTACGTGATGGTTTCTTTTTGTGGCATGATTTCTTTTTCAGTTTCACCTGCGCTGAGCGTAGCCGAAGCGTTGGATTTTTTAGTGGCTTCCAGTTTGTCCAATTGTTTTTGGATCTCGTCATCCTCAATCTTTCGGAAGAGCAGTTCGCTTTTTCCTAATTGATGTGGTTCACTCAATAGAGGAATATTTCCAGCTACATCGTTCCAAGATAATTTATCGACTAATTGACTATTACGATAGGGATTATCATTTTTACTTGAAGCAATATTCAATATTTTTTTAAGTTTTGCAGAAGTAAAAGGCAGAAACGGCTCGCTCAATAGGGCAAGCCCGGCTGCGATCTGCAATGCCACATACATGATGGTGTTTACACGCTCTTCATCCGTTTTGATGAGTTTCCAAGGCTCTTCGTCGGCCAAATATTTGTTGCCCAATCGCGCGAGGTTCATCAATTCCTGACTGCCTTCACGGAAACGGTAACGCTCCAAGGAGTTGGACAGGATTTCAGGAAAACCTTTCAGGGCCTCCAAAGTCTCTTTGTCCACTTCTGAAAAAGCACCGGGGGTGGGGACCACTCCGTTGTAATATTTTTGGGTGAGGACGGCGACCCGGTTCACGAAATTGCCAAAAATGGCCACCAGTTCGTTGTTGTTGCGCGCCTGAAAATCCTTCCAGGTAAAGTCGTTGTCCTTGGTCTCTGGCGCATTGGCCGTCAAGGCATAACGTAGCACGTCCTGCATATCGGGGAATTCTTCCAAATACTCGTGCAACCAAACGGCCCAATTCTTTGAGGTGGACAGTTTGTTTCCTTCCAGGTTTAAAAACTCGTTGGCAGGCACGTTTTCGGGCAAAATGAAATCACCGTGGGCCTTCAGCATGCTGGGGAACACAATGCAGTGGAACACAATGTTGTCCTTGCCTATAAAGTGCACCAATTTGGTGCTTTGGTCCATCCAGTAGGGTTTCCAGTCCTTGCCCTCACGTTCGGCCCATTCCTTGGTGGACGAAATATACCCAATCGGCGCATCGAACCACACATAGAGCACCTTGCCTTCGCCCCCTTTCACGGGCACGGGGATGCCCCAATCGAGGTCACGTGTCACCGCGCGGGGTTTTAGGCCATCATCGATCCAGGATTTGCACTGGCCATACACGTTGGGTTTCCAATCGGATTTGTGCCCTTCCAAAATCCATTCTTTTAAAAAATCCTCATACCTGTCCAAAGGCAAAAACCAGTGTTTGGTGGTCTTCAGAATAGGGACTGCACCGGTAATGGTCGATTTTGGGTTGATGAGGTCGGTGGCGTTCAGGGAAGAGCCACAGCGCTCACATTGGTCGCCATAGGCCTCTCCGTTTCCACATTTGGGGCAGGTACCGATCACAAATCGGTCCGCCAGAAATTGTTTGGCCTCATCGTCGTACAATTGTTCGGTCTCCTCTTCGATAAAGTCGCCCTGATCATACATTTTTCGGAAAAAATCGGAAGCCGTTTTATGGTGTACCTCGGCCGAGGTCCTAGAATAGTTGTCAAAGGAAATCCCAAAATCCGCAAAGGACTTTTTGATGATCCCGTGGTACTTGTCAATGATTTCTTTGGGGGTAACCCCTTCCTTCTTGGCCTTCATTGGTATGGCCACCCCATGCTCGTCGCTACCGCAAATGAATGCCACATCGTTGCCCTTGAGCCTTAAATAGCGTGAATAGATGTCCGCAGGAACATAGACGCCGGCCAAATGCCCAATGTGGATGGGACCGTTGGTGTAGGGGAGTGCCGCAGTGATGGTATATCGTGAAGGATGGGTATTCTGGGTCATGAAAATTCTAAATTAGGCCCCAAAAATACTGATTTTAACGGGATCGGTCATAAAAAAGGAAACCCCCGAAGATGCGACCCAATTTGGGGTGTGGGGTACATCATCGAGGGAATCCCGAAATAGATAACAAAGTGTCCCGCTTCTTTAGGAAATCATAACTGATTTACTCATTTTTTTACCTCCGACCGAAATCCTATAAATATATTTTCCTGTGGAAAGGCTGTCCCGCATCTGTTCACGGATGTTGATCTCCATAGGGCCTTCCGGCATGATTTGATTCAAGAGTGTGCCGACCCGTTGTCCCAAAATATTGAACAGTTCTATATCCACGTGTGCCGTTGTGGGCATATTCAGGTAGATGTTTGGGTTTCGGGGGGATGTCACTGGATAAACTGCCGCATGTACGATACCGTCCAGAATATCCGGGCTCGGATTGTTCGGGTCTTGTCCCGGAGGGGTTTCCGGCAAGATGGGCGGATCGTTGTCCATGGCAATGTCCTCCAAGGTCTCCCCACTACAGTTAAAACCTAGGTCAATGGCCCGGTAGGGGTGGCCCAAAAGGTGCTGCTCCACGGAAGCCCTGGGCACGCACAGCCATTCGGCCAAAACGGTGCCATAAAGGTCCCTAAAGTCCATGGTGTACTCCAGGTTGCCCCTATTGTTCGGTTCGTCAAGGGACGGATGTTCGCCCACAAAGGCACTTCCACTCAGCCCGGATCCAAAGAACAGGGTTGGGGCGGCCTTACCGTGATCGGTACCGTTAGATCCGTTTTCAAAGATCCTACGGCCAAATTCAGAAAAGGTCATGCTCAATACCTTGTCGTCCTGTTGGGTGAAGGCAATATCCTCATAAAAATTGTTGATGGCTATGGACAGGTTGGACATCAATCGCTCGTGGACCAAAGGCTGGTTGCCATGGGTGTCAAACCCGCCCATGGAGATCATATAGACCTTGGTGCCCAAATTTCCTTTGATCAATCGGGCCAAAAGAGCCAATTGTCTGGCAAAGCCGTTGTCCTGATATTCCACTTGGTTCTGCCCACGCATGTATGCCTCATGGATTATCCCCGCATATTCGTAGGTGGTGTTGGCCACACCGCGAAGGAAACGGAGCTGATCGCCGTACATACAGTTGTCGAAAGGTGCGTTCTCAATTTCATAGAAGGCACCCGTTTGGGCAATCTGTTCCAACTGGTCCACATTGTTGGTCACAAAGGCATAGTTGGTTTCTTCGCCTTGAAAGACCAAGTTGGCCAAGTTCCCGATTTGGATGGCCGCAGGGGCCGCTGGCGGATTGATAAGGTAATCGGGGTAAAGCTCTTCAAAATGTCTGCCCATCCAACCCGTATTTTCCCCAGAAAATCCAGTGGTGGTGAGGTCGGTATTGGCAAAAATATCCGATCCCGTAAAGTGGGAAAGGCTTTGGTTCTGATAGCCTACTCCATGTACTGCTTTGAACTGCCCATCACCCCAAAGGGATTCCAGGGCACTCATATAGGTGGGCACGCCAAAATCGTCGGTAAGTTTCAGGACCTTGCTCTCAGGGATATAGATATTGGGCCTGGCATTGGCATAGGTGTCATATTGTTGGATGGGAATCACGGTACTGAGACCGTCATTTCCACCTGATAATCTGATCAAGATCAAAATATTGTCTGTTTCAGCAGCTGCAACTGCTGCTGTCAAAGGTGATGGAGCGGAGGCCGAGATCAAGTGGCTGCCGAGGAACATGGATCCGGAACCGGCTATACCTAGTGCCTGGAGGAACGAGCGTCTGCTCCATTTGGTGTGCTCCAGGTCATGGCCCTCATGCTCAAGGCCTTTGTATGGAGATGTATCGTGGGTGTGGTGGGTATCGCACATGGCTGTTGGGGTTATTTAAGTTGAAATTCAGGTTGCCGGACAATATTCAATAGCAATAAATACACCTGATAGTCAGCATCCTCTAAAGTCATGTTCCAACTGTTTGTCTCATAAACGTTGTTGTCTTTATAAGGTTCACGAAAAACGGTGAATGCTGCTGAATAATCATCTTCCGTCAATAATCCTTTGGGCAACATAAAGTCAATTATTGCCCTCGCAACTACATCGGGGTCACTGACAGTGGCCCCATTGGCGCCGGTAGCAGCGATTCCAAAATCTCGAAATTGTTCGGAGTCTGCTTGGAAGAAACGCTCCAAAAATACTTCGGTGGTCAACCAACGACCGATCATAAAATTGGTGTTGATCCATTGTCGGTCACGTTGCCAACCTTCCACTTCGGGTGGATTGAAGAGTTCTTGACCAATCAGCGATGCCGAATCGATCATGTTCAACACCGTGGTGTCGTCATAGGTGAACCCGGTTTCTTTCAATAGGTTGTAATACAGGTCAAAAGGACTCTTTATGATGACGCCAATGGCGGTTTCATCAAAAAAGTGCTGGCTTTTTAAAAGCTGGCGGATCACCGGGGCTATTTCAAACCCGCTGGAGATAAAAGTCTGCGCCATCCCATCGATGATCTGTGGGGCAATGCCATTGCCTTCCTCGTCCGTTGAATCAGGGTGCACAAAAAACTCATACAGTTTCTTGCAGATGAACCATGCCGTTTCGTTGGCCCTTTCATTGAAAAGGATGTCGATCACATCATCATAACCCCAATTCCCGGTCTGCCCGAAGACGGTCTTGTTATCGGTGTTGAACTCGGTAGGGTCAAAAGTGACCTGCGTACAGCCTTCTTCACCCCTTTCGGTATATCCGGAAAGCGCTTTGGCCGTCTCAATAATATCCTGTTCGGTATAATTGTTTCCTTCGCCCATGGTAAAGAGTTCATAGAGCTCACGGGCATAGTTTTCGTTGGGATTGTTCCCTCGGTTTCTGGCACCGTCCAAATAATACAGCATGGCACTGGTGAGGCCCACCTCACTGGTCAGTGTCTTGAAATTGCCCAACGCATTCCGTTGGAGACAATTGATGTAATAGTATAGGAACTGGTTACAGTTATAAACTTCCAGTTGGGTCACGAAGTGGTTGCTCCAAAAGAAGCTCATCCGGTCCAGAAGACCATTGTCCAACAAAGCGTTCCCGTAAGTGGTGGAATATTCCTGTAGTTGTGCCCTGCGCATCTGTCCGGCAAGATCATCGTCAGCAGGATAATTAGAATCGTTCCAATCCGCCCATGCGGGAGGAGGGATCAAAGGAGTGGCCAAGGCTTGGTCCACAAGATTGTCCACAAGGGAAACGGCTGATTGTCCGACCGCGGCATTCACGGTCTGTACGGAAGCACTGAAACCGAGCCTGCGGTACAAGTGGGCCGCACGAACCTCGTCCAATGGGGTAGTATAGGGCGCCAAAGTTGAGGTATTGCAATTGACGAAGTACTCCATAGCAATGTTTGGGGTTATTTAGTACATAGTTCGGGGTCAACTATATGTTTATGCTAATGTTGGGTGTGGTTCAATTGAGCCAGCAAATTACAATGATAACGTCAGTTTGTCCTTGAACTACCAATTTTTTCGATGAACTGCACACATTTTTTTGATATTTTTCCAACCGTATGGAATCAAGCAACGATTTTGGAAAGTTGGGGGAGCAAAAGGCCGTGGAGCATTTGTTGGGAAAAGGATATGCTATCTTGGAACGGAACTACCTATACCTCAAGGCAGAAATAGACATCATTGCCCGACATGGGGACACCTTGGCCATAGTGGAGGTAAAGTCAAGAAACACGGGCTTTTTGGAAGATATTATGGATACGGTGAATGCCAAAAAAGTGAAACTTTTGACCATGGCGGCCGACCACTACGTACAGAAAAATGAGCTTGATGTAGAGGTCAGGTTCGATGTGATCACCGTCATCAAAACAGGTCGTGAAATCCAGTTGGAGCATCTCGAAAATGCATTTTATCATTTTTAACCATTTGTTTGTTTTGTAACAATATGTTATTTTTGTTCAAAACCAGCCTTAGAAATGAAAACTATATCCGCCGTAGTTGAGCACTACATCAAGAAAAAGCCGTTTTTGCAAACCGCCTTGGCACAAGGGATTATCAACCTTACATCGCTTTCAAGACAAATAAAGCCCGAGATTGCCGACGAACTGGGCAAGGATGTGAAGGATGGTGCCATTGTGATGGCGCTCAAGCGACTTTCGGATGATCTTGAGTTCAGGGCCACACACAAAATTGTAAAGGTACTGAAGAACATCGGTGAGATCACCGTGCGGTCCAACCTCTCCGATTACACCTTCTTGGCCTCGGATACCATTTTGCAGCAACAGGCCAAACTGCTTGAGGAAGTGAACGAGAACCAGGATGTGTTCTACACCTCTTCCCGTGGGGTGAACGAGATCAATATCGTGATCAGCAACATCATGGACAAAGTGGTGGAAAAATATTTCAAACAGGAGCGGTGCACCCAAAAGGCGGAGGGCCTGTCGTCCATCACAGTAAAACTGCCCGCCGAGAACGTCTCCGTGCCTGGGATCTATTACTTTATTTTCCAGCGCTTGGCCTGGGAAGGGATTGTGCTCTATGAGGTCATCTCCACGACCAATGAGTTTACCATTGTGGTGAACGATGAGCAGGTGGATGTAGCCTTCAAGACCATCAAGGACCTCAAATTGTTATAAGAGCGGCTACTCTTTTCGTGGGTCTAAACTAAAATGCTGACTCTTTCGTTTTAGAAGGAGACACTTTCAGTAGAATGACCAAAAAAAGGATTCTTTACGGTTTTTTGGCCCTTTTTGCGCTCTATCTGTGCTATCTGGCCTATATTTTTCTGCTCTCCCCTAAGACCAATCTACAATCCATCTACCTGATTCCCAAGGATGCTGTTTTCATTGTGGAATCCGAACAGCCCGTGGAAAGTTGGAAAAAGGTAAGCGAGAGCGATGCTTGGCACCACCTCAGGAAGAACGATTACTTTTCCGAACTCACGGAGAACATTCAAAAGGTGGATACCGTCTTTAACAACAACCATAAGTTGTTCGAGTTTTTTGATGGACGGTCGTTGTTCATCTCCGTCCACATGATCTCCCCGAAGGACTATGGCATCTTTTACGTGCTCGACCTCAAGCGGATTGCCAAACTGCAACTGCTGAAGACCTACCTGAACACCTTGCTGAATGATGATTATGTGATGAGCAAGCGCATGTACCACAACCATGAGATCTTGGAGGTGCACGATCGCGAGAGCAAGGAAACCATGTACCTGGCCTTTATCAAAAACCAATTGGTGGCCTCTTACACGCATACTTTGGTGGAAGCTTCCATAGATCAGTACCAAGAGCCGGTGCTGGGCAGGAACCTCAATTTTATTGAGGTCAACCAAAAAGTTGGCCATGAGGACCTCTTCCGGATGTATGTCCAGTACCATTATTTTGATGACTACATAAAACGGTTTACCAACACCCCATCGGATTGGGTGCGACGGGTGAGCGAGAATTTTTTGTTTTCGGGCTTTTACTTTGACCTTGACAAGAACAGTACCTTGACGGCCAATGGGTTCACCAACATCAGCGGGACCAATGAGTATTATTTGGAGGCCCTGCAAAAATCGGGAACTGCCGAACGGACCATCCCGACCATTGTGCCCAAACGTACCGCGCTCTACATCAGTTATGGGTTCGATAGTTTTTCCGAGTTCTATAAGAATTTTGAAAAGGTACAGCAGAACGACCCCCAGCAGTTTGAAAGCTATCAAAACGGCATCGAAAAGGTGGAAAAGTTCCTGAAGATCGATGTGAAGGAGAACTTTGTGAGTTGGATTGATGATGAGATAGCCGTATTGCAGATCCAGTCGCGCATTTCCAAAGGAAAAAACGATATGGCGCTGGTACTGAAGGCCAATGATGCGGAAAAGGCCCGGACGAATCTAAACTTTGTGCTGGAGCAGATCCGGAGGAAAACCCCGGTCAAGTTCAAGACGGTGGAATACAAGAAATACGACATCAATTTCCTTTCCATTAAAGGTTTTTTCAAGATGTTGTTGGGCGGTCGATTCGATGAATTTGACAAGCCCTATTTTACACAGATCGATGAGTTTGTGATCTTCAGTGACAACCCCAACACGCTCAAAAGTATCATCGATGATGCTTTGGAAGGGGAGACGCTGGCCACTTCAAAGGAGTTCCGTGATTTTGACGACAAGTTTGAATCGGAATCCAGTGTGTTCGTGTACAGCAATGTGCCTCTGTTTTTTGACAATATGTATGCGTTGGCCGATGCAGACACCAAACAAAAAATGCGCAAGAACAAGGATTTCATCATCTGCTTTCCACAGTTCGGGATGCAATTGACGCCCGAGGACGACCTGTTCGAAAGTAGGTTGGTGATCAACTATCAAGATGTGCAAGAGGTGAAAAAGAATGCACAGTTTGAAGACAAGGCCCAAATCCCAAATTCCAAATCCCAAAGTTCCGACCCGATCGAGATCACGGAAGCCGTTTTCAACTTAAAACCTATCTACCCCACAGACCTCAATGCGAAAACTTTCAGCGTGAAATATCCCAACGGGACCATCAAGTTTGAAGTGGAACTGAAGGATGGCCTCAAGCACGGCCGCTATACGGAATACTATCCCGATGGCACCGAAAAAATGACAGGCCGTTTCCGAAAGGACCAGCAAGTGGGCACTTGGCGGTACTACGACAAACAAGGGGAACAGGTCGTTAAGAAACGGTTTTAGGCCGTTTGGAGTTCCCCTAAAAGATTGTTGAGGTCAAGCGGACGTGTGTACATTTCCAACGAACCATCCTCTTTTTGTGGCCAATCCGCTTTGGGACGGTCCCAGTAGAGTTCCACGCCATTCCCATCAGGATCGTCAAGATATAGGGCCTCGGAAACGCCATGGTCGGCGGCACCGGTCAAGTCATATTTTGCTTCCAACAATCGGTTCAGGATGGTGGCCAAGTCTTTTCGTGTAGGGTACAAAATGGCTGTATGGAAAAGCCCGGTCGTGTTCTTGGGTGCTGGCGGACCATTTTTGCTGTACCAGGTGTTCAGCCCGATATGGTGATGGTAACCACCCGCCGAAATGAAGGCCGCCTGGTCGCCGTAGGTTGTGGTGACCTCCAAGCCCAATAGGCCACAATAAAAATCCAAAGCTCGCTGCAGATCGGAAACTTTAAGGTGCACATGGCCGATTTTGGTCTGGGGAGGAGCAATATATTCAGGAGTTTTGTCCATGGTTTTAAAATTGAAATACAAAGGTAGCCATTGGAGCCGTTCCAAGAACAATCATTAACTTGAGGGAATTTTTAAACCAGACCCTCAACATGAAACCAACTTCACGATGGTATGTGCTCCTTTTTTGGGGCCTCCTGAACACCGTATCCGCCCAAGACCTTTATTTTCCCGAACGGAATGAAACATGGAAGTCCGCTGGGAAAAATCAATTCAAACATGATGCCCAACAATTGGCCGAAGCAGTGGATTTCGCCAAGGCACACGAATATTCCGGGTCCAGGGATTTGAGGATCGCCATTCTGGAAGGGTTCAAGCAAGAACCTTTTCATGACATATTGGGCCCGACCAGAAAAAGGGGAGGCCCTGCGGGCATAATCTTGAAAAACGGGTATGTGATGGCCTCTTGGGGCGATACCAAACGCGTGGATATGACCTTTAGCGTTACCAAAAGTTTTCTCTCCACTGTGGCCGGATTGGCCGAAGATGAAGGGTTAATCGTGGACACCCAGGACAAAGTGGGTGACTATGTTTGGGACGGCACATTTGATGGGGAACACAACGCCAAGATCACTTGGGAACATCTGTTGCAACAAAACTCCGATTGGTCGGGGGAACTTTGGGGCGGCAAGGATTGGGCGGATCGCCCACCACGGGAAGGCGGTCTGGACGACTGGAAATTCCGAAAGCTCAACGAACCCGGTACTGTGATGGAATACAACGATGTGCGCGTAAATGTACTGGCTTATTCCCTGACCCATGTGTGGCGAAAGCCCTTGCCCATGGTTCTAAAAGAGCAGATCATGGACAACATAGGTGCCACACCCACATGGCGCTGGTTTGGGTATGACCATGCGTGGACAGAGATTGATGGCATCCAAATGAAATCCGTGACGGGTGGGGGACACTCAGGAGCCGGATTGTTTATTTCCACGGAAGATATGGCCCGTTTTGGCTTGTTGTTCCTCAACAACGGAAAATGGAAGGACCAGCAATTGGTCAGTGAGCGGTGGATTACAAAAGCAACAACACCTTCGGTGCCCAATGTAAATTATGGGTATATGTGGTGGTTGAACCAAAAAGGCTCCCGCCATTGGGAGGGCGTGCCAGAGCATGTGTTTTACGCAGCCGGATTTGGCGGCAATTTTATTGTGGTGGACCAAAAGAGCGGATTGCTTATCGTGACCCGTTGGTTGGAACCCTCACAAATAGGAGCGTTTGTCAAACAGGTGTATGGAGCCTTCTAAATAGTTCCTTGGTTCCTTGCTTACCTATTGCAGGAGGGACTTGTTCTTATTTTTAAACTCAAGAAACTTTTCCATATCCAAATGGATGATACTCCACGAATGGCCATCTGGGTCTTCCATGGTTCTGATTTTCATGAAACCTTCATCACGAACTGGAATGGGCTCATTTCCACCGGCACGTATGCCTTTTTCAACCATGCGGTTCAATACTTCCATGCTATCCACAGGCAATGTAAAGGAGGCCGTTATGCTGTTTTTCGGGTTTGCAACGGACTTGTCACTCCCGGAATTGAAAAAAGCAAAGGATTGCAGCATCACATAAATAGTGTCTCCCCACTTCATGCATATTTGGTTTTCACCCGTAAACAAAGCATGTTCAGAAAATCCCAACTCCCGATAAAATGCTTGTGATGCACCAAGGTCTTTTGTGGGTAGGTTTATAAAAATCTGCTTCATATATGTTAAGCCAAGGAATGGAGACCGAACATATTTCCTTCGGTATCGGTTGCAAGGGCAATGAACCCATATTCCCCTATGGAAAATTTAGGCTTGAACACTTTTCCTCCAGCTTTTTCAATTCTGGCTTCCTCAATACTGCAATCCTTACTGCCAAAATAGACCAAGGTGCTGTTACCTCCTGCGGCAACACCTTCCATTTTGCAGAGTGCACCGCCAGCGCCAAAATTGTTCATGTCGTTCGGAAAGAATTTCATGGCCAACCCTTCTTCATTGGAAGGCATGGGAAGGTCATCAAATTTGATGTTGAGGACAGTTTCGTAGAACTTTTGCGCACGGGGCAAATCGTTCACATAAATTTCAAACCATACAGCGGGATTGAATTTTTGGTTTTCCATGTTTGAGTGTTTTTGGATTATAGTGTAACTTTTACTTTGGTAATTTGGACATGTCCATGTAAAGCATTCCCCAGCGGTGGCCATCCAGGTCGATAAAGCCCATGACATACATCCAACCATCCACTTCAGCTGGTGCTGCATATACGGTTCCGCCAGCATTCTTGACCATTTCAGCAAATTCATCCACATATTCCTTGTTAGGAGCGTCAAGGTTCAAGTACACTTCGGTTCCTTTGGAGGTATCTGCAATGGGGTTTCCGGCAAAGTGTGCAAAACGTTCTTCGGGAAAGAGCATCAACACCGTTTTGGTCTCATCCAGATAAAAACCGGCATATTCATTGTTTTTGGGTTGATTTTCGGTTTCTTGAAAGCCGAGTTTATTGAAAAATTCTTTCGATTTTTTCACGTCTTTTACGGGAAGATTCACCCAAAACGTCTTTACTTTATTTGTCTTCATCCTATTCTATTTAATCTTTGTTATATACGATTTCATTTCCTTGATCTTGGGATTTTTGAACCCGCTTAAGGTGTACACATCACAAAAAGCATAGGTGGCAGGATTCCCGTTTTGGTCATTGGCATGGATAACGCCATTCACCGCAGCAGTGTTTCCGTGGGTAATGATTTTATCCAGTTCCAGCCCCGATTCCGATTGCACCATCGACTCAATTTCTTTTTTGAATTCCTCCAAACCATGAACGGTTTTACCGCCAAACATGGTCCATTGTATATACTGGGTCACGCTTTCAGCAATAAATTGGGTGTCTGCTTTGGCGAAAGCCTCATTGAATTTTTTCAAAAACTTGCCCTTTTCTGTCATGGGATGAATGATTTACAGTTATTCAAATATACAGGAGACAAAAAAGTGTGGGCATGTGCAAAAACGACAATCCTGCGGGGCGATTCCGCCACATTTTATTTAAAACCGAACGAAGTGGGTGTGAGGAATCGATTTATTGGGACGGTGCCCATTCATAGGAAAAGGGTTTCAAAACCTTCAATGCCTTATCCACGCTGGTGATCTTTTCAAAAACCAATAACAAGCGCAATCCACTACGGGTCTGTTTTTCCTTGAGTCTGGCCTGTTGGGAATGGCTCTGCACATACTGCAATACTCGGGTGAACACTGGGGTCTGATAAAAATTGGACTGCTGGTCCGCAATAAAATATCCCATGAACTTGCCCTGTTTCATCACCACTTTTTCCAGCCCAATATGGGTGGCGATCCATTTGATGCGAACGGAATTCAATAAATCCTGTGCCTGATCGGGCAGTTCCCCAAAACGGTCCACCAAGTCGGCCTCAAATTTTTGGAGTCCTTCCTCATCCTTCACCTCATTGAGTTGGGTGTAGAGGTTCAGCCGTTCCGTAATGTTGTTGATGTAGTCATCGGGAAAGAGCAGTTCAAAATCGGTATCCAGTTGAATGTCTTTCACATAGACCTTCTCTTTGTGGCCTTCCACTTCTTCATATAGATCCTTGAACTCATTTTCCTTGAGCTCGTCAATGGCCTCCGTCAATATTTTTTGGTAGGTCTCAAACCCGATTTCGTTGATGAACCCACTCTGTTCCCCTCCCAAAAGGTCACCAGCACCTCGGATTTCGAGATCCTTCATGGCGATGTTGAACCCGCTGCCCAGGTCGGTGAACTGTTCCAAGGCCTCGATACGTTTCCGTGCATCGGGCGTCATCACTTCGTAGGGCGGGGTAATGAAAAAACAGAACGCTTTTTTGTTGCTTCGACCCACACGCCCACGCATCTGGTGGAGGTCGCTCAACCCAAAATTATTGGCGTTGTTGATGAAAATGGTGTTCGCATTGGTCACGTCCAGCCCACTTTCCACAATGGTGGTGGAGACGAGCACATCAAACTCCCCATTCATGAAGGCGAGCATGAGCTGTTCCAGTTTTTTGCCCTCCATTTGCCCATGGCCAATGCCAATCTTGGCATCTGGGACCAAGCGTTGGATCATTCCGGCCACTTCTTTGATGTTCTCGATGCGGTTATGGATAAAGAACACCTGTCCGCCCCGTTGGATTTCATACGAAACCGCATCCCGAATGATCTCCTCATTGAAGCGGATCACCTGACTCTCGATGGGGTAACGGTTGGGCGGTGGGGTGTTGATGACAGAAAGGTCCCTGGCTGCCATCAAACTAAATTGAAGTGTGCGCGGAATAGGTGTTGCCGTTAAGGTGAGCACATCCACATTTTCCTTGATGGAACGCAGTTTTTCTTTCACCGAGACACCAAATTTCTGCTCTTCGTCCACAATGAGCAATCCCATATCCTTGAACTGCACATTTTTGTTCACCAATTGGTGCGTGCCGATGATGATATCTATTTTGCCAGCGGCCAATCGTTCCAGGATGTCCTTTTTTTCCTTCGCTGTACGGAAGCGGTTGAGGTAATCCACCGTCACAGGCATATCCTTCAGTCGTTCCTTAAACGTGCGATTGTGTTGGAAGGCCAAAATGGTGGTAGGTACCAAAACGGCCACTTGTTTGCCATTGTCCACCGCCTTGAAAGCTGCACGGATGGCCACCTCGGTCTTTCCAAAACCAACATCGCCACAGATGAGTCGGTCCATCGGGCGTTCGCTCTCCATGTCCGTTTTCACATCTTGGGTCGATTTTTCCTGATCGGGAGTGTCCTCATATAGGAAGGATGCCTCCAATTCGTACTGCAAATAACTGTCCGGGGCATATTGGAAACCTTTTTCCAGACGCCGTTTCGCATACACTTGGATAAGATCAAAGGCAATCTGCTTGACCCGGCTCTTCGTCTTTTGTTTTAAATTTTTCCAAGCCGCGGAACCCAGTTTATAAATTTTGGGAGGGGCTCCGTCCTTGCCATTGTATTTCGATATTTTATGGAGCGAATGGATGCTGACGTACAGGATATCGCGGTCACCATAGATCAACTTGATGGCTTCCTGCTTTTTGCCCTCCACATCAATTTTTTGGAGTCCGCCAAATTTCCCAATGCCATGGTCAATGTGGGTGACATAATCGCCGATTTCAAGCTTGTTGAGTTCCTTTAAAGTGATGGTCTGTTTTTTGGCGTAGCCATTTTTTAAATGGAACTTGTGGTATCGCTCAAAGATTTGATGGTCGGTGTAGCAGGCCAGTTTTAAATCAGGGTCGATGAAACCTTGATAAAGCGGAAATACAATTATTTGGTAATGCACGCTTCGACTGCGCTCAGTGTCCTCGCTGCTTTCATTTTTTGGTTGGCTGAGCGTAGTCGAAGCCAAATCGTCAAAAATATCATGAAAACGCTTGGCCTGTTGCTCGGTAGAACAGAAAATATAGTTGGTGAAACCTGCTTCCCGGTTCTCGTTCAGGTTCTCGATGAGCAGGTCGAACTTTTTATTGAAGGAAGGTTGTGGTTTGGTGTTGAATTGAATGATGTCACTTCGACTCCGCTCAGTGACCATATTGCCTGAATTTTGGGGGCTGAGCGGAGTCGAAGCCACAATCTCCACACATAAAAAATCCTCCAACTGCTCTTTCAGCAAAGCTGAATCCGCAAAAAGCTCCTTGGGTTCGGCATGCTTGATTTCCTTGCCCAATTTGGCAAAACTTTCTTCCGCCTTGGCAAAAAAGGAATCGATGCGGTCGTAGATCAAAGCTGGGTTTTTGGCAAAGACCACTGTTTTTGGGGAGATATATTTAAGGAAACTTTCCCGTGATTCCTGTAAGAACTTGTTTTCCACATTGGGGATAATGGTGATTTTCTTCACCTTGTCCGTGGAAAGTTGGGTCTCCACGTCAAACGTTCGGATGCTATCCACTTCGTCCCCAAAAAATTCGATGCGATACGGTTCGTCATGCGAAAAGGAAAACACGTCCACAATACCCCCGCGAACGGAAAATTCGCCGGGCTCGGTGACAAAATCCACCCGTTTGAATTGGTATTCAAAAAGAACCTCGTTCAAAAAATCGAGGGAAAGGGTGTCCTCCAACTTTATTTTGAACGTGTTTTTGTCCAGTTCCTTTCGGGTGACCACTTTTTCAAACAGCGCATCAGGGTAAGTGACGATCACCGCAGGTTTTTTTCGGGAATTGATGCGGTTCAGTACTTCGGCACGAAGCAGTACATTGGCATTGTCGGTTTCTTCAATCTGATAGGGCCTCCGGTAACTTCCGGGATAGAACAACACATCGTTTTCCCCGATCAACTGTTCCAAATCGTTCAGGTGATAAGCAGCTTCCTCTTTATCGTTGAGAATCAATAGAAAAGGGGTGTCAGCTGATTGAAATACCTCAGAAACCACAAAGGAAAGGGAGGAACCCACCAATCCTTTTAGGTTGATTTTTTGGTTAGAGGGAGACTTCTCGACTGCGCTCGAAGTGACAAATTGGGCAATAGTGCCCCGCAGTTTCCCGAGTTGGGGAGACTGTGCAAAAAGCTGGGAAATTGGGGTTTTGGTCAATCCAAAAACTTTGCGGCAAAGATAAAATGAAATGTTTTTATGAAAAATGTTTTTTTAGTCTTTAGTCGTCATGTTGAAATTCCTGCCCGTCCAGCAGGCGGGGTTTCAGCATCTTACTCAAATGGGATTCCGTGTCGGAGCACGGAATGACAAGCACACCGCTGAGCGGAGCGAAGAATCTAAACTTTTACCACAACATCCTCCACAATGGCATAGACCTCATCATTTTTTGAAGGGTTCATGGTATAGGTTCCGGTAAACTCCCCAAAAGCGGGCAAGATCATCTGGTTCTTGCTTTTAAAAAAACAAGGAAGTTTAAGCTTTTGGCGCCCAAATCCATGCAATTTCACGGCAGGGTGAATGTGCCCGCAAAAGGTGAACAGCCCTTCGCGTTCTTCAGGGTGGTGGGTCAATAAAAAATCATCGATGATGAGTTCGGGAAAGATTTCAACGTTGAGCTGTCTGTATTTTTCCGGGGCGATGATGTCGTGGTTGCCCGACACCAGAATAATTTCTGCCGGGGTTTTGCCCACCCAGTTTTCGAACAATTCCCATTCTTTGTTCAAGGAGGAGTGGAACAAATCGCCCAAAAAACAAATTTGAAAAGGTTGAAAATCGGACACGATCTTATCCAGCAACACAAAATTCTTGTGGATGGCTTTTCTAGGGACAGCCGCCCCAAACTTTCTGAAGTGCGAAACCTTGCCCAAATGCACATCACTGATCAGCAACAACGATTTCTCTTTCCAGAAAAGGCCACCCAAAGGGTGGAGGTGGAACTCCTTGCCTTGTATGTGGATGTCCAAGGTCATTTACAAGCTTAGGTTTGAGGGGTCCTGCCTTGAATCCCAAACCAAATGGATCACAATTTCGGCGGTTCGTATTTCATAAAAAATCTTGAGATCGCCCTTGATGAGCACCCGAATGTTTTCCATGTCCGTCTTTAAACCGATAAGGGGGTATTTTGCCAATAGTTTTACAGTCTCGTAAATTTCCTTGTTGAGTTTTCTGCTATACGTATTGGAATGATTTCTTTGGCAGTAGAATTCAAGAATTTTGGTGAAGAGGTTGGTTGCTTTGGGAGTCCAGACTATTTTTTTAGCCATTCTTCATTTTTTTTGAAAACGGCATCATTGGAAATTATATGGTTGGATTTGTACTCCGAAATGCTCTCAGCTATAAAGTTTTGTTCAAATTTTGAAAGCTTGTACTCTTTTTTTACATCATGGGACGCGAGTATTTCCTTCAGAAGCAAAAGCGTTTCCTTGTCCTTAATTGACAACAAATTTTTGATGATATCCGTCTGAAGCTCAGCAATGCCCATACCTAGTTTTTATGTAAAGTTAATGATTTGATGGATTTATCACTTCATCAAAAGTTTTGTCATCCTTTTAATGCGGTCTGCCAATTTTTCATTGGACAATTTTTCCCGAAGTCTGTCCGTAATGATCGGAAAGGAAAACGGAGTGGCATTTTTGCATTGCTTCCAAACGATTTCCTGTTGGGCAATGCGTTCCAAGGCCAGTCGTAAACGACCTTCTTCCAATTGGTGCTCAAAAGTTTCGGTATAGGCTTGTTGGTACAATAGGTTGTCGTCCTCAAAATCCTTGAACACATCGAACAACAATTCAGAACTGCTTTGCAGGTGCTTCATTTTCACCCCTTTTTCGGGATAGCCGGTAAATACCATTCCACTGATCACGGCAATATCCCGAAACTTTCGGCGGGCCATTTCGTTGGAGTTCAAACTTTTTTGAAGGTCGGACAGCATATACTCCGCTGTGAACAGATTGTTGTCCAAAATTGACTGAATATCGATGGGTTTGTCGGACAACAGTTCAAAACCATAGTCATTAAAGGCTAGGGAGCAGGTAATGGGCGTCAACAAACTGATGCGATAGGCCAACAAGCTGCTCATGCCCTCGTGAATACTCCTTCCTTCAAATGGATAAAAAATGTGATGATACCCGTCCGAGGTCTTAAAGGTCTCGATCAAAAATTGATGAGGCAGTGGCACAATACTTTCTTCACGTTGTTTGGCGAACATGGGGGCCAACGATTGAATTTCCTTGGATTGTTCCGAAAAAGGGACCTCTGCTGTGTACAGTTCTTGCCGTAGCAGTTCTGACATCTTTGCAGAAAAACTCAAACGCCCGCCCATCCAACTAGGCACTTTATTGGTGCGTTTGGAAGAATTCCGAACGTGGGCCGCCATGCCCTTTATCCGAATGAATTCCAAATTCCGGCCTGCAAACGTAAACACATCCCCTGGACTCAATTTGGAAATGAAATACTCCTCAATGGAGCCAATGTACCCTCCTTTTTGGTAGCGCACATGAATGGTGGCATCGCCCACAATGGTCCCGATCTGGAATCGGTGCCGCATGGCAACTGCTCGGCTGTTCACTTTGAACCTGCCATCCGCTTCTACCTCCACTTTTTTGTACTCGTCATAACTTTTCAGGCTTTGGCTGCCCATCACCAAAAAATTGAGCAACCACTGCCATTGTTCATCGCTTATGGCCTGGTAACAGAAGGTCTGCTTGATTTCAGGATAAATTTCATCGGGATAAAACCCATCAGAAACCGCCAAAGTGGTCAAGTATTGAATGAGCACATCAAAACTGTTCAGGTAGGGGATGCGGTCCTCAACGGCACTGTTCAGAACCGCTTTTTGCATGGCCGAAGCTTCAATGAGTTCCATCGCATGCGTGGGCAAAAAGTAAATCACGCTTTCCTTGCCGGGACGATGCCCGCTACGCCCTGCCCGTTGTAAAAATCGGGCGACGCCTTTGGGTCCCCCGATCTGGACCACGGTTTCCACTGGGGCAAAATCCACGCCCAAATCCAAACTGGAAGTACAGACCACGGCCTTTAAGCTTTCATTTCTAATCGCCTGCTCCACCCACAATCGGGTTTCTTTGTTGATGCTGCCGTGGTGCATGGCGATTTCACCCGCAAACTCAGGGTATTTTTCCAATATTTTTTGGAACCATATTTCGCACTGGCTTCGGGTGTTGGTAAAAAGCAAAGTGGTCTTGCTGTTGTGGATAATGGGCACCACGTCGTCCAATAAATGCAATCCCAAATGGCCGCGCCAGGGAAAGGTCTCCATTTCTTTGGGGATGATACTTTTGACGGTGATGATTTTGTTGAGATTGGCCTTCACCAAAACCGAGTTTTCCAATGCTGCGGAAAAGGGTCCGAGCAAGACCTCACGTGCCTGTTCCAAATTGCCAATGGTGGCCGAGATGCCCCAAATCCGAAGATTTTTACATACGGATTTCAATCGGGATAGCCCCAGCTCCATTTGAACGCCACGCTTGGTGCCCAATAATTCATGCCACTCGTCCACCACAATGGCGGAGCAATCCTTAAAAATTTTGGCGTACCCTTTTGAGGAAAGCAACAATTGCAGACTTTCCGGGGTGGTGATCAAAAGATCGGGCATGGTGTTCTTTTGTCTTGCCCGTTCCTTGGTTGAAGTGTCGCCAGTACGAATGCCCACCGTCATTTGCGTCTCCAAATCTTGGGTGATTCGCTCTGCGGATTGTTTGATTTCTTGGGAAAGGGCCCGAAGTGGTGTGATCCAAATGGCCTTTAATCCTTTCTTGTGCTTGCTTTTATAATCCGGATGGTTTTTGATGTAGTTCAACACAATGGGAAACCAGAGCGCATAGGTTTTTCCGCTGCCGGTGGGAGCATTCAACAGCCCGTGTTTTCCATCCAAAAAGGCATGCCAAGTCTCCTTTTGAAAGGGAAAGGGTTCCCAGTTTTGTTGGTGGAACCAAGTTTCAGCAATATGGAAAAGCTCCTTGTTGTTCATTTTTTACACAATCAAGCCCTTAAGATCGTCCAAAGAATTGGCTTCTTCTATTGTTTTATCCTTTCGCCACCTTAAAATTCTGGGAAAGCGTGTTGCAATACCACTTTTATGCCGTTTTGATGGGGCAATTCCTTCAAAGGCGATTTCAAAAACATGGTGTGGGGTCACGCTTCTGACCGGGCCAAAGCGTTCCAAGGTGTTTTTTTTGATCCAGGCATCCACTTCCTTGAACTCTTTGTCCGTTAGCCCGGAATAGGCCTTGGCAAAGGTCACCAATTCTTTTTCACCATTTTCATTGGTGTCCCACAGCGCAAAGGTATAGTCCGTGAAGAGGTTGCTACGCCTTCCATGCCCTCTCATGGCGTAAGTGAGCACGGCATCGATGGTCAACGGGTCCACCTTCCATTTCCACCACCCTCCTTTTTTTCGGCCAACTTGGTACGGGGCGTTGTTCTTTTTAAGCATGAGTCCTTCGCTATGCTTTTCCCTGGACAATTCCCGTTCATTTGCAACCTCCATCCAAGAATCGAATTGCATTCGTTCGGACAGGAGTATGGGTAGTTGACTGAGCGTAGTCGAAGTGGCCTTGTTGTTTTTCTCTTGATGGTTGAGCGGAGTGGAAACCACGGAAGAATAAAGCTTCTCCAGAAGCTCCCTTCGTTTTAGGTAAGCCATATTTCGGATATCCTTTCCTTGCCATTCCAAAAGATCATAGACTTTTAATCGTACCGGAATTTTTTCCAAGAGCGATTTTGAAATGTTCTTTCGACCTATTCGGGTCTGAAGATCATTGAAAGTCCCCATTTTTCCTTTGGGAAAGGGAAGTAACTCACCGTCGAGTACGGTGCCATTGGGAACCACTCCCACCAAAGATCCAAATTCCGGATACTTGTCGGTCACCAGTTCTTCACCCCGGCTCCAAATATGGATTTCATGGTTTCGTATAATGACCTGCGCACGAATGCCATCCCATTTATGCTCCACGGACCAGTCCTGCACATCCCCTAAATCTTCTACTTCACCTTCCAGAGCGTAGGCCAAAAAGAAGGGATAAGGTCTGGAGAGCTGATCACTTTCCCTTTCTTCCAAAACCAATTCTTGAAATGAAATGTGGTTTGGGTCCCAATCGCCCATAAGTTTGTAGGCAAGAATGTCTTCCTCAATGTTTGTGGCTTGTGAAAGGGCACGGGTCATCAATTTTTGGCTTACCCCTATCCTAAAACTGCCGGTAATCAATTTGGTGAAGACAAACCGTTCGTAATAATCCAATACCGACCAATTTTGGAAGAGGTAGTTCTTTTTTTCTGCTTCTGTTTGGGGCTTAAGGGCGATCATTTCTTCTAAAAAGTCCGTCAATGACTTTTTTGTTCCTTTTTCTGATGAGGGAACCACCAAGGCAATGGTTTCGGCAAGATCGCCCACAATGTGGTAGCTTTCTTCGAACAACCAAAGGGGAATTTGGGAAAGTTCCGCTGCCCACGTCCGTAACAAGGTGGTGTTCACGGGGCGGGAAGGCCTTCTGTGCGACAAAATGGCGATGGTCCAAACCTTGTCCTTGTCATCCGCCATTTCAAAATATTCGGCCAAAGCCGAAACCTTGATATTGGTCTTATTGGTACTGTCCAAGGTTTTTATGAGTTGGGCAAACTGTTTCATTCCGCATCAAATTTTTCATTTTCGGAAGCACTGATTTCGGACAGTTCCCCTTCATATTGCGTGTTTTCGGTCCGGGCATCATACCCCAGCTCCCTTAAATATTTGGAAAAGATATCGGTATACCCATGGGTGCAGATAATTGTATCGGCCTGTGTGGCCCGAATGGTTTTCAAAAGACCTGCCCAATCACAATGGTCACTCAAAACAAAACCTTTGTCAACGGCCCTTCTTCTGCGCGCACCCCGGAATGCCATCCAACCGCTTGCCGTAGCGGTGACATAGGGCACCATTTTTCGTATCCAAACGCTGCCGTGGGCACTTGGGGGAGCTACCACAATGTTTCCCAGAAGTTCTTCTTTTTTGGTTTCTTTGGTGATGAGGTGGGTTGGAGGCAAGTCCACCATGGAGCGAAGTACTTGGGTCATGTTCTCGACTGCTCCGTGGGTATAGATTTTTCCAATGGAGGTGTCCAAGTATTTGATCAGGCGTTGCGCCTTGCCCAAGGTATATCCGAACAAGATGGAGGTTCTGCCTTCGGACTTGTTCTGGGCCCACCACTGATTAATGTCATGAAACACCTCTTGCTGTGGGCGCCATTGAAAGGCAGGCAATCCAAAGGTACATTCGGTGATGAACGTGTTGCATTTTACCAGTTCAAATGGGGTGGTCAGCCCGTCGTCCTCAATTTTGTAATCACCCGTGAACACCCAAACCTCACCCTTGTGTTCTACCCGAATTTGCGAGGAACCCACAATATGCCCCGCAGGATGCAGGCTGAATTTAACCCCATTCACCACAAAGGTTTCTCCCCATTCTCTGCCAGATACGGAAATGTCACCCAACCGATGCTTGATCACCGGTATGTTTTTCTCTTGGGTGATATAGTGCTTATGGCCCCAACGACTATGGTCGGCATGGCCATGGGAGATGATGGCTTTGTTCACAGGCTGCCAAGGATCGAGATAGACATCGGCCTTTTCGCAATAAATTCCTTTAGGGGTAAATTGTAGCAGCGGTGTTTTCATAGCAATGGAAAATTACGAATTTCTTTTGTGGCGATTTACACTCCTTTTTTGCGATAAGATTTATATTTGTCCCACAAAATTTGAGATATGCCCATTTTAGACCTTTACGAGCACGGAGACCATAGAAGAAACTTGGCCCATTTTGCCACTTTGGCCAGCTTGGCTGCCATTGATGGAGAAATCAACTCCGAAGAGCGGGCGATACTGCAAAAGTTTGCCTTCAAGCTCGACATTACCGAGGATGAGTTCAAGGAGGTCATGAAAAAAGAGAACAAATATCCCATTGAGACCCCGCACAGTGGGGAGAAAAGATATCAGCGACTGTTCGATTTTTTCCAGATCATCTTTTCAGACCACGATATTGACGATCAGGAGCGCAGAATGGTCGAAAAATATGCCATCGGCCTTGGGTTCTCACCCAAAAAGGCAGCTCTTATCATTGACAAATCCATTGCCATTTTCAAGGGGAAGATTGCCTTTGAGGATTATCACACCATCGTTAGAAGGGAAGACTAGGAGTTTGACATAAACTCTTCGGCTTTTTCCACCATTTTTTTGCTTCCGCAGAAAAAGGGTACCCTCTCATGGAGTTCTTTGGGCTGAATGTCAAGAATACGCCGGAACCCATCGCTGGCCTTGCCATTGGCCTGTTCTGCCAAAAATGCCATGGGGTTGCATTCGTAGAGTAACCGCAATTTACCACTTTGTGCCTTGCTAGTCTTTGGATATATATAGATGCCCCCTTTGATCATGTTCCGGTGAAAATCCGATACCAATGATCCAATATATCGAGAGGTGTAGGGCCTGTCGCCTTCTTCCATTTGACAATATTTGATATAGTCCTTCACCCCTTGCGGAAAATGGATGTAGTTCCCTTCGTTCACCGAATAAATCTGGCCATTTTCAGGGAACTGCATATTGGGGTGGGACAGGTAAAAAGTTCCCAGGGCAGGGTTCAGGGTAAAACCGTTTACACCGTCCCCAGTGGTATAGACCAGCATGGTGGAGGTCCCATAGATGATATAGCCTGCTGCAATCTGGTTTTTTCCTGGCTGAAGAAAATCCTCTAGGGTCACAGGGGTACCTACGGGGGTGACCCTCCGGTAAATGGAAAAAATAGTACCCACGGAAACGTTCACGTCAATGTTCGAGGAACCGTCCAAAGGATCGATGAGCACTACATATTTATTTTGGTGCTGTTTGTCAAAGCTGTTGATGCTGATAAAATCATCCTCTTCCTCGGAGGCTATCCCACACACGATTTCCCGGTTCTTCAAAGTCTGTATGAACTTTTCGTTCGCCAGGACATCCAGCTTCTGCTGGTCCTCACCCTGTACATTTGTGTCCCCAGCATTGCCGATGATGTCCACAAGTCCTGCCTTGTTCACTTCGTGGTTGACTACTTTGGCGGCCAATCGGATGCCGTTCAGTAAGCGGGAAAGTTCCCCGGAGGTATATTGAAATGAATTTTGATTGGCGATAATGAACTCACCCAAGGTGCGGTGTTGTTTTTCAAACATGAAAAAGGTTGTTTTATTTGTGGACAAATATCGTGCATTTTGTGAAACTACAACGATTTCGCTACTGCCAATTTTTGTAATTTTATAACTTTGAGTTTTATTTGTAACAATTATGGAATACGCAATCAGAGATGCCCGTCCCGAGGACATGGAACAAGTACTGGCCCTTGTCCAGGAACTGGCCGATTTTGAAAAGGAACCCGATGCCGTTGAAATTACCAAGGAGGATCTGGTGAAAGATGGTTTTGGGGAAACCAAGCTGTTCCATTGCTTTGTGGCCGAGACAGATGGGGGCATAGCCGGCATCGCCTTGGTATATCCCCGATATTCCACTTGGAAAGGACCTGTCATCCATTTGGAGGATTTGATCGTTTCCAAAAAGATGAGGGGAAGCGGTCTTGGGACTGCCCTGTTGGATGAGGTGGTGCGCTATGGCCATGGTCTGGGCGTGAAGCGGATATGCTGGGAGGTTCTGGACTGGAACGAGCCTGCCATTGCATTTTATGAGAAAAAAGGCGCCAATGTGCTACGGGATTGGGATGTGGTACAATTGGACGAGAACGGAATCAAAAAATATATGGAAAGTCTGAATTGATCTTTCCCAAAAAGAACATACTGTACATGAGAGTTTTTAAATTTGGGGGTGCCTCTGTGAAGGATGCGGAAGGGGTGCAGAATGTAGTGAAGGTGTTGAAAGAGGTAGGCTATCAGGACACTTTGGTAGTGATCTCGGCCATGGGAAAGACCACCAACGCCATGGAAAAAGTGGTCGAGGCCTATTTTAATGACAAGAACGCACTTTCTGCGGCCATCCAGGAAGTGATCGAGTATCATAATGGAATATTGTCCGATCTGTTCAAAAACCCCAAGCACCCCATCCACGAAAAGGTGAAACTGCTTTTTGAAGAAGTAAAGGGTTTTTTGGCATGGAACAAGTCTCCCAAATATGCTTTTGTATATGATCAAGTGGTAGGATATGGGGAACTGTTCTCCACCACCATCATGAGTGCCTACCTTAACGAAGTGGGACTTTCCAATACGTGGCTGGATGTGAGGAATTTGATCAAGACGGACAATAATTATCGGGATGCCCAGATCAATTGGGAGCGGACCCAAGCCGAGGTGTCGTCAAAGGTGGATATGTCCAAATTGAACATCACCCAGGGTTTTTTGGGAAGCGACGATAACAATTTCACCACGACCTTGGGCAGGGAGGGATCGGACTACACCGCCGCCATTTTGGCCTATTGCCTCAATGCGGAATCCGTGACCATCTGGAAGGATGTCCCTGGAGTGCTGAATGCAGATCCAAGAAATTTTGAAAAGGCACAGTTGTTGGACCTGATTTCCTATCGAGAGGCCATTGAATTGGCTTTTTATGGCGCTTCGGTAATCCACCCCAAAACATTACAGCCCTTACAACGAAAGGAAATTCCACTTCACGTGAAATCCTTCATCAACCCTAAGGACAAAGGCACCACAGTGGGCAAGGGTGTAGGGATCGTTCCAAAAGTGCCCTGTTTCATCGTGAAAAAGAACCAGGTCCTGCTCAAACTCTCCACATTGGATTTTTCCTTCATCGTTGAGGACAGTATCAGTGAAATATTCAAGCTGTTCCACGACCATCGATTGAAGGTGGACCTCATCCAGAATTCCGCCATCAGCTTTTCGGTATGTTTGGACAACAAGTTCAATGGATTGAACCCGATGCTGGAAGAATTGAAACGAAAGTTCAAAGTGGTCTGCCACGAAGATGTATCGCTCTACACCATTCGCCATTTTGATGACGATGCAGTGAAATCCCTACAAAACGGTAAATCCGTATTGGTGGAGCAGCGCGGCAAGGAAACGGTGCAACTTGTTGTTAAATAGCAACTTCCATTCATAAGTAGGGCCTAAAAAGACAATGCCCGTAATTTTCTATCTTTACCCCTACCTAAATACACACATGCATGGGGTTGGTTACTGCGAAAGAAGTGGCAAAAGTGGTCCATCTGGACAAATATGGCTTTTTGGGAACTTTTGTGGGATGGCTTTTGATGGTTGCCACCAAGATCACCACCATTAATCGATTCTATAACAAGAACAAAGAGCTTCCGGGGCCGGAATTTCTTGATGCCATCCTGGAGCATTATGAAATAGACTTTGAAATCCCCGAAGAGGACCTAAAAAGGCTCCCGAAGTCGGGTCCCTACATCACTATAAGCAATCATCCCTTGGGGGGTATTGATGGGGTATTGCTTCTCAAACTGATGCTGAACGAGCGTCCCGACTTCAAGATCATCGCCAATTTTCTGCTGCATAGAATAGAGCCATTGAGGCCCTACATCATGCCCGTAAACCCCTTTGAGAGCCATAAAGATGCCAAGAGTAGCATCACTGGTTTCAAGAATGCGCTCAACCATTTGCGGGAAGGCCATCCACTGGGGATTTTCCCGGCAGGGGAAGTGTCCACCTACAAGGATGGAAAATTGGTGGTGGACAGGCCTTGGGAGGAAGCCGCCATCAAACTAATCCGAAAGGCGGAAGTGCCGGTAGTGCCCATTTATTTCCATGCCCGGAACAGCCGACTTTTTTATACCCTTTCCAAAATGAACGAGGTGTTCCGGACGGCCAAACTGCCATCGGAGCTCACCTCACAGCGGATGCGGCCCATAAAGGTGCGTATTGGTCAGCCCATTTCGGTGGCCACCCAAAACGAGGAGGAGACCTTGGAATCATTCACCGAACTGCTCAGAAAAAAGACCTATCTGCTGGCCAATGCTTTTGAAAAGGAACGGTTGATCGATAAGGTCCCGACCTCTTTGAAGATTCCGAAACCGCCCCAAAAAATCGCAACGCCTATCAATGCGAAGGTGCTTGCTGAAGAAATTGAACGATTGCGCGAAAAGGATTGTCGTGTGCTCCAGAGCAAAAATTATGAGGTGTTCCTGGCCAAACAAGAGGATATGCCCTTCTGCCTGAACGAAATCGGGAGGCAACGCGAAGTGACCTTCAGGGAAGTGGGAGAGGGGACCAACAATGCCATCGACCTGGACAAGTTTGATTCCTATTACCACCATCTGTTTCTTTGGGACGATGATGAAAAGGCGATTGTCGGGGCCTACCGGATGGGCTTGGGCTCTGAAATATTTGAGAAATATGGGATAGATGGGTTCTATCTTCAGGATCTCTTCCGATTTGAGCCCGAACTGTATGGGATGATGGCCAAGTCCATAGAAATGGGAAGGGCCTACATCATCAAGGAATACCAACAAAAACCCATGCCGTTATTCTTACTGTGGAAGGGAATCGTGCATACCACATTGAGGCACCCGGAGCATAAATATTTGATCGGAGGGGTGAGCATCAGCAACCAGTTCTCCAATTTTTCAAAATCGCTGATGATCGAGTTCATGAAGTCCAACTATTGGGATCCTTATGTGGCCCAGTACATCCGCCCTAAAAAGGAGTTCAAGGTAAAGCTCAAGGATGCCGACAAGGAGTTTGTTTTTGATGAGACCCAAGCCGACCTGAACAAGTTCGATAAGCTCATCAGCGAGGTAGAGCCAGGGAACTTAAGGTTGCCGGTATTGATCAAAAAGTACATCAAACAGAATGCAAAAGTGGTGGCCTTCAATGTAGATCCGCTGTTCAACAATTCCGTGGACGGGCTTATGTACATCAGGATTGCCGACCTGCCCGAAAGCACAGTAAAACCGGTCATGGAAGAGTTCCAGGCCGAATTGGAACGAAAAATGGCAGAGGGCAACGGCCCAACTGCCATTAACTAAACAGATACTTAGCTGGGTTTAGTTTGCCAATTCGTCCTTTACAAAATCGTGACAGAATTCCTTTATGCTGTTTCTGGCTTGGGTAAAGGCGTTATGAATATCTTCTTCAGAACCTTTGATTTTCGAGGGATCTAGAAAGTTTTGGTGGATTCTTCGTGCATTTTTTGAAGGGATGTACGGGCAATGTTCCTTGGCGTGGTCGCACACCGTGATGATATAGTCCCATTCAATACCCTGATATTCATCTACATGGTTGGAGGTATGATGGGAAATGTCAATACCATCTTCTTTCATAATTGCGACAGCTCCGGGGTTCAGGCCATGGGTCTCTATCCCGGCACTATAGATTTTGGCCAGATTGTCCTGAAAATGGTTCAGGTAGCCATGGGCCATCTGGCTTCTGCAAGAATTTCCTGTACAAAGTACCAATACGTTTTTCATATTTTTTGGTGTTATTGATCTAATCCTACTGATCTGCTCCTTTTTTCAAACAACAGGTTATCTTTCCATACCCCATTGATCTTGCCTATCCGCTCACGCTTGCCAATATATCGGAACCCCATTTTTTCATGGAGTTTGATACTGCCTATGTTTTCAGGGAAGATTCCGGACTGTATCGTCCAAAACCCAGCTTTTTCACTTTCTTCGATCAAGCGTTCCATCAACAATCGGCCTATTCCCTTGCCCCGGCTCTGGGCGGAAATATAGATGCTGACCTCACCGACACCGCCATACACACAGCGGCTGGATACCGGTGAGAGGGCCGCCCAGCCCAAAACGGTTCCGTTATCCTCGGCAACCAATCTGGAATGTGTGGTGTGGGAACTGTCCCATTGCCCATAATCAGGGGCACTGGTCTCAAATGTGGCAAACCCTGTAGCTATTCCTTCGGAATAGATGTTGGCAACCTGCTCCCAATCGGAAGCGATCATGTTTCGGATTATCATATCTTGGTGGATTAACAACATCCTGATCCAGGAGTGCAACACGCCTTTTCCTCAATGGGGTCTTCGGTGACGACACCACAGGTCTCCTTGGCCTTGCAGTCCGTTTTTTCGACGGAAAGTTTAAAGATGAGGGACTTGTTGTCCAAGGCATGATCGCTCACAAAAAGTTGGGCGGTATGGAATTCAGGATTGCTATACTCAAATTTGATCTCGGCATCTTGGACCATAGGTTTGATACGGTCCACCTTGTTCAGGATGCCCAATGCCTTATAGGCCGACATGAATTCGGTCTTGCCCTTCTCTTTGGGGCTTTCCCAAAGCTGTACAATGGTCTCTTTCCAAAAATCTGTATTGGCGCCACAGTCAACAGCGTCAATGGTGATGTTTTTCACTTCGGTGATGTGGTAGTTGGCCCCAACGAATCGGTGCGGTGCATATTCGAAGAGCAGGCTTTTGTCTTGGTGTTGTTTTAAAAGGGATAAGAATTCGGATGTTTTCATGTTTAACAGCAATTACGGTTAATATTGGAAAAGAACAGATGGAAGGACTGTTGCAGTTCGTCCCAACGTTCTTGGTTGATACAATAGCAAAGATTCTTTCCTTCGAAGGTCCCTTTGAGAAGACCTATTTTTTTGATTTCATTCAAATGTTGCGATATGGTGGGCTGCGAAAGACCGATGACATCCACAAGGTCGTTGCAGATGCAATTGTCCTGTTTGCTGATATACTCCAAGATGGCAATCCTGGCAGGATGCGCCATGACCTTCGCGATTTTGGCCAGTTCATTATGGGTTGCGGAAAAAATATGTGTTTTGGAGGCGCCCATGAATTGTCTATGAATGAAAATTTAATATTGCAATATTACGATGATATATTGAAATAAAAAAGCCGAACAAAAAAATATCCGGCTTTTTTTATTAGAACCAAGGTTTTTTGCCCACCTGATATGTCATATAAAACTCTTCATCAGATTTGGTTAGGTAAATGATACCTTCGATCAAACCAATTAGGGGTGGAATCCATACCAAAAATGCGCCGATTACAAGACATACAAGTAGATATGACAACAATGTGATGCCCAATAGGATGAAACCTTCCTTGTTATAGCCCAAGATGAATTTGTGTACACCTAGTGAACCTACAACAATGGCTAAAATGCCTGCTAGGATCTTTTTATTGTCACCACCGGCGCCTTGGAGGCCTTCTTTGAATTCGTGAGCGGTTTTTTTGGCACCTTCAGTGAAATCTTTGGCAGCTTCTTCAGCTTTATCCCCAAAGTCTTTTTTTTCTTCTGACATTGTTTTAATGTGTTGGTTAATGAAAGTTAAATGTAGGAAATAAATCGATATCTAAAGGAATGCTTTATCAACAGGCTCCCAAAGTTCCAGTTTGTTTCCCTCGGGGTCCATGATCCAACCAAATTTTCCATACTCATATTCTTCAATTTCCCCTATCACCTCAACTCCTTCTTTTTTGAGGACTTCCAACAGTTCCACAAGGTTTTCCACCCGAAAGTTCATCATGAACTGTTTTTCGCTGGGTTGGAAATAGGACGTTTTTTCGTCCATGGGACTCCATTGGGTCATACAGTCGTTTCCCTCCTTGTCCTTCCACCAAAAGGAGCAGCCGTATGGGTCTGTGTTGAGGCCCAAATGGGACTTGTACCATTCCTTGATTTTGTCCGGGTCCTTGGTCTTGAAGAAAAATCCGCCCAATCCTGTCACTCTATTTTTCATGATTTTTTGATGTTTTGTTCATAGATCCTGATCCATTCCTGTGGGGTCATCTTTTGGCACAGTTCCCCTATGAGCGTATAGGGAATGTTCTGGATGTTCTTGAAACGGATGCAGCTTTTGCCCATGTCCAGTTTCGTGCTCACATGTTTGGGATATTCGCCCACAAACCAATCGTGTATGTCTTTATCGGCATAGATGGCCGAATGGTACAAGGCCACAAAATTTTTCTGTGAGGCAATGTTGGCAAAGGGCAGGGGAGACTTTGGATCGCAGTGATAACCATCCGGATAGAGGGAGTGGGGCACCACAAAACCGATCATCCCATAATTGATGCATTCCTCAAAGCCCTTGGGGAGGTTGGTTTTTACGGTCTCCCGCAATTTTGAAAAGGCTTCTTTGCGCTCTTCGGGCACTATGCTGATGTATTCTTCCGGAGTTTTGGCATCTATGGTCATATTGGAATTATTTTCGATGTAAGATCAATGAAGAAAGCAAGCTGATGATGAACCCTACGACGAAAACCGTAAGCGCCATGATTGTGAAGGACATCAAAGGATTGGAAAATTGTTCGCGCTCCGCTTCCAGTCGGGCCAACTGTGCCTCCAGCTGATCCGCAGGAAGGGACGCCCTCAAGTTGTCGGCGGCATTTTCATAGTATTCGGCCATGAAGTCAGGGTTCAACACCTCGGTGTAAAAGACATCCAAAAGCCCAAATACAAGGGCGGTGATTAGGCTGATCAGCATGCCGATGACCAATGCATCTTTGAAACTTACCTTGCCCTCGTTTTCCTTATCCCTATACTGTTTGATCCCAAAATAGACAAAACTCAGGGAAAGGATAATGGACACATAGCCCAAAACTTCCTGTACCTGCAAGGAGAAATCATCCAGGACAAACCAACTGATCAGAAAAAGGGCACAAATGGTGATGGCACCATACGCTCCAAACTTTACTACTGTTTTTTTCATGGTATTCAATTTAAATGGTTGGACCAAAAGTAGCGGTGCGGTACAGTTGAGGGCTCATACTAAAGTACCAAAATCGGGGAAAACTCCTCTGAAAAAGTCTAGATGGATAAAATTTGCAGGTCTTTGGCCTTTTGTATGGCCTGAGTTCTCCGTTTGGCATCGAGCTTTACAAGAAGGTTGGAAACGTGGGTCTTGATGGTACTTTCAGAAACAAAAAGGATGTTCGCGATTTCCCTATTGGACAATCCTTTGGAAATGTGGACCAGCACTTCATATTCCCTTTTGCTTATGCCGAGCTGTTCCACTTTTTTATGGTCGATGGAACTACTTGGATCTGTGGATGGACGAATGGTTTTTCTGTTGATATATATCCCGACGAAGAAAAAAACAAGGGCTATGCCGGAAAGGATGATCTCAATGGAAGCATCCCCTGAAAAATAGGCATAGGAACTCAACTTGAAGAGCGCCAACAAGGCAATGATCAATGCAGAGAAAACAAAAATCGTTTTTTTCACCCCATAAAATTAGCAAAATTTGGCCTTGACCTTGTCCACAATGGTCTGAGCCAGCTTTTCCTTGCTTTCTACGGTCCATCCTGCCACATGGGGGGTCAGCAGAACGTTCTTTGCCTTTCGGAGGTATTTGAAGGCCTTTGGTTTTTGGACGAACATGTTCTCAAAGGATTTTTTCTCATACTCCAACACATCCAGCCCAGCGCCCAATACTTTTCCAGATTTTAATGCCGTGACGAGGTCCTCGGTCACCACACATTTGCCCCGGGCGGTATTCAACAGCCAAAAAGGCTTGTGGAATGCATTGATGAACTCGGAATTCACCATGCCTTGGGTAAGTTCCGTTTGGGGAACGTGCAGGCTCACCACGTCGGATTTTTGTTGGAATTCCATGATCCCTACTTGACGGGCATTGTCGTCGTCCACGCCGCCCACGATATCATAACAGATGACCTCCACATCAAAGCCCCTGAGTTTTTTGGCAAATGCCTTGCCCATGTTTCCATACCCGATGATCCCGACGGTCTTGCCGTCCAGTTCCACACCGCGGTTACCCTCACGGTCCCATTTGCCCTTTTTCACCTCGCGATTGGCCTTGCACATATGGTTCATGAGGGAGAGCAACATGCCTAAAGCATGTTCGCCAACAGCGTTGCGGTTGCCCTCGGGCGCAGAAGCGAGATATATGCCCCTGTGTTTGGCATAGCGGACATCGATGTTTTCCAATCCAGCCCCGACCCTGCCAATGAACTTCAGGTTGGTCGCCTTTTCCAAAAATTGCTGGTCCAGCGTGAACCGGCTCCTGATGATCACTCCATCGTACAAGTGGATTTTTTTTTCCACTTCTTCTTTGGTAGAGGTATAGTCTTCGTGGTTTTCAAATCCCAATTGGGCAAATTGCTCCAGGAGCAATGGGTGGTTGGTGTCAACGTGGAGAATTTTCATGGGGTCAAAGATACGATTCCTAGATTTTTGGATAGTGGGTCTGGGTCTTTTCGTGCTGGACCTTGCCGGTATGCGAAGTGGACAGTTTTTCAAAGAGCAGCACATGCACCTCTTCGCCGTTCTTGGTCATCGGTTTGTGCTCCACCCCTTTGGGCACTACAATGATCTCACCTTCGCGAACCACTTCGGTCCTGTCCCTAAATTGCATATAGAGGGTCCCTTTGATCACTTGGAACAGCTCATCCTCGTTTTCGTGGGAATGCCAGACAAATTCGCCCTGCAGCTTGGCAAGCAGCACCTGCATATCGTCCACAACGGCTATTTGGTGCGGATGCCATTGCTTCGTGAATTCGGCATGTTTTTGTTTTAGGTTGATGGGTTTCATTTTCTGAAGATTAATTAATGGGTATAGGTAGATTATGCATTTTCAAGAAAGACAGTTTGTCCCAATAACCCCGTTGGAATTTGATTTTTCCATCCACAACGTGAAAGAAGCCACATCCCCTGAGGCCCAAAGGGTCTTTCCACTCTAAAATGGCCCATTCGCCATCTTCGAAGATATTTTCTATGATACAGACCATGTCAGCGGTCGCAAATTCATTCCTGAACATTTCAAGGATAGCTTCCTTTCCTTCTACGGGGTCATTTGCCACCTGATGGTTTATGGCGTCAGGATGGTATAGCTCTGCCAAGGCATCTGCATTGGCCGAATTGAAAATCTTTACCCATTGCGCTATCAATTCCTTTGGTGTCATACCTTACTTATTTATATTCCCAATATCAATTTGGCGATGGAGAAATAGATCAAGATTCCAAAAATATCGTTGCTTGTTGTGATGAATGGTCCTGTGGCAATGGCGGGGTCAATGCCTCGCCGGTCCAAGAACACGGGAATAAAGGTCCCGATGAGGGCCGCAATGATGATAACCAGTATAACGGCAATCCCAATGGTAATGGAAACCATATAGGGCGTACCGAACAAAAAGTGGCTGACCAATAACACCACCGCAGCAATGGCAATACCATTGATGAGTCCAATGGCAAATTCTTTCAAAAGCCGTTTCATGACCTCCCCTTTGACGGTATCGTTGGCCAATCCCTGCACCATAATGGCCGAAGATTGAACCCCAACGTTCCCAGCTGTTGCCTGGATCAAGGGCACAAAAATGAGCAATATGGGAAAATTTCCCATCAAAGGCTGGAAGCTGTTGATGATGCTCGCCGCACCGATACCTCCGAACATGCCTATGAGCAGCCAGGGCAGACGTGCACGGGTGAGTTCCCAGATGCTGTCGTCGGCCTCTACCTCTCGGGAGATACCGGCGGCCAATTGATAATCCTTGTCGGCCTCTTCCCGGATCACGTCCACAATGTCATCAATGGTGATACGCCCCACCAATCTGCCGATTTCGTCCACCACTGGAATGGCCTCCAAGTCGTACTTCGACATAATCTTGGCCACATCCTCGGCGTTTTCGTTCACATTGACATAATCGACCTTGGGAATATACACATCTTTGATGTTCGTCTTGGTGGAAGTGGTGAGCAGGTCTTTCAAGGAGAGCCTTCCTTTGAGTAATCCCTCATCGTCCACCACATAAATGGAGTGCACACGGGTCACATTTTCGGCCTGGGCCCGCATCTCCTTCACACAGGTAAGCACGTTCCAGTTCTCGTTCACCTTCACAAGCTCTTTGGCCATCAATCCTCCCGCGGTGTCCTCGTCATAGCGCAACAGATCCACAATATGCTTGGCATGCTCCCTGTCCTCGATCTCGGAGATGACCTCTTGGATGATCTCCTTTGGCAGCTCGTTGATGATGTCGGCGGCGTCATCGGTATCCAGTTCCTCCAACTCGCTCGCGATCTCCTTTGCGGTAAGGTTGTTCAATACCGCTTCCCGGATATCCTCGTGCATTTCCGCAAGAATATCGGAGGTCTTCTCACTGTCCAGCAGCTTGATGAGATAGGTGGCCTCGTCCACATCCAGTTCATCGGCAATTTCTGCGATGTCGGCATAGTGGAATTCCTGCATCATCGACTGGAGCTCGGCATTCTTCTGCTCCGCGATCAGTTGCTGGATCTCTTCTAAAAGCTCGTCTGTAAGTTTAAACGGGGTCATTGGCTATCTTTTGGGTCAACGTTACAAAATCTGCCACACTGAGCTGTTCCGGGCGTTGGTCAAAGATAGCATCTTCTTTGAGATTATTGGATAGGTCGAAGGTTTTAAGACTGTTGCGGATGGTCTTCCGCCTTTGGTTGAAGGCTGTTTTCACCACTTTGAAAAAAAGGCGTTCGTCGCAGGCCAATTTTTGTTCATTCCTTCGGATCAGGCGCAATACACCGGAATCCACCTTTGGTGGAGGGTCAAAAACAGTGGGCGGCACGGTGAACAGGTATTCGGCCTCATAGAAAGCCTGTACCAGCACGGACAGGATACCATAGGTTTTGCTCCCCGGTCTTTCACAGATGCGCTGGGCCACTTCTTTTTGGAACATCCCTGAAAATTCCGGGATCTGAGCCCGCATCTCCAGCATTTTGAAAACAATCTGGCTGGAAATGTTGTACGGGAAGTTCCCCGTGATGGCAAATGGCTCATCGCCATAAAGCTCCGTCAGGTCGAACTTCAAAAAATCGGCCTCGATGACGTTCAGCCGATTGTTTTTTTTGAGGATTTCCGAATGTTCCAAGGGGAAACTATGGTTCAGGTACACGACGGATTCCGCATCGAGGTCCATGGCCACCAGATCTAGGTCGCGTTTGAGGAGGTGTTTGGTAAGCACGCCCATTCCAGGACCGATCTCCAGCACGTTTTTGTACCCTTTTAGGGTAAGGGTCCCTGCTATCTGTTCGGCAATGGTCTCATCCTTGAGAAAATGCTGCCCCAAATGCTTCTTGGCCCGAACGGCACCTTCTTCCTGTTTTTTGGCTCCGCCTTGGGCAGACCATTTTTTCTTCTTTTTGGACACGGCCGGTTTTTTTGCAAGTTACTGGGAATTTTCGATATAGACCCATGCCTCCAGCCCAGATTCCAAAGGGAATTTTTCCCGTTTGTAGGCATCGGTCTCATAGGCATCTGCCTTTTCCAGATCGGCGGTGGAGATGGTATACACGGTTCCTTTCACCTTGTCCTTGTCATCTTTTGTCCGAATGACCACAGGGTACTGGCCGTAAACGGCATTTTCCATCTTTTTGAAACCCAACAGTGTATCGGGATGGCCTTCCAGTGGATGCCCAAAGACATCTTGCTGTACCTGCCCTTCTTGCAGGGTGCCATACGTAAAGAGGTGTTCCAATGTCAGGGAATTTGTTGGCTGATGACCTCCAATTCTGTCCTGAAGGCCACAAATTTGTTGGGAAAGTTTTTTTGTGCCTCGGCCCGTAGGCGGGTTGCATCTTCCCGATAATAGGCCTCGAGGGTCTGCCTGTCCTGTGTGGTGTATTGGATGGAATAGGTGATACCGCCCATATCATCCTCCACCAGGACCTTGACCATTTTGGCGTGGGAGAATTTACCGGTTTCCAACATATCGGGAATGTGTTTGTCCCTCATCCATACCAACCACTGGTCATGGACACTTTCATCAATATTGATGGTGACGTTGTATATGAGCATGCTTTGTCTGTTTCTATGCGGATGAAATTAGTGTATTTTTTAGGAAATCGGCAGCTATTTTGAGCCATTTCGCATGGAGTGCCCATGGATACGGTTACGATTCCTCATTCTACGAGATTCCCGCCTTCGCGGGAACGACGACGTAATCAATTAATGGCATCCCCGCGGAGCTTTCTAAAATTGGTCCGGGCCTGTGGGAAATAATAACTGTCCTGATAGTCGTAGATGATCTTTTCAAAATGGGCCTTGGCCTTTTCGGGATCGTTCAGGATGTTTTGGTAGAGTTCCCCAAGGGCAAAATGGGCATCATCGGCCAAAATGCCATCCGCATAGAACTCCACGATTTTTTTATAGTTGAACTCGGCACTTTCATACTCCTTTTGTTCCTCCAAGAGCTGGGCTTGTTTCAGCAGGGCCTCGTCCTCTATCTTTTCCCCTTTGTGGTTCAGCAAAATGTCCTCTAGGGTCTCAATCGCCTCTTTGTTCTTGTTCTGGTAGGCGAGCAGATCCGCCCGGGCATATTTTTTCAAAGCCGTCTGGGTTGAATCTTCCAGTGAATTATCGGATATCAAAAGGCTCAACTGCATGGCGTCGTTGGCGATGAGTTGGGAGGTGGAGCCCCTGAGCACCTTCAATTGGGTAAGTGCCCAATCAAAATCCCCTTTGTAGAAACTGGTCTGTGCCACCTTGAAGCGGGCATCTTGTCCGAGCACGTCGTTTTTAAGGCTTTTTTGTACTTGGGTATAGAGGATGAGGGCCTCATTGAACCGCTGATCGTACACCAGAATATCCCCAAGGGCCAATTTTACATAGGCCATCGCCAACCTTCCCATGGGCAGTTCCAAACTTTCCTTGAGTATGCCGATGGCGGGTTCGGGCCTTTCCCGTTTGAAAGTGAGAAAATTGGCATAAGCTATTTGCAGCTGCAACGTTTGGCTTTGGTTCCCATATTCTGCCACGAGGTCCTTGAACTGTTTTTCCACATCGTCCAGTGTTTTTTGTGTGGGATTTTCCAGCACAATATCAATGAGTTGGAGTTGGGCATTCAATTTTACTCTTGGGTCGTCGCTGTTGTCCACAATGTACTGGAAAATAGAGGTGGCGGTGTCAAGGTCCTTGTCTTCCAGGGCAATATCCCCCAGATTTTCCAAGCGGTCCATGTTGGTTCCTTCGGCACGCTTATATATGGCCTTTTCCTGTCCAAAGGCGCTGTTGTACTGTTTTTGCTGCACAAAGAGCCAACTCAGGAGTTCGTTCCAGAGCACATCGGGGTTCTGTTGTGCATTTTTGAGGAGCACTTTTCGCAGTAGTGCGTTGTTTTCGTCCGTGGGGTCTTCGGAAATAAAATCATCGATGTTGCGAAGTACATTGGAGCGCGACGTCTTTCCTTCCCAAATCAGGTTGAGATAGGATTGGTACATTTTCTCTATATCGCCCTGTTCCCCGTAGATGCGTGCCAGTTGAAAATCGTAGTTCAGGTCCGGTTTGAGTTCCATGGCCCTGGAGTAGGCCCGTATGGCATAGTCGAGCAGGGCATATTGTTGAAAACGATACCCCACACTGTATCCATAATTGGGATTTTCATCTATTTTTTGGATGGCCTGTTCATAGTGCACTGCTGCTTTTTCAGATTGATTCTGAAGGGTGTAATTGTAGCCCAGTTCAATAAAGAAAGTGGGAAAGGCGTAGGGGTCGGCTATCTTCTCCAGCAAAAAGGCCTCGGCCTCATCGTAGCGTTCCAACTGTTGGTAGCAGGCCACCAGTCCCTCGGCATAATCGGTCCGTCTGGGATTGTTCTCCGCCAATTTTTCATAGAAGACTACCGCCTTTTCATAATCCCCATCATTGAAGTACTGTTTGGCCAAAAAGTCCTCTTGGGCCATGGTCGAGATGTGGAGCAAGCAGAATGATATGAGAAACAAAAAGTGCCGCAATCGCTTGTTTTTATTTCAAATATAACGTAGAAATGCCCGGGATTCTGTTAAGCGAATCCAAATAATCGATTGAAAACCCTAGTCGATCACATCAAAACCACAATAGGGAACCAGCACTTCGGGAATCTGGATACCGTTTTCGGTCTGGTAATTTTCCAAGATGCCCGCCAAGACCCTGGGCAATGCCAAAGAGCTACCGTTCAGGGTGTGGGCCAACTGGCTCTTCCCTGACTCGTCCTTGTAGCGTAGCTTAAGGCGATTGGCCTGGAAGGTCTCGAAATTGGAAACGGAACTGATTTCCAACCAGCGGTCCTGCGCGGTGGAAAAGACTTCAAAATCGTAGGTGAGGGCAGAGGTGAACCCCAGATCGCCCCCACAAAGGCGAAGGATACGGTAGGGCAATTTCAGTTCCCTAAGGATGTTCTTCACGTGCTCCACCATTTCGTCCAAGGCCTTGTAGGAATTGTCGGGATGTTCCAAGCGCACAATTTCCACCTTGTCGAACTGGTGCAAGCGGTTGAGTCCGCGCACATGGGCGCCATAGCTTCCGGCCTCTCTTCTAAAACAAGGGGTGTAGCCTGTATATTTGATAGGAAAATCGCTTTCGGCCAATAGGTCGTCCCGGTGCAGGTTGGTCACGGGGACCTCGGCGGTCGGGATAAGGTATAGGTCATCGGCCTGCACGTGGTACATTTGCCCTTCCTTGTCGGGCAATTGTCCCGTACCATAGCCAGAGGCTTCGTTGACCAAGTGCGGCACCTGCATTTCGGTATATCCCGCTTCGGTGTTCTTGTCCAAGAAATAGGAGATCAGGGCCCGTTGCAGACGGGCACCCTTGCCTTTATAGACGGGAAACCCAGCACCTGTGATCTTGACCCCCAGTTCAAAATCGATGATGTCGTATTTTTTGGCCAGTTCCCAGTGCGGCAATGCCCCTTCGGATAGTTTGGGAACATCGCCCTCCCGATACACCTCCTCGTTGTCGGCATCAGAATTCCCGGCGGGAACAGAAGCATGGGGAAGGTTGGGAATCAGGTACAATTGCTCCTGTAGGGCAGCAGCAGTGGCGTTCAGGTCGTCGCCCAATTGTTTTGAGGCTTCCTTCAAACCAGCGGTCTTCTCTTTCAGCTTGTTGGCTTCCTGTGCCTTTCCAGATTTGAAGAGCATTCCGATTTCCTTGGAAAGTTTGTTGGATTCGGCCAGGGTATTGTCCAATTGGGTCTGTATGGCACGTCGTTTTTCATCGAGTTCCAAAACCTTGGACACCATGGGTCCTGCATCGATATTGCGCTTTTTTAGAGCGGTGATGACATTTTCCTTGTTTTCCCTGAGAATTTGTAATTGAAGCATGGCCTTATTTTGAGCCGCAAATTTAATCGAATATTAAGAAGTCCCCAACTTATTATTCCTTGGGTGAAGGGAGAATCCATTCGTTGTGGGAGAAATGCTTCCATGGCACACTGGCCAGATCTACCTCGGGGTCGATGAACTCATGGTACGACCCTTGGTTCACCTTTACCTTGTTGTCCACAAAAACTTGGACATCTTCCCCTTTGTCAGCAAACTCCTTTTTGAGACGTTGGGCAAATTGCCATGAAAAATCGGGATAGCAGGCCACCCGATTGCGTTGTTTGGCGGTGAGGTATTCTTTAAGGTCGATGTAGGTCACCTTTTCAGTTTCCTTGTTCACGACCCGGTAGCGGATGGTGCCTGTGCGGCTGCGCAGCATCATGCGCCAGCTCAATCGATGCCCTTCCTCGGTCCAGAGCACATCATCTACAAAAAAATGGTGCCTCAGCGGTAAGGCGATCTGGATCACAAAGTAAATCCCCAAAATGGACAGAATGCGGTTTTTGTTTTTTGGGAAGACAAAGGCCTCGTCCATTTCAACGGTCTTGGTCTTTAGAAAAATGTTCCGGATGGTCTGTGGTTCAAAAAAGAACAGGGTGAAAGCAAGGGACAGATAGGGAAATATCCCAATCTGGAACACAATACTGTTGAAAAGATGGAAGAATATGGACAGCACAAAGGCAATTTTCCGTGTGGGTTTCCACAAGAGCGCGGGAACGATGAGCAGATCAAAGAGAATGCCGAAGATGGCCACAATTTTGTGCACCCACTTTTGCTGGAGCAGCTCACCAATCAAAAAATAATCCTTTTTGGACTGCATCAACACTTCTATCATGCTGAAATCCAACCAATCGGCATACAGTTTGGCGACGGATGCGTAGGTATATACGATGAACAATTGCAGGATGATGGTCCACCGTATCCAGTTGGACATGCTGTGCGACCGAATTTCGGGATGGAACCTGGCATCCAATGAAGCATCTTTGTGGGCAGGAAAGAAGGCCATGATGTAGGCGAGCAACATCAACAGGTAATAGTGGTTGTTGTAGGACGTCTTTTGCATGAGATAGACCCCGGTCCACATCACGGCGAAGGCAAGTGCCGCAAAGCGGTACCGATAGCCCAAGGCGATCATAAGGCCCAAAGTGCCCATAACGGCGAAATAGATGTACATGCCATTGCCTGGAAGGGGCTGTAACCATTCAAAACCGATAAAGGAGAAGGTGAACTTGGGTTCCACCAAGGTTCTCCGTACCCAACCGGTGGCTATGGCGCCATAGCATTCCGCACTCACCAAAAGCCCGTAGAAAATGCGAAAGACGATGAGTTGGGCGTTGTCTATCTTTTTGAACAGGAAATGGGCCAGCATCTATTTGGAGATTAGTTCCAACGAGTAGTCTTTGTCCTTTTTCAGTTGCTCCTTGAGTTCTTCAATGGAACCGAATTTTTGTTCGTCACGGATCCGATGGAGGAGGGATACCTGTATCTTTTGGTCGTAGAGGTCGCCTTCAAAATCGAAAAAATTGACCTCGATGCTCTTTTCGGTGCCATCCACTGTGGGATTGAACCCTATGTTCATCATCCCAAAATGGACTTTCCCGTTGATGGTACTGCTCACCACGTAGGCCCCTGTCTTGGGAATGAGTTTATACGTTTCGGCAATGTGCAGATTGGCAGTGGGAAAACCAAAATCCCTGCCCATTCCCTTACCTTTTTTTATGGTTCCGGTGAGCATATAGGCATAGCTCAGGTAATTGTTGGCCGTGGTGATGTCGCCTTCCAAAAGTGCCTTTCTGATTTTTGTGGAACTTACCGAGATGTCGTCCACTTCCTGGGCCGGGATTTCCTCCACCTCAAAATCCAATGTCTTCCCAAAGGTAATGAGGTCTTGGATGTTGGCATTTCTGTTGCGCCCGAACCTATGATCGTACCCAATGATGATTTTTTTGGTCTTGAGGCCGTCCACCAAAATATCGTTCACAAAATCAGTGGCGGACAACCTTGAAAATTCCTTTGTAAATGGATGCACGATCAAATAATCCAAGCCCAAGGTTTCCAATATCTGGGTCTTTTCCTCCAGGGTATTCAACAGTTTGATGTCCACATCTTTTTGCAACACCATTCGCGGATGGGGGAAAAAGGTGAGCACGGTGGATTTCAGCCCTGTTTTTTTGGCATTGTTTGTGAGGCGTTCCAATATCTTTCGGTGACCAAGGTGCACACCATCAAAAGTGCCAATGGTCGTAACCGTTTGGAATGGAATATCATTGAAGTGAGAAATGTTCTGGATTGTTTCCAACTGATCAAGAAATAAAAAAGGCTTACATTTGAATTAATACTACGCCCTGAATCGGTATGAAAGCTAAATTACACCTTGTTTTTTCAATAACCATAATTTTTAGCTGCTTTTACGTTCACGGGCAGCAGGGGTATTGGAAATCCATCCCCAAACAATCTTATCTGAAGAGTGCGTCCATCAAGGACATGGGAAAGGCCGAAAAGGTCTTTACGTTGGACAGGACCCTTTTTGCCAAAGAAGTGGAGTCAATGTCCTCTTCCAAAGGAAAACAAGTGGTCTATCTGCCGGGTACCGATGGGGAGGTCGTTCCTTTCTATTTGGAGGAAACCCCTGTACTCCACCCCGATCTCGCAAAAAAATATCCGGACATCAAGTCCTACACCGGGGTAAGCCCCGATGGAAAATACAAGATCAAACTCAGTAGCTCCCCAAAGGGCCTTGAAGGCATGGTGGTGGACCTGGGCACGCATAAAAAGACCTTTATGGAGCCTGTGTCCAATGCCGCGGACACCTATGTTGTTTATGATGAAGGATCCGGAGCGGCCGAAAAGGACAATTTTATCTGTGAGACTGAAAAATCCGTAATGGCCACGGCAAAGACCATTGTGCCCTTAGTGGATGATCAGGTATTGCGAAAGTTCAGGATAGCTGTTTCCACCACAGGGGAGTACACTTCTTTTCATGGGGGCACCGTTGCAGGGGCCTTGGCGGCCATCAACGCCACCATTACACGGGTGAACGAGGTTTTTGAGACCGATTTGGGGGTCACTTTGGAACTGGTCGCCAACAACGATGAGATTATTTTCACCAATGCCACCTCGGATCCCTACGGAAGCAGTTTAAATTCGCAGGTGCAATCTACCCTCACCTCGGTCATAGGAGAGGCCAATTATGATGTTGGACATCTGTTCCATAAGGTGCAGTTGCCCTCCCAGAACAATGGGAATGCAGGTTTTATTGGATCTGTTTGCGTCAACAACAAAAAAGGAAGTGCCTTTTCATCCTCTTCCACCCCGCAGGGAGATGTCTTTGACCTGGATTTTGTCGCGCATGAACTCGGGCATCAGTTTGGGGCCAACCATACCTGGTCCTTTGAATCTGAGGGTACTGGGGTACAGGCCGAACCCGCCAGTGGGAGCACCATCATGGGCTATGCAGGAATCGTGTCAGGGAATAATGTGGCTTCAAATGGCGATGATTATTTTCATTATAACAGTATTCTGCAAATATCCGCTTATCTGGAAACGGTTTCCTGTGCCGTGACAACACCATTGACCAATTTACCTCCTGTGCTGACGCCGGTGGACGATTTTATCATACCCAGAGGTACGGCTTTTGTGCTGGAAGGAAACGCAACAGACCCAGATGTAGGGGATGTGCTCACCTATACGTGGGAACAAATAGATGATGGGGTAGTGACCACGGCCAATTTTGGTCCCACGAACCCCAGCGGTGCCATTTTTAGGTCATTGCCACCCAATACAGATCCTGCCCGTTATTTTCCCAGACTTTCGGAAGTGGCCCAGGGCAATTTGACCCAGATAACGCCTGAAGAAGGCAGCGCATGGGAAACAGTTTCCGAAATAGAACGAGATCTTCGCTTTGCCTGTACCGTTAGGGACAATGCGGCCGGTAGTGGACAGGTCATTTCCGATGTGTTGGAGGTAAAGGTGGTCAAAGCCGCTGGTCCCTTTGTGGTCACTTCACAAACTTCGAACGAAATTTACGAGGCTGGTTCCGTACAGGAAATCACATGGGATGTGGCCCATACCAATATCTTGCCCATAGATGCCAAGACCGTGGATATTTTCCTTTCCTTGGATGGGGGGGTGAGCTTTCCCATTACGCTGTTGGAAAATACCCTCAACGACGGAAGCGAGGAAGTCCTTTTGCCTGGAAACGTTACCAGTTCGGCCAGAATTATGGTGAAAGCAAGCGACAATATCTTCCTTGCCATGAACGCATCCAACTTTACCATTGAAGAATCACAGGTGGTATTGAATTTTGATGTCCTGGACTTTGAGGTCTGCCAGCCAGATGATATCGTAATCCCATTCGTCTATGAAACCTATGCGGGCTTTGCCGAAACATCCACCTTTTCTGCGGATGTCCCTGTGGGCCTCAACGCCATTTTCGCCCCCTTGGATGCCAGTGCCAATGACACGGCCGTGAACCTGACCCTATCCAATACGGGCAGTGTCGCTCCTGGGGTATATGATATCACAGTGACTTCCACTTCCGCCTCCGTGACGAAGAGCGTGGTCCTCTCCCTGACGGTACAGGATGGCATGTTTGCTGATGTGCTGCCCACTTCTCCTGCCAACGGAGAGACCGGGGTGTCCTTGAACGCCCAACTTCTTTGGGAGGAAAACCCCCTTTATTCAAGTTATGATGTGGAAATTGCCACGGACATTGGTTTTGTGGATGTGATTGAATCTGTCACAGTACCTTTCAATTTATACAAGACCACGGCCCTGCAACCAGAAACCGAATATTTTTGGAGGGTTCGCCCAAGTAATGGCTGTGGCACGGGAACCTATGGCACTCCTTTTAGCTTTACCACTTCGCAGGTCAATTGCAAGAGTTCCGAGGCCAGGAACGTCCCTGAGGATATTTCATCCGTGGGAACACCTTTGGTGACCTCTTCCATCCAATTTTTTGAAGACCTCCCGATTTCGGACATCAATGTAAACCTGGAAATTGACCATACCTATTTGGAAGATCTCATTGTCACTTTGATTTCGCCAGCCGGAACAAGGGTGGCCTTGATTTCCAATACCTGTGGCGAACTGAACAACCTCAATGCAATCTTCGATGACGACGGAGACCCCATTTCATGTTCCGGTAGCCCTGCCATCTCGGGTACGGTACAGCCTTTGGGTTCGTTGGGTTCGTTGCAGGGTGAATCCATTTTGGGAGAATGGACGTTGGAAGTCCAGGATACCGCTTCGAGTGATGGTGGGGCGTTGGTAGCATTTTCCCTTGATATTTGTGTGGAGGGTGTTTACAGGCCGGACGTTGATGAAGACGGGGTTTTTGATGATGGCGATGACCTTTGTTTGGGAACGCCGAAAGGTGTCGAGGTGGACACCAATGGGTGCGCCATTTATCGGTTTGCTTCAGATAATTTTGGTATAGAGGTTCAAAGCGAAAGCTGTAGGAGCAGCAATAATGGCACCATTACCATTGTTCCAGAGAATACATCCATTGCCTATACCGCTACTTTGGAAGGTGGGGGAGCCCCAGTGATTGTTGATTTTACCAATTCGCATATTTTTGAGAATCTTATTGCGGGCGAATATTCCCTCTGCATCACAGGAACCAATGGAATGATCACCTATGAAGAAGTATGCTTCGCAGCGGTGGTCACCCAGCCTGATGAGTTGGACGTCGAGGCCCTGTTGGATTCCAATGCTCTGGACCTTACCTTAAGCGGGGCGACCTTGTTCAACGTAGAACTCAACGGTCTGGTCACCCAAACAGAATCATCCAAAATGCAACTGACATTGAAGGAAGGCGTAAATACGCTGAGGGTATATTCCAATCTGCCCTGCCAAGGCGTTTATGAAGAGTCGTTTTTCTATTCATCAAGGCCCATACTTTCCCCCAATCCTGTCGATGCTGTTACAGAAGTCTATTTGGGTGGGTTTGAAGGAAATGTGGGTATCGAGATTTTTTCGGTCAATGGACGATTGGTCTTTACGGATACCAAGAATGCAATAGGGGAAAACCTTCAACTGGATCTGTCCATGTTGCCAAAGGGGATCTATTACCTCGCCCTGGATAAAAATGGAGTGCGTGAAATGTTTAAATTCATAAAAAGATGATTCGGAAGATAGTAGGACTGTCCTTATTGGCCTTGTTGGTTTCATGCGGAGGAGATGATGGTCCACCACCTGCACCCGAGGGGGCAGAATTGGTGTTTCCGGATGAAAACTCCGAATGTACCACGGGAACCAGTGTCAACGAGACGTTGAGCCAGGTCACTTTTCAATGGAAGGCTTCCCAGAATACGGAAAGTTATACCTTGAGTGTGGTCAATCTTGACACCAATGTGCCGCAGACCATTTCAACCACCACCACGTCGGCCAGCTTGTCCATTGCCAAAGGCACCCCTTTTGCATGGTCGGTGACTTCCAGAAGCTCCCGGTCCGATCAAGTGGCCTCAAGCGAGACATGGCTGTTCTACAATGCGGGATCACAGACCACATATCCTCCTTTTCCTGCCCAATTGATGAACCCGTTGTCGGGATCTACGGTAATCAAAAATATCGCTAATGAAGTGGTCCTGGAATGGCAGGGTGCCGATGTGGACAACGATATTGCTTCTTTTGAAGTGTTCTTTTCAACGAATAACCCTCCGGAAAGCGCCGTGGGCACAACGAATGCCTCTACGATGGAATTTCCAGTGAGTGTGGAATCGGCTACGGTATATTATTGGAAGGTCATCACCACCGATCAGGAAGGGAATACTTCGGATTCCGGGGTGTTCGAGTTCAAGGTGTACTAGACTACTTGCCGTTGAACTGGTTCATGGTGTTCTTCACACCGGCAAAAACGAAGGAACGGACAAGCTCGGTCGCTATTTTTAAACGCTCGGGCATGGCCTTCGTCTCTTCTTCGTTCCATTCGCCCAATACGTAATCTACCTGTTTTCCTTTGCCAAAATCTGCCCCTACACCAAACCTAAAACGGTTGTATTGGACCGTTTGCAATACATTTTGGATGTCCTTGAGCCCATTGTGGCCCCCATCACTTCCTTTGGTCTTCAGTCGGATGGTGCCAAAGGGGAGATTGATGTCGTCCGTGATGATAAGGACATTGTCGAGGGCAATGCCCTCTTTGTCCATCCAATATTTGACCGCCTTGCCACTTAGGTTCATATACGTTGATGGCTTCAGGCAGATGATGCTCTTTCCCTTATGTTTAAAAGTGGCCACTGCGCCCAGTTTGGCGTCCTCAAAAGTAAAATCTTCCTGTTCCGCCAAAAAATCCAGGACTTTGAACCCGATGTTGTGGCGTGTTTCGGCATACTTGGGGCCAATGTTCCCAAGGCCTACGACGAGAAATTTTTTCATGGGGTCTTTTTCTTGCAATAGCTGCTTTGGTGTGCCAAAAAGCTTGTTGATGAAATTGAACACTCGGTGAATGGAATTTTCTTAAAAATATCCGTTGTGCATTTTGACTGTAATTTGTCAGTTCGAGTGATTTTTCGGAAGAAAAATTGTATCGAGAACCAGAATTTCAAACCAAAAACCGATTAGCTACGCTGAATCTTCGATTTCTCGATACAAAATTCCTTCGGAATTTCACTCGACCCGAGGCAAAGCCGAACTGAGCGAAGCTAATTGACGGCTTTGGTATAAAAACCTTCAAAATGTACAACAGGTTAAAAATACAAAAGCATCCCAAATTTTACCGAAATAAAAACAGGGATGCTCTTGAAAAAGGTTATCTGGACTATTCCGTAGCCTCTGCCTCGGTAGTGGCTTCGCCACCTTCAGCAGCTTCGGCTCCCTCAGCTCCTTCTTCTTCATCTTCCGCCTCATCGGCAATGGAAGTTCTGGAAGCTTTCACCTGTACAATGGCGGTGCTGTCCGGGTGAAGAATGGTGTAATCGTCGCTCAACACGGTTTCCACGGCAATGGTTCCGCCTATCCTCAACTTGGAGATATCCACGGTGATAAAATCGGGAAGTAGCTCAGGTAGGGCCTTGATGGAAAGTTTTCGCTTTCTGAAAAGCAAGCGTCCACCGTTACGTACCCCTGGGGAGTTTCCTTCCAAACGAACAGGGATATCCATGGTAACTGGCTTGTCCTTGAACAATTGGTAGAAATCCACGTGAAGGATTTTGTCGGTCACTGGGTGGAACTGGATGTCCTGTAGTACGGCATCCAATTTTTGGCCATCTTCCAACTCAATCACAGCTGTGTGTGCGTTTGGAGTGTACACCAAATCTCTGAATTCCAGCTCTTCAGCTGAAAAGTGCAATGGTTTTTCCCCTCCGTACAGCACGCAAGGGACCTTACCAGCATTACGTAGGGACTTGGTAGCTACCTTGCCCACGCTTTCTCTTTGGGATCCTTTGATTGTAATTGACTTCATAATCTATATTAATATTTAATTTATGCTAAAATTTATCTTCGAAGTGCCCCGTTTTGTCAGCCAGAGCGTAGTCGAAGGCTACATTAAAAATTTTGACGATATCGAGGTGTTGTGGTGCACTCGGTGCATCACGTCCGCAAAAAGGTCGGCACAGCTCAATACCTTTATTTTATTTTGGTTGTGATCGATCGGAATGGAATCGGTGATGATTAGTTCCGTCAATTTTGATTTTTCTATTTTTTCATACGCGTTTCCGGAGAGCAAGCCATGCGTGGTCACGGCACGTACACTTTCGGCCCCTCTTTCCATCATCAGGTCGGCAGCCTTGGTCAGGGTGCCGGCGGTGTCCACCATATCGTCCACCAAGATCACATTTTTGCCCTGCACATCGCCGATCAGTTCCATATGGGAAATGACATTGGCCTTGGCCCGTTGCTTGTAACAGATGACCACATCGCACTCCAGCGCCTTGGAATAGGCATAGGCTCTTTTGGAGCCTCCCATGTCGGGCGATGCGATACAGAGGTCGTTCAAGTTCAGTCCTTTCAGATAGGGAAGGAACAGGGTGGAAGCGAACAGATGATCCACAGGTTTTTCAAAAAATCCTTGTATCTGATCAGCATGCAGGTCCATGGTGATGATGCGGGTGGCCCCTGCGGTCTCCAACATTTTGGCCACCAGTTTGGCGGCGATGGGAACACGGGGTTTGTCCTTTCTATCTTGTCTGGCCCACCCGAAATAGGGCATCACGGCCGTAATGTGCCTAGCGGAGGCCCTTTTGGCGGCATCCAGCATCAGCAGCATTTCCATCAAGTTTTCCGAGCTTGGGTTGGTAGAGCCTATAATGAAAATCCTGGCTCCGCGAATGGACTCCTCGAAGGAAGGCTGGAATTCCCCGTCACTATATCTGGAGAATTGGATCTTTCCCAAGTCCGCACCATAGGAAGCGGCTATTTTCTTGCCCAATTCAATGCTTTGGGTACAGGCAAAAATTTTGGGTTCGGGAACTTGATAGGCCATTACAAACTCTTGTTAGCTAGCTTTTTAAAGTACTTTTTTGCAAAGAGGTGCAAATTTAAAAATTAATTCGGGTTGCTAAAGGATAAATGGAAGTATTTTTTGGTTGTAAATAAAATTATTTTTTTAGCTTTGCAGTCGCATTTGAGAAAATGCCAACATGCCTTGGTGGCGGAATTGGTAGACCTGTCTGCCGACAGGCAGGCGCGCTGAAATATTGGAATAATGGTTGTTTATGCAATTTCAAGTATAGAACAAAACTATATGTATATTGGTATGACCGGAAATCTTGAAGAAAGATTGAAACGGCATAACAATGGAAGGGAGCGAACAACCAAACCATATAAACCCTCTAAACTATTGTATAGTGAAGTGTGCAACAATAGAATGGAAGCACGCATAAGGGAAAAATATTGGAAATCGGGAGTTGGTAAGGAACAACTCCGAAAGCTTAGAGATAAGTTTTCATAACATGCCTTGGTGGCGGAATTGGTAGACGCGCTGGATTCAAAATCCAGTGTCTTCGGACGTGTGGGTTCGATTCCCACCCAAGGTACCAAAAACCCCTGACAGTCAATTGACTGTCAGGGGTTTGTCATTTATGGATTTAATGTGTCATATATTGATGTTCACATAGACCGATAACCTGTTCTTCACTTCCACCTTGCCGTTATTGAGGTTTTGGGAAATGGGCAACATGGTCGAAATCCCTAGAGCATAGGTTCTGTAATTGACCTCGATGCCTCCTTTTCCAAAAAGGGCGTTTCCGCCCGTATCGTTCACAGCCAATCCAAATGCTTCATTTTCCTCAAAATGCTCCCCTCCAAGTCCAAGTTGTGGGGTGAGGGCAAAATCATTTCCGAAGTAATAGGTCTTGTAGGCGTTGAGCGCATAGTTCAGTTGGTTGCCAAACCGGTATTCCTTGTCATTTTCCATTTTGATGGTGTAATTGGCCATGAGGGAAAGTCCCCAGTTTCTATAGGTCATGCCATAATTGGCACCGACCAAGAAGTCCCAACTGCCCGTGCCTAACTGAAAACTTGGGTTTACACTACCTTCCAGATTTTCCTCGTCAAAGGTCCCCGTTGGTACTTTGACCCCACCTCCCAGCTGCAAGGTGTGTTCGGGTCTTATGGAAATGATGCTGTCGGGGGTCCGCTTCAGGATTTGATAGAACCCTAGGACAGTGGCATCGCCCAGCCCATTGATGTGCTGTTCGGAATCATCCGAAAATATTCGGGTATGGAATTGGTAGGGGAGCACGGCATTTACGATGAACCGTTTTCCCACGGGCAGCTGTGTCCACAATTGGACGGTGTTGAAGCTTTCATCTATCCAGGGTGAATTGGCAAAAATGCCATCCCCGGATCGATAGGTTTGGGCAATGTACCTCAGACCAACAAAATTGTTGTTGAGTCCAGTGCCAAAACCCATGCTGCCACCATTTCCACTACAACCGCAAGTGTCACAAAAATCATCATAGAGCATAAGTGTCGCCAAATTGGTCGTAGGGCAAGGTGTTTTGGGCATTGTGTTTCCTTGTAGCGCGGAAATGCCCAAGATCAAAGTAAATATTGGTGAAATATACGTTTTCATCTGTTGTTTTAATATTCATTTCGTGGATCAATATTCTGCAAAGCGTTCGTCTGCAATGAATTCATTGTCAGTAAGGGTTCCCAAAAAAGCAATCAGGGCCTGTTTCTCAGAGTTGTCCAACGGAATCCCCAACCCATCTTCTGTTTTGAGCAATGGATCTAAAGTGGGGGAGTCCTGCACTCCATTTTGGTAGAAGTTCAAGACGGATTCCAGGCTGCCGAACCTTCCATCGTGCATGTAAGGGGCCGTGAGGGCAACATTCCTCAGGCTGGGCACCTTGAACTTGTAGTTGTCACTGGCACTTCCGCTTACCTCTGCCCTCCCAAGATCGTTCAGGATGGGGTTGGGTGGCAGGCCATTGTTCCTGAAACTGCCATCGGAAAATAGATCGGTGGTGTGGCAACTGGCACATTTTTGCTGAAAGATGGACAATCCTTGAAGTTCCTGATCGGTCAAGGACACCCCATCCTCATGCCGTACATATTTGTCGTACTTGGAATTGTAGGAGACCATCATGACCATGAATTGGGCAAGGGCCTTCAGGAAGTTTTCATGGTTGACCCCGCCTTCCTCAAAAGCGGCATCGAACGCTTTTTTATACTCACTGTCCGCTTGTAGCTTTTGAAGGACCCCGGTCATGGTCTCGCCCATCTCCACTTCATTGGTAATGGGGATGATGGGGAACAGATCCAGATGGTTCGTGGCACCGTCCCAGGCAAATTCCGAAAAAAAGGCCATATTGGCAATGGAGGGCGTGTTCCGCTTCCCTTCTTTGTCGTCGATGCCATGGCTGAACTGATGGCCGTGGTGTGTGAAGGAAAATCGCTGCTCATGGCAAAAACCGCAGGAAATGAACCCGTTGGCGGATAACTTTCCATCGTAGAACAATTTTTTGCCCAATTCAAACCCAAATTGGGTGGGAGGATTTTCGTCCACATTATAGACCATCGGCGGAAAGTTGGAGGGAACAGTTACGGACAATGGCGCATCCTGTTCCACATTTATATATGTTCCATTGTCGTTGCTGCAAGCACCCAATGCCAACAACACGGACGCCCATAAAAGATATTTCATGTGTTTGCTGTTTTGGAGTTAAGGGCTGTCCGTTAAGACAGCCCATCACAAGTTTTCTTTTAATGGGATTCCCCGCTTCCGTTGTGCACATGGTCCACAGCGAACATTTTCGAGGTGTTTACCGCTATTTTTGGGGATTTTTCCTCGCTGACCATGATAACGGCTTGTTCGGTCAGGGATATTTTGTTCTCCCCATCAAGGATGTTGCCCGCATTCACTACAAGGTGTATGATGGGGTTCATATCGCTGCTCACCAATGCTTCGGTATCCAGGCTCAAAGAGGTTTCCTTATAATTGTCCAAGCTGGACCCATGGCTTCCCATGTGGATCATAAAGCTTGTGGCCTCGGTTACGGTCTCGGAGGTAAAGGTGCCCTCAAAATTGAGGAATTTGTACCCTGCCTGCCATGACCACATCATGTTGGTGTTCTCGGCTTCGGTCAGCAGGCTTCCCTGTCCCTCGGCACCTTGAAGGTATTTTTCTTGGTCCACGCCTATGCCAAAGGTAATTGATGTATATCTCCCTGCGGGAACATTGGTGAGGGTCACTTCTGTCTTGCCGGTTTCCTCGTTCACAATGAAGTAGCTCTCATCCTTGGGATAGGTGAAGACCGTGCCGTTTTCATCGGTCAGCCTAAAATTGCTGACAATATAAGTGAGTCGGTTGATGGTCAGGGTCTCGTTCTGGGAATTGGTGTAGCTTGATGTGTTCAGGAGAAGGTCATCCCCGGCCACACTGTTGTCAAATTCAATCTTTACCGTTCCGTTCCCGGTCAGTTCCGAAGCGTCGTCATCGTTGCTACAGGAGGATGCAAAAACCGAAAGAAATAGGGCAAATGATAGTTGATATAATGATTTCATGATTTTCAATACTTGAGTTTGGAGACCCATGCCGCTAATCCATAGGTCTCCGGTTAAAAAATGGGTAATGGGTTGCAGATATCCACAATCGGATGTGGCATCTGAAACTTTTGCGCACAGGGACATAGTTCCATGCTTGGATGCAAGAAGCTTATCTCAGTGAAATATGGAAAATCAACAATTGGGAGGGTGGAAAACGGAACCGATAAACTGTCGGGGTCCATTTGGAATTAGGACAGGCAATACATTTCTATTTGTTTCCTGCCCATTAAAATCGAACAATAGGATTTCCACAAAGCCTATGGGGTATTCCTTGAGGTCTATTGCGGGAAGGTTCTGTTTTTTTTCGTTCTGTTCCTCTTGGAGCATTTTGGCCAAGTAACACTTACCGTTACAATCCATCATAGGCTTGTCCTTGTTGATACAGAGGTATTCGGCGATGTAGTCTTGGTTCACCACATACTCAAATACGGGAAGCACAGGCTTTAGCATGGCCACCAAGTAGAGCAGGGTGAAAAATATAGGAAGACCGTGACTTTTCAAGTACCAAAAGGTTTGTTTTGCAAAGATAGACAAGAAAGAAGAATGAATGGTGCGCAAAAGAAATTTACGACATAATTCCCCTTTTTCTCAAATGACCAAATCAGGCCGCAAGCAACTCCTTTTCCAGGGCCAAAAAATTCACCAACTTCCTTTTGGAATCATATATGGGGACTATTTTGATCTGGCATAGATAGGGTTCCCCATTTTTTCGATAATTCAAAACGGAACCTGTAAAGGTATGATCGGTACTTAACTGCTCCCGGATATTTTGTTTTGTATCTTCCGAAGTTTGGGGCCCCTGAAGAAAATGAGGACTTTTCCCTATGGCAAAACTTTTGGAATACCCGGTCATTTCCTGAAAACCATCGCTCACCCAAACAATGTTCTTGTGAGGGTCGGTGATGACCAGTGCATCATAGGTTTCGAGCTGTATCAAATTTTCCACGTCTCTTTCAACAACCCCATTCTTTAGGATAGATCTCAGTTGTGATAGATCTGTATCTTTCCTGAATTGTTTGATCAGTTTGTGATAGTGCTCTGCGTAAAAATCGAAGCACAGTAATGGGGAGATGAATTTTTTTCCTTCTACTTTCATAGGTGTATGACCATTTAATTTGGGGCCGATGTTTGCATCGGCCCCGATAATGTTAATGTGATGGATGTGCTACCATATCCCTCATTTGCTGGGCCGCAGAAACCATAATTTTCAAGGCTTCCTTGGTTTCTTCCCATCCCCGGGTCTTCAACCCACAATCCGGGTTTACCCAAAGCTTGGAGGCGGGCAGCACCTTTTCCGCTTTTTGCAAAAGCCCCAAAATCTCCTTGGAGGACGGCACCCTGGGCGAATGGATGTCGTAAACTCCCGGTCCAATATCGTTGGGATAATCGAATTCTGAAAAAGCATCCAAGAGCTCCATCTGTGAACGTGAGCACTCGATGGTGATCACATCGGCATCCATGTCCGCAATGTCCTTGATGATATCGTTGAACTCGGAATAGCACATGTGCGTATGGATCTGTGTGGAATCTTCCACGCCGTTTGTGGACAGTTTGAATGCTCCAATGGCCCAGTCCAGATAGGTTTTCCAATCTTTTTTGCGCAAGGGGAGTCCTTCGCGTATGGCAGGTTCGTCCACTTGTATGATTTTTATGCCTGCTCTTTCAAGGTCCACCACTTCGTCACGAATGGCGAGGGCAATCTGGTTGCAGGTTGTGGAACGGGCTTGGTCGTCCCGTACATACGACCATTGCAGAATGGTGACCGGTCCTGTGAGCATGCCTTTTACGGGTTTTTCCGTCAACGATTGTGCAAAGGCGGTCCAGAACACCGTCATGGGCTTGGGTCTTGATACATCCCCGAAAATGACGGGAGGTTTCACGCAACGGGAGCCATAACTCTGTACCCACCCATTTTGGGTAAAGACAAAGCCTTCCAGTTGTTCACCGAAATATTCCACCATGTCGTTGCGCTCAAATTCGCCATGAACGGGCACATCAAGACCAATCTCTTCTTGAAAGTGTATCGCCTTTTCGGTCTCCTTTTTTAGAAAATCGATGTATTTCTGTTCGTTGAGATCCCCTTTCTTGAACAGCGATCGGGCCTGCCTCACCTCAGGGGTCTGGGGGAAGGAGCCAATGGTCGTTGTGGGGAAGAGCGGGAGTTTTAAATGCGTTGCCTGAAGCACTTTTCTCTTTTCAAAAGGAGATGTCCTTTGGAAATCACTCTCGCTGAGGTGTTCCACTCGGTGCTTTACCTCGGGTTTATGGATCAATGCAGCATTTTTCCTTTTTTCCATAGAGGCCAAATTGTCCTTAAAGAGTGGGTGGGAGAAGTGTTCCGGGTTTCCTGAAAGGGTTTGGAGGCTTTGGAGCTCCTCCAGTTTCTGTTTGGCAAAGGCCATCCAGTCCTTCACTTCCTTTGGAAGTGTCTTTTCATTGGTTTCCAGATCCAGATCATTGGGCACGTGCAAGAGCGAACAGGACGGGGAGATGATCACTCGGTCTTCGCCCAATTGTTTTTTTGCCCTGCGGATGTATTCCAATGATGCGGCAAAATCATTTTTCCACACATTGCGACCGTCCACCACGCCCAATGATAGGGATGTTTTTTCTCCAAGCTTTCCAGATTCCAAAACTTCGTTCAATTGATCGGGGCTTCGTTTCAGGTCCAGGTGCAGGGCGCAGACAGGTAAGGACAGCACCGTGTCAAGATTGTCCCCAAAACCTTCAAAATAGCTGGCCAACAGAATTTTTAATGAAGGGAACTTCTCGGCTATTCCCTGATATACTTTGGAAATGGCCTCTTGTTCCTCGGCCGTCAGATCTGTGGCTAGAACAGGTTCGTCCATTTGGATCCAAGTGGCCCCAGCTTTCTCCAATTTTTCAAAAAGGATATGGTAAACAGGAAGCAGTTTGGGCAAGAGGTCGAGCCTATGGAAACCCTCTTCCTTTTCCTTGCCCAACAGCAGATAGGTGACAGGGCCCAAGAGCACAGGTTTCGTATGGATGCCCAGAGCCTTTGCTTCATTGAATTCATCGATGATCTTTGTGGAAAGTATTTCGAATTGTTGGTCCTTTTCAAATTCTGGGACAATGTAATGGTAGTTGGTGTCGAACCATTTGGTCATTTCCATGGCGATGACATCCACCCCCTCTTTTTGTAGCCCCCTTGCCATGGCAAAATAGAGGTCCACTGGATTTTTATGGGATTCTTGTGCGTTTTTGTACCGTTCTGGAATGGCACCCACCATCAGCGTGGTGTCCAGAACTTGGTCGTAAAATGAAAAATCGTTGGAGGGGATCAGGTCGATGTCCTTTTCCTGTTGGAGTTTCCAGTTTTCCGTTCGGATGCTCTTTCCGGTCTCGAGTAGGTCCTCCAAGGAGATCTTTCCGGCCCAATACTTTTCGCAAGCCCTTTTCAGCTCACGGTGGGCCCCGATCCTCGGATAGCCCAAATTGCTTGTTTTCATTGCTAAAGCTTTTATAAAATTGAACAATTAGATAAAAGCTCCTTAGCTCAACTTCGCAATGCCTTAAAACAAGAAGAACGCAGAAGGAATTTGCCGAGGGGTTCCCGGTAAGGTTCAAACGTCCGACCTGCCCTGTACGCGAAGGCACCGTCAAAATCCTACAACGTAGGAACGATATGGGCAGGTATCCTGGCTTGTCCGATTTTTGCCGCCTTCTCATCCTTTTGGACAATGGCTCTTATGGCAAAAACATGCTATCCCAAATGGGATCGGACTTACAGTTGCGCGTCAGCTCGTGATTTACACACGATTCCCTTTTAATCCCGACCTGTGTCGGAAACCCTTATCGTTTTGATAAAGAAATTAAGTAAAGAACTTATGGCTGTAAAAGTAGGCAATATTCCTTTCAATTGCATTTGCTGTGTTTTTTGTGGAAAAAATCCTATGGTCGGATGACACTTGTCAGCTTTTCCGAAAAGCCCAGTTTTTAGGTTTGTAACAGTGATTTTTTGGCCCCAAAAATGGGAATGTTGATAAAAGTGTTGAGAACCTGATGGGGTCAATGTAAAATCCAAGTAAAGAAAATATGAATTTTACAATCGAGCTATTTCGTGCAACTCCAAAAAGTTTTCCAAATGCATATTTCTCATATCACTAAAAGAGATTTTAGTACCCAAACATTTGATTTACACAAAATTACAAATGCCATTCTGAAAGCCATGACCGCCGTGGACCATGGGCAGATCAGTGATGCGCAGACCATTGCCGACAACGTACAACGTACTTTGTTGGAACGAAAGAGCAGGGACGAACAGTATGTGCCGACCGTGGAAGAGGTACAGGATGTGGTGGAGAACGAACTCATGAACAGTGAGTTCCATGACGTGGCCAAAGCATACATTATTTATAGGAACAAAAGGGCCCAAATGCGCCAAACGGACATTTTCGAAAAGCGCATCAACCTGAAGCCCTACGAGTATCCCCAATTGTACGAATATGTGCCAGCGATCAGGCACTCGTACTGGATCCATACCGAGTTCAACTTTACCAGCGACATCCAGGATTTCAAATCTGGCCTGAACGAAGTTGAAAAAAGTGCCATCAAGAACACCATGTTGGCCATTTCCCAGATAGAAGTGGCGGTAAAGACCTTTTGGGGGGATATTTACCACCGCATGCCCAAGCCAGAGATAGGATCCGTTGGGGCCACCTTTGCCGAGAGCGAGGTGAGGCACCATGATGCCTATTCCCATTTGTTGGAGATATTGGGTCTGAACAACGAGTTTGAGAACCTCAAGAAAAAACCTGTTATCATGAAACGGGTGCAGTATTTGGAGACCGCCCTTAAAAATGCCAAGAGCGAGAACAACAGGGAATATGCGGAGTCCATTTTGCTTTTCTCCCTGTTCATTGAGCACGTTTCCCTCTTCTCCCAGTTCTTGATCATCATGGCGTTCAACAAGCATAAGAACATGCTCAAGGGAATTTCCAATGTGGTCGAGGCCACTTCAAAAGAAGAGCAGATCCATGGGGATTTCGGGATCGATGTGATCAATATCATCAAAAAGGAACGCCCAGAGTGGTTCGATCAGGAGTACAAGACCATGATCCAGGAACTATGCGAAGAGGCTTTCCAATCGGAGAGCAAGATCGTGGATTGGATCTTTGAGGAAGGGGAACTCGACTTTTTGCCGAAGGCCGTGGTGAACGAGTTCATCAAGAATCGATTCAACAATTCCTTGGAAAGCATAGGCATTGCCAAAATATTCGATGTCGATCAAAAACTATTGGCACAGACCGAATGGTTCGATGACGAGATCATAGGAACAAAACACGGAGACTTTTTTGTAAAAAGATCCATCAACTATAGCAAGAGAACACAAAGTATAACCAGCGACGACCTTTTTTAATTATGGAGAACAAGACCCCATCCCCACAGATCACGGAGCAGATCAAAGACAACAAGACCCAAGAACTTGTAAATGCCAGAAAGGATGCCTTGGCCAAACTCAAGACCAAAGAGGAGGACAAAGGCTTTGAATGGCTGAATGAATACAGCCGCAGTTTTTTGGGGTCGGGCTACCTCACTGAAGGGGCAACCCCAGAGGGTCGTATCCGTGAGATTGCGGAGAGGGCCGAACATATTTTACAGATACCCGGCTATGCGGACAAGTTCTACCATTACATGTCCGAAGGATTTTTCTCCTTGGCATCGCCCGTTTGGTCCAATTTTGGAAAAAGAAGGGGATTGCCCATCAGCTGTTTTGGGTCACACATCGATGACGATATGGGGAACATCCTCTACACCCAATCCGAAGTGGGCATGATGTCCAAATTGGGTGGGGGAACGTCCGGCTATTTTGGAAAGATCAGGCACAGGGGCGCCCCTGTGAAGAACAACGGACAGGCTTCCGGAGCGGTCCATATCATGCAATTGTTCGAGTCCATGGTGGATGTGGTGAGCCAAGGTTCCGTGCGTCGCGGCCGCTTTTCGCCCTACCTGCCCATAGACCACAAGGACATCATGGAATTCTTGGAAATAGGGACCGAAGGAAACCCGATCCAACAATTGACCCATGGGGTCACCGTGACCAACCAATGGATGGAGGAAATGATAGCCGGTGATGAAGACAAGCGGGTCGTTTGGGCAAAAGTGCTCCAGAGAAGGGGAGAAATGGGGTATCCCTACGTATTCTTCTCCGACAATGCCAACGATGGCGCCGTGGATGTGTACAGGGACAAAGACCATCGTATCTATGCCAGTAACCTTTGCACGGAGATCATGTTGCCCTCCAACGACAATTGGTCCTTTGTCTGCGTGCTTTCCAGTATCAATTTGTTGCATTACGACAAATGGAAAAATACCGATGCCGTGGAGACCATGGTCTATTTCTTGGATGCGGTGATCACCGAATTCATCGAAAAATTGGAAGCCTACAGGGATTCTTCCGATCGTGATGACAGGCAGACCTTCCTCTTTATGGAAAGGGCCTATAACTTTGCCAAGGAAAACCGTGCCTTGGGCCTAGGTGCCTTGGGCTGGCACTCCCTCTTGCAGTCAAAGCGCCTTGCTTTTGATAGCCAGGAGGCATACAACCTGAACAATGAAATATTCAAGGCCATCAAGGAGCGTTCCTACAAGGCATCCGAAGAATTGGCCGAACGTTTTGGCGAACCTGAAGTATTGAAAGGCTATGGCAGAAGGAACACGACCTTGAACGCCATTGCGCCCACCACTTCCTCAGCGTTTATCTTGGGCCAAGTGTCCCAGGGAATAGAGCCTATTTGGAGCAATTGTTACGTGAAGGACATTGCAAAGATCAAGGTGACCATCAAGAATCCTTATCTGATGGACCTATTGGAGGAGAAAGGACAAAACAACGCTGAGGTCTGGAAGAGCATTCGCGATATGGATGGATCTGTGCAGCACTTGGAGTTTTTGACCGAAGAGGAGAAGGCAGTGTTCAAGACCTATTCCGAGTTGGACCAGTTGGACATCGTGTACCAAGCGGCCAACAGACAGAACCATATTGACCAAGGGCAATCGGTAAACATCATCGTGCACCCCGACATGCCCACGAAGGACATCAACAAAATCCACGTAACGGCATGGAAACTGGGACTGAAGTCTTTGTACTATCAGCACAGTATGAATGCCGCACAGAAGTTCAAGCAAAAGAAAGAGTGCACCAGTTGCGAGGCATAAACACCACCTTTTTAAGACATGGAATAAAGAACGATGCGGAAACGCATCGTTTTTTTGTTTCAAAACTGTTTTAAGAATGTGATTTTGCTGATAAACTATCGTGAACTTTGTACCGGGTCAAAAATATCCGTTCGATTTTATTTTGAAATCGTCTTTAAAAAGTATTCTCTACCTCTGCGGCTTCGAGCATGAGATAGTGCAGTTCGGTATTTTTCACAAAAGGTTTCAACAATTGGCTTCCAGGGCCGTACATGGCCAGCTCCACATAATCGGCCGAATGCTGCATGCTGATCCAACCCACCGAGTTGTGCTGTTTTTGGATTTCCGCCAAAGCACCAAAGGGCAAATGCTTTGGATTGTACAGGCCATCCTCGGCATTGAGGGAATCGTAATAACCTAAAAGTGTATTGGCTTCCCCGTCCGTCAAGGCAAATCCGTTGGCATATTCCACACGTTCCTTTATGCTGCTTACCGATGTTTCCTTGCCAATGCCGTTCAAAATCCACTCGTTGGTGTGTTTGTAGTTTTGGATGGAATCAAAATGGTCATTGGCATATTTCCCATAAATGACACCTGGATTGGCATTTCCATGATCTGTAGTGATGATCACCAAGGTCTCCCCGTCCTTTTCCGCAAAATCCATGGCCACTTGAACGGCTTCATCAAAAGCGACCTGATCATAGATCAACCCTGCAATATCATTGGCATGGGCGGCCCAATCCACTTTGCCGCCTTCTACTTGGAGCACAAATCCTTTGGCACTGTCCTTTAGGTTTTCAATGGCCTTTTGGGTCATTTCGGCCAAACTGGGCGTATTTTCCTGTAGTTCTTTATTGTTTTCCCGATCCTTGGCGTAAGGAAGCCCATTGTCCCCAAAAACCCCTAATACGGATTTTCCCTTCGGGGCAGCTGTCATTTCATTTCTGGTCCGGGCCACGTAATATCCTTTGTTCTCGAAGGCGACGTACATATCTTTTCCATCTTTGCGCTTATCCGACGAGAAATATTCGTTGCCCCCGCCCATCATCACATCAAAACCAAGATCCAAGTATTTTTCGGCGATGGCCTCTTGGTCGTTCCTGGATTTTTGGTTGACGCAAAAGCCGGCAGGGGTTGCATGGGTAATGGGGACCGTGGTCACACATCCCGCCTTTTTCCCGACGGCTTTGAACTTTTGCCAAATGGGAAGATGAGGTTCGCCATTGACACCCATGTTGATGCCGCCGTTCTTGATTCTTGCACCACCGCCCCATGAGGAACTGGCGGCTGCGGAATCGGTGACGATGGAACTGGCCGATGCCATGTCCATAAGGGCACGCGAAACCTTATTTTCCCGATACAGGTCCAACCAGTTGCTTCCCTTTCCTGTTTTACGGTTGAGATAGAGGTCGGCCATGTTCAAGGTACCTGTGCTCATGCCGTCGCTGACCAGCATAATGATGTTCTTGGCCTTTTTTCGCTTCCATTCGTTCCCAAATTCTGAAGCCCGAACGGATTCGAAAGGAGTAAAAAGGGATGCTCCCAAGGCCGAAAGCGTTCCGTTCCTGAAAAATTTTCTTCTGTTCATTTTTATAATGTGTTATTGATTTTTTTATTTCATTTTTTGGGCAACACAATCGGTAAGGATGTAATTGAAGTGTTGTACATCATCTGCATTGAGCTTGAGGATGCCGGTGACGTAGAGAATATCATCGGTTTTGAAGCCTGGTTTCGATTTAAATTGAAGCTCTATGGCCGTTTCTGGTCCTCCCATACCACAAAAAAAACAGGAGGCCATGGGGTTTTTGGAAAGGATGAACAGTTTGCCACTCGGGTCTATATCCAAGAAAAAGCCTGTAATGGCCACTTTTTTGCTTTCAAGTGACTTCATATGCTCACTGAATTCTGGGTAGAGGAAATTTTCACCGTAGGAAGGGAAGTACTTTTCCGTATAGTTGATACGGGCCAAGTCCCACCATGTTATTTCTGTTTGTGAGAAACAGGTCGCGGAGGATAGCAAGAACAAGGCGACCAGGATTTTATTTTTCATGGCTCAATATTTTGGAGATGTTCATTTTAATGAGGGGGTAAATGGCAAGCGCAATGGACAACAGGACCATCGACAAAACCAGGATCCCTGTTTGCAATACTTCTTGAAGTTTGAGTTGGAGGGGCATGGTTTGCTTGTATTGGTCCATTATCATTTCAAAAATGAAAAAGACGCCGATCTGTGATAATAGGATACCAATCAGAAAAGCAGTCCCGGCCATCAAAACACCTTCATATAGGACCATGTTGACCAATTGGAACCTATTGGCCCCATAGCTTCGCATCAGTGCCAGATCAAAGGCCCGATCGCGTACCATTCTGTACAGGCCTATGAATATGGTGATGCCGGAAATGACCAAAATGGCATAAGCTATCCAAGTGATCGTTTTTACCCCAACACCTGTAAATTGGTACAGGCGTTCCAGTTCAAATTTGGGTAGGGCCGCCTGCATATTGGTATTCTCGTTGATACTGCGGGGAACGGTCAGCAGTGCGATGGGGTTCCTGAAGGAGACCAGCAATGAAGTGATTTCCCGTTCATTTTCTTCCTCACCATGGTGTTCTCCTTCCCCATGATGTTCTGCTGGATGCCCCTCTTCATGGAGATGGACTTCCCAAATGGTCTCCAATCCGGTAATGATCAAACGGTCCAAAACTTTATGGGTCGTGGCGTATATGCCCACTACGGTAAGAGGTTCCTCATGGGCATGTCCGCCCTTTTCGACCAGTCCGTGGGAACTTTGGAAGGAGTCGCCGATATGAAGTCCCAATTTTTTGGCCACGGAGGCCCCAAGCACCACTTCCATGGGTTTTTCCACTGAGCGGCCTTGAGTTATTCTTGCGTTATAGAGCGTGGCAAAGTCGTCAGTGGTACCCACGATCCGATACCCCTTGTAGTTGTCCCCGTAGGAGATGGGCACCGCTTTCTGGATCATGGGGTTTTTCGTCAATCCCTTCGCTTCTTCAAAGGGAATGTTTCCCGTTGGGTTATCTATATGGAGTACGGAAGCTAGCACCAATTGGAGAGGGCTTCCCTTGGCTCCCATGACCATATCGATTTCTCCCAAATTGTTGTCCAGTTGGTCCCTGAAGGATGTATCCAATTGTTGGATCCCTACAAGAAGGGCGATGCTTACCGATAGTGTTAGGATGCCCAGTAAAGTGAATAGGGGCTTGAACCTAAAGTTTTTGATGCTGATCTTCCAAATGTTCATAGCTCCAAGGTGTTGTTGAACAAGGGTTTTATCCGCTGATCGTGTGTAATGACAATCAAGTTGGCCCCATTGGCCTTGGCCTGCCCGATCAAGAGTTCCATCACCTTTTTGCAATTGTCATCGTCGAGGCTGGAAGTGGGCTCATCGGCCAATATGACCTTTGGAAGGTGCACCATGGCCATGGCGATGCCCAAGCGTTGCAATTGTCCTTCGCTCAACTCCCTGATCTTTTTGTTTTTGCAATCCGAGATGTCAAGTTGTTCCAGCAGATGTGTGATTACGGTCTGGGAGATGGATTTTTTGGCGAAGAAAAGTCTGGCCTTCAGGTTTTCGATGACATTGAGCGACTGGACGGCGTGGTTGTTTTGAAAAACAAGCCCAATGTTTCTTCCCCTGAACCGATCCATCTGTCTGTTGGAAAGTGTACGGACCGGAATTCCGTCAATTTCAATACTGCCTTCCGTAGGGGAGAGCAGTCCTGCCAACAGATGTAACAAAGTTGTCTTGCCAATTCCCGATTTTCCCAAGATCAGCAGATGTTGGGATGCTTCTAAGGAAATATCAGGAAAACTGAACTGCCTTCCGGCAGGGGCGTATCCAAATTTTAAGCCACTCGTTCTTATCATATCTTACTGACTTTTAGAGTTTTCCATAAATTTTAAAAAGAAAACAATGGATGGCTGGTCATAAGGTTTTTACTTTGTTCAGGGTTGACAATTTGTATGGTTACCCGTTGAACGCAACAATTTCCAGTTCGCGTAATGGGCCACCGATACCATGATGGCTCCCATAACAGTATGTGCTGTTTCCCAGAGCTCGTTCAGGTCCAACCTGCCCAATGCGATCAGCCCAAAACCAATAGCGGCAATAACCAAAGGTCTGGACTTGTGGTGCACCTTTTTGTAGCTTGGCCAAAGGGAAATGATGACAAATACGATAGCTGCCACAATAAAGGACCACTCAATGAGGGGATTGTGTAAGAAATGCAGGCCCGACAATGATGAGAATGACAATACGATGGGTATTGCCGCACAGTGGATGGCGCAGATCAGGGAACTGGAAAGGGCGATGATGTCGTAAGTTGGATTTTTTATTTTCATTTTTTTCGTTTGAACTGATTCGTACTAAAATTTTTGGTTTTTGGGATAATGTCAACCGGCCAGTATTCCTTTTTGCCGCCTCCCTTTTGAAAAGATTGGGGCCAGGTTGTTAAAAGCGCCTTTTTGGAGGTCAGCTTTTTTCTTGGATCCCAAAGGGAAGATGGTCCACCGCCGTGAGGTCCCCGAATTTTTTGGTCAGTTGATTTGTAGATATCATGTTTTGAAAATTTTAAAGTTAAAAGCGGTCAATCCGCAATTTTAATATCCACCGAAGTCCTGCTCTGCCATCCGGTCTGGTCGGTCACGGAGAAGGCACAGTGGTAATCCCCTGGATCTACATCATCAGGGATGACAATGGAAAGGTTGATTTCATAAGAAGTCACTCCACCTTCAATGGCATGGTTTTCCATGAACATCATGGGGTTGATGGCTGTCTTGACAGCTTCCAGGTCACACTGGGCCCCCTGGTCATCGTGGGTATGGTGGTCAAAGTTGTGGTGGATGTTCACGCTATAGGCGGCCAGTGCCACATTGTCCGTGACTTGTGCCCGAAAGGAATAGGTCTGCCCCCTTTCCAAGGTTTCACAGGCCTGTGGGAATCCTTCGGCATAGTTTACGCTGATGACGGGTTTGTCCTCATCAATATCCCCGTTATCACTGCTTGAGCATGCGAACAGCAACATGAAGGACAAAAAAGTAAGGAACCGTTTTGAAAATGTTTTCATATTGAAATTTTAATGGGCCGCACAGCTTTTAAAGCCGTGCGGCGTATTAAGCTATTGTTTGCAATCACTCATCCATAACCACACTGAAGGGAACGGACAGCTTCACAGCCTCTTCCGAGCCCGAATCCTCAACATAAATGTTCAACCAGTAATTCCCTACTGGAAATTCTGGGTCGATGGACATGTGGTAATGAATGTGGGGGGTGTTGGAGTTTTCATAGAGATCTGCAGGAAGCGTGTGTCTGATGTTGTCCCAACTGCCTACGGGAACGTTCTGGCCTTCCCTCCATTCCTCGAACCATAGTTCAAACATGATTTCATTGACCGTGTTGTCACCACCTTGGTATTCAAACTCTACATGGAGTTCATCGCTGCCATAATGGACGTGTCCATCATGCCCGACCTCTACCTCAAAAAATCTTTTGACCACTTCAAACTCTTTGGAAAGCCTACTCTCCGAACCATCTTCCTCTATCATGGTTATGGTTAGTTTGTATACTCCTTCCGCTGGTCTGGTAGCAGGAAAAAACTCATTGTTTTGATCAAAAAGTATATGATAGTGCACATGTGGGTTGATTTGGCCCTCATAATAACTTTTAGGGACCAAATAATTGGAAATCAGCCAATCCACTTCATCTCCTACCGGATTTTTGATATTTACGGATTCAATTTCGAAGTAAACTTCGGTTACCTTTTGTTCTCCTGTGTAATCAAATTGAATGTGAAGGTCAGGGTTGGCCTGTGGTACTTTAAAGGCGGCATTTCCAATCTCAAGGTTCTCAAATCTTTCTGGGTTGATATCCCCTTGCGGGTCCAGAACATCGTCATCACTGCTACACGATGTCAAAAAGATAAGCGGGATCATGGCCAATAAAAAAAGTCTTACGGTCTGCTTCATTGTAAATGGTTTAAGGTTGTATTGCATAATTCATTCAGGCTACGAAGCGGTCACATCGATATGGGTTTCGTATTCCACAGTGTTCCCATCCTCATCTTCAACAGTGAAAAGGATATGGTATTCACCAGCAGGGGCCGTTTCAGGCACATCGATGTGCTCGTGGAACTCCGCTTCGGTCAGTTCATGGTATCCTTCGGAATAGATGTTCTCAAAATCCCATTCCACTTCACCTTCGCCTACCGTGAGATCATGCCCGTGTATATCTACAGTGATCTGATGGATTCCGTTTACGGCAGAAATGATGAACTCGGTGTGGAAATCAGAGCCTCGAACAACGGTCTCGCTAATGGCAATCTCACTCAGTGTGATCGGGTCCAAAATTTGTAGGTGCCCTTCCGCCTCCGTGCTGTTGCCCAACTCATCCGTTACGGTCAATGTAACATGGTATTCACCCGCCGGAATGTTGGAAGGAATATCGATATGCTCATGAAAGGTGGGGTTGATGACCAAGTAACTGGCATCGGTAAAGGTCTGTTCAAAATCCCATTCCACTTCCCCTTCGCCCACTTCGAGGTCATGCGCATGGATGTCAACAGAAATGCTGCTTACCGTTCCTTCTGCGGTGATTTCTGCTTCCAGATGGATGTCCGATCCCTTGTAGGCCACTTGGTCTTCGGAGTGACTGCTGCCCTCTCCATATTCAAAGTTGGAAATGACCGGTGCGGCTACTGGGGGTGTGCCCTCGTCATCACTGCTACAAGAGTGCAACAGGATTCCCAAAAAGGCGACAATTGCTAAAGGTTTAAGATTTGTTTTCATTCTTCTTTTGTTTTTGGTGTTATACTTCATTTGATTTAATTCTAAAATGGGAAGGTCATTGAAATGGATAGGTTCCTGCCAGGTTCGGGAACATCAATGAGCCTATAAAAACTGGTATGGTCGTAATATTCAGTGTTGAACACATTGTTCAGTTTGATGCGCAATTCCGCTGGTTTCCCTTCTCCAAAAAGAGGAATCCCCGCAGTTGCCGAAATGTTCAGTGCTTGATAACCCTCCGTTTTTTCCTCGGGCGGGACGATGTCGTTTTGGGCTGCCGTGATCCTAAGATCGGCCATGAACTGTGGTGATCTGAAAAAGAGGATGTCCTTTAACCGATAGCTCGCAGAGATCAATCCGGATAATGGAGGGGCAAAAGGGAGCGTAAAATCCTTTTTTGGGCCGCTCGTCTGTCGGGAGAGGACGTATTCCACGGAGGCATCCAAGCGAAGGGCATCGGTCACATTGTTGCCGACCCATGCCTCACCCCCGTACCTGATTACCTTGCTCTGTGTGTATTCATAGATCTGAAGGGTCTCATAATAGTTGGGGGTCGGGTTCAGGTAGATGAAATTTTCAAAAAAGTTGATAAAGGGACTCACACCCAGATTGAACTTTTCTCTGGAGTGGGTCACATCCAAATCCAGTTGGTAGGACTGTTCCGGGTCAAGGTCAATGTTCCCCCGTTCGTACCGGTACATATGATAGTTCACCCCGTCCGAAGCCAGTTCGTTGGCCAAGGGCATCCTAAAACTTTTGCCCAGATTGATTTTATAGGTGGTGTTCTTGTTGAGGTAGCTCAGGCCGATGGAACCACTGAAATTGCCAAATTCCAGACTTCTGTCCTGCGCTCGTTGCATGAATACATACGAAGTGGTTCCGTTGGGATTTTCAATGGGAGTCTGGAACCAATCAAAATGCGATCGGGCATCCACAAGACCCACATCGTACCGAAGACCCCCTTGCAAATGTAGGTTTTCATGTATCCTGAAATGGTCAAACACGAAAGCTCCCACTGTAAACCGATCATATGTAGGGATCAAAAACCCCCATCCGCCAATGTTGTTGTTCTGGAATTCTGTATTTACCCCGAAGATCAGGTCATGTTCGGCATTCGGACGATAGGTGTCCTGTACGTTCAGGGAATAGGTGTTTTTGGTAAAGATTCTTTCCCTGCTGTTGGGCGGAGTGGGCATATACCCGTGGGGCACAGGTTCCGAAAGTTCCTCTCTTTGATTGTTTTGGTAGCCCACATCCACTTGGAAAGTGTGTTCACCTCTATAAATTGTGGTGTTGTTGGTGATCTTCAAATGGTTCACTTGGTGAAAGGGCAGGTCCACATCCCTGCTGGAACTGTCGTAATCGATGGATGAATTTCGCACCTCCAGCCCATGGGCATTGGCAAAAAAACCGTTCTTGGCATTCACATTGCTGAAAAAGGTCTCGGACTTGATATGATCGGACACAAAACCGATGCTGAAACTGGCATTGGCCTCTCTTCCTGCTGTATTTCTCAAATGGTTTTCATGCAGTTCAAAAATGTAGTTCTCATAGTTGATTCTGTCTGTGGGCACTTTGTAATCGCCATAGTCGCGGTAGGTCAATCTGCCCCTGTAGAACCACTGATCTTTTCTTCCCTGTACACCTGTTGAAATACCAAAAAGGTCATTGTTGGTCTCTCCCAACAGGGTTACCTCCCCTCCGAACGAATTTGGAGCAGGGATTTTTTGGGGCTGTATGTCCACGACCCCCGCAATGGCATCGGAACCGTAAAGCAAAGAAGCAGGCCCTTTGATGATCTGGATATCCTCGATTCCGTATTGGTCTATTTCCAGGCCATGGTCGTTGCCCCATTGCTGCGCCTCGTGCTTGATGCCGTTCTGTACCACGCTCACCCTGTTGAAACCCAATCCGCGGATCACTGGCTTGGACTGTCCTGAGCCGATGGTGATGGTGCTCACCCCCGGGATTTTTCGCAAGGTCTGCATAAGGCTGTTTTCCCTGTTGTTCTCCAAAAATTCTTTGGAAACCCCCACGGTTATGGTGGAGAGTTCCTGTGCCTTGCGTTGCTCGGTCTTGCCCATCAGCTCCACACCATCAAGATTGGTCACGGCCTCTTGGAGTTGGACCACCACATTCTCTAGGTCGCCATTTACATCTATGGTTAGCTGTTCCGTAGCATAGCCTATATGGGTGATTTCAAAATGGTGACTGCCCTTAGGGATTTTGCCTATGACGAACGCTCCATTGTCGGAGGAAACGGCATATAGGTTTTTGCCAATAATATTGGCACCAACGATGGGCTTTTGGGTATTTGCATCCACAATCACCCCTCTCAAGGTGTGGGTCTCTTGTGCGGATGCATGTGTGCACAGACTGATGAACAGCCATGCCACGAGCATGTTTTTGAACATTTTGGGAAACTAAAAATTCTTGCAATTGCCTCGGGAAGAGGCTTTAACACTGGCGGTTTTCCCTAAGACTTTGTTGTGGATAAAGCTGTAAATCAGCAGATTTGCCTACTTTCTTACAAACCTATTGTATGCAAGGAAAGCAGCACAATTCCAATCAGGGAGTGGAACTGTTCAAACGGTGAACAAAGAAAAAAGGGAGAGGTTAGGCAGAAGGGGGAGGCCTTGAAAAAAGAAGGCTGGGGTCAGTGTTGCAAGAAATTTGAAAATCGTACCCAGCTTCTACTTTATGATGAAGGACAAATTCGACATTTGGTGACAACGGTTCCCCGGGGTCACTAAGAACGGCTGGAGTATGGTTGTCCGCGGCAATGTTGTGGCAGATGGCACAATGGTCCACATAATCGGTATCGTCATCGTGGGTAAGCACGTGAAGTCCAATAAGTTTCGTTGCCAGAAAAAGGGCAAGAAACATAAAGGAGATGCTATTTTTGAGACGATTTGCCTTCATATGGTCACAAACATATTAAAAAAACGCCGTTTTCTACCCGAAACCAACCCACATGTATTGAACTTTTGTGAAATCCTGAATTTTAGAAGTTGGATTTTAAACGAAAGTGGCCTCGGTCAGCTCCTTGTTTACCACAGCTCCGGTAAAATTGCCAGAATGGACCGCATTGGCCACAGACCGCATGGGGTTGGAATTGTCGCCACAGGCATAAACACCTTCCACGGTGGTTCGCTGGAACATATCCGTTTTGATGTATCCTTGTTCATTGAGTTCACAACCGAGGTACACCGGGATTTGGGAATGCTGTTCAAAGGGAATGGCCGCGTATAGAGCATCCAGGTCCAGTTTTTCACCATTTTGGAAGACCACCTTTTGCATTTGGCCATTTTGATGCTCGATTTCAACAATCTCCCTTTCATCAACAGAGATGTTGTGCTTTTTCAACGTACGGGATTGTTCCGGGGAAAAAGAAGTAGGGCCAGACGTCAGGATGGTCAGGTCATTGGTGAGATTGTTCACCAGCGACGCCAAATGAAATGCCCGATCTGCTTGCGCAAAGATTCCGGTTTTCTTGCCTTTGAACTCATATCCATGGCAATAGGGGCAATGTATGACGGTTTTGCCCCAACAATCGGAAAACCCCTTGATGTTGGGCATGATATCCTTGATGCCAGAGGCAAAAATCAATTTTTTACCCAAAAAAGAGTCCCCCGAGTGGGTTTTGACCTCAAATTGGTTGCCCTTTTTTATTCCTTCGGAAGCAAAACCATCAAAAAAGTGCACAGATGCATAGTGTTCCACCTGGTGTTTTGCCAATGATGAGATTTCCTTGGGCGTACGCCCATCCTGGGTCAAAAAATTATGGGAATGGGGTGTTTTTTGATTGCAGGGGTTGCCACTGTCAATGACCAAGGTCTGCTTCAACGATCGTCCCAAGGACATGGCAGCCGATAGGCCTGCATAACTCCCGCCGATAATGATCACATCAAAAATCTTGTCTTTTTCCATAAGGGGTTTTATTTTGGGATGGAGTTGCCAAAATTAGAAATAATTTTTATTATTGCAACAATGTCGCATTAATATTTATGAAACGAAGAAAAACACCTGCCAAAGAAGCCGTACTAAATCTTCTGTCCCAACGACAGAAAGCCATGAGCCATGATGCCATTGAGCAAGAGATCGAGGTGGATGCCAACAGGGCCACGATTTATCGGGTACTGAACCAATTTTGTGAGGATGGGATTGTCCATAAGGTGGTGGCCGAGGATGGCAAGCAGTACTTTGCGGTATGTATGGACTGCAAGGGCAAAAAGATACCGAGCCACCATTTTCATTTCAGATGTACCACTTGCGATACCATTGAATGTTTGGGGGAATCTGTCCATTTTTCAATTCCAGAAGGGTACAGGGTAAAGGATGTAAACTGCCTGCTATCGGGCACATGTCCGGATTGCGCTTAGAGCGGATAAATTAAAGGGCTGAACATCAATTTTTTGGCCAAATTATTGGGCTATAACGCGTGTTTTATTGGGGTTTGTGTAGTGTCATGGATTTCATCAGTTATCCTACATTTCACAACAAATGATGGATGCAATACAACATAACTTCCCTTTTCTCCTTGGGAGTTGATATGTTTGAGTGGTCTTGCTTTGCAAGAGCAGCCTCATCGACCCAACTATGAACAGACCCCAACCTCGGAAAAAACCAAGCCATTTCCTATTGTCTTTTCTTCTCCTGTTCGTTTCCATACAGATGGGATATTCACAACAATGTGCGGTGAATGCCGGAGCGGACCAGATCATTACCCAAATGGCCCCTATCTTTTTGGATGCCGATACCCCCGTAGTGGGAACCGGCATGTGGACACAGCTATCCGGCCCATCATTGGTCACTTTTGATGATGTCACCAACTCACAGACAGAAGTGTTGGGAACCATCCCAGGGACCTATTTTTTTGAATGGACCGTTTCGGATGTGAGTTGTGATACGGCTTCGGATGCGGTAGGGATTTCCATTGTGGGAGTGGACCTGGAAGTGGTTTTGTCAGTCAGTGATACCATGCCCGATATTGGTGATGTGGTCACGTTTACCATCAACCTTAGCAATTTGGGGGATTTGGATGCCACAGGAGTTTCCCTTGAAAACTTGGTCCCGGAAGGATATGGGACCGTTAGTGGGATTAACGAAAGTGGCTCGTTCAATTTTTTGACGCGAAATGTGACCTGGTCCGGACTGAATGTCCCCATGGGCAGTAACACGGTTGTTTTGACCTTCAATGCCACGGTGTTGTCGCCAACAGGGACTTCAGGGGAATATACCCATATCGCCGAGGTGGTTTCAAGCGACCAATTTGATCTGGACAGTTCACCCAACAACGACGATGGGGACCAGAGCGAAGACGACGAAGCTGCATTGACCGTGGCTCCGCTACAGGCCGACCTTTCCCTGACCAAGTCGGTTGTGGGAAACAACCTCACACCCAATGTGGGCGAACAGATCAGTTTTGAAGTGTCCGTTGCCAATAATGGACCGCACGTTGCCACCAATGTGGGTGTGGAAGATAGTTTGCCATCCGGATTCAGTTTTGTTTCCTATGCCGCAACATCGGGCTCGTACAATGCGTCAACCGGCCTGTGGCAAGTGGGAGCAATCGCCAATGGAGGTACGGAGACCTTGATTATCACCGTTCGGGTGAACCCTTCGGGAGATTATACCAATACTGCAGAGGTCATTGCCTCGGATGCTTTTGATATGGATTCGACGCCAGGAAACAATAACGATACCGAGGACGACCAAGATGAGGTCGAAGTGATCCCGGTGGAGGTCATTGATCTGTCCTTGACCAAAGAAATCAACAAATCGCCACCTTTGGTGAGTGATAATGTCATGTTTACCCTTACAGTGAGCAATGCAGGGCCCAGTGCGGCCACTTCGGTTGAGGTGACCGACCTGCTGCCATCCGGATATACCTATGTCTCCGATAATGGGGGTGGGGCCTACAACGATGCCAATGGAATTTGGAATGTGGGCACATTGGCCAGTGGGGTTTCGGAAAGTTTGAACATTCTGGCCACGGTAAACCCATCTGGGGATTATACCAATATTGCCGAAATCACAGGGCATGACCAAATCGATTTGGACTCGACCCCCAACAATGGGATTCCAGGCGAGGATGACCAAGATGAAGTTACGATCATACCTATTCCTGTTGTGGATGTTGCCTTGACCAAAACGGTCGATAATCTTATTCCGGACGTTGGGGAGGAAATCGTTTTTACCATCACGGTACGGAACGATGGTCCCAGTGATGCCACTAATGTGGTGGTTACCGATCGTTTGGCCTCGGGCTACTCGTTCATCAACGCAGTGCCATCCATCGGAACGTATGAAGCGACAAGCGGCTCATGGTCGATGGGAAATTTGGACAATGGTGTTGTGGAAACTTTGGATATCACTGTGGAAGTGCTCCCTTCGGGAAGCTATATCAACACGGCCGAAGTGATACAGGTGACAGAGGGCGATGTGGATTCGACCCCAGGCAACAACAACAGTGCGGAGGACGACCAGCAGACCGTGGAACCGATTCCTTTACCCGTATCCGACCTTCTTTTGCGCAAATCCGTCAATGTGTTGAGTCCCTATGTAGGCCAAGAGGTCATATTCAATATCAGTGTGACCAATTTGGGTCCCAGTGATGTGACCGGGGTCGAAATCATGGATATATTGCCTACGGGATATACCTACGTCTCCAATAGCAGGACTGCAGGGGTATATGATCCCATTTCAGGCATTTGGGTATTGAATGGCATTCTGGCGGGCCAGAATACGGAAACCTTGAACATTGTGGCGACGGTCAATGCTATCGGGGAACATTTCAATGTGGCCGAAGTGATTGCTTCCGACAATTATGACCCCAATTCAACACCGAACAACAACAATGTCTTTGAGAACGATCTGGACAGTGCGGGCACAACCCCCATCCCAGCGGCCGATCTGATGGTGGAATTGTTGGTGGACAAGGGGTTCCCGGATGTGGGTTCCCAGGTCACCTTCACCATCAAGTTGACCAATGAAGGCCCCAGTGAGGCCCTTGGGGTCATTGTGGAGGCCCTTTTGCCCTCCGGTTATAGCTATGTGTCCGATGGTGCCAATGGAATGTACAATCCTTTCAACGGTCTGTGGAACATCGGGAACATTGAAGCGGACACCAGCATGGAATTTCAGATGGTTGCCGAAGTGAACCCAACGGGCGACTATAATTTTAAAACGGAAGTGGTCACCTCCAGGTTCCATGATCCGGATTCCACTCCGGGGAATCATGTGCCATCAGAGGACGATCAGGCGGAACTTGCCACCGTGCCGAGACATGTGACGGATATTTCCATTTCAAAGACGGTGGACGATATGAACCCGGATGTGGGGGATACCATTGTGTTCACCGTTCAAGCAAGCAATGCAGGACCCAATGATGCCACCGGTTTGGTGATAGAGGACAAATTAGCAACAGGATATCGGTTTATTTCGGCCCAAACAACTGCCGGGATCTATGATGAGGCATCCGGTTCGTGGGACTTACCCGACCTGTCCAGTGGAAGTACGCAGACATTGCAGATCACGGTATCGGTGCTTCCCGAAGGGAATTACAGGAACACGGCCGAACTTATTGCCTTGGACACCTATGACCCAGACTCCACGCCGAACAACAATTTGGGGTCTGAGGACGATCAAGATACCGTATTGCCGGTTCCTGGTGCCTTGGCCGACCTTTCCTTGAACATGACCGTGGACAATCCTACGCCCAATGTGGGGGATGTGGTGCGGTTTGTGATCAGTGTCATCAATAGTGGACCTTCGGATGCCCTTGGGGTCGAGGTCACCAACCTGCTACCCAATGGTTACACCTACCAGTCCCATAGTTCCACGGCGGGGGTTTATACTGCAGGAACGGGTGTTTGGACGGTGAACAGGACCATTTTTGACCAGAACACCGAAAGTTTGGAACTCCTTGCCCGAGTGAATGCCCCGACGGCCTTGGCTGACGAATATCTGAACATCGCCTATATATCGGCCAGTCTGTTGGCCGACCCGGACAGCAATCCCCTTCAGGACATTGACGAAGATGATCTTTCGGACGGTCTGGAAGATGATGATGAGGCCAGTGCCTTTGTGGTGCCACAGACCACGGACATTTCCATTTCAAAAGAAGTGGACAATCCGTTTCCGAACATGGGGGATGAGGTCGTGTTTACCATCACCATCACCAATTTGGGTCCCGGTTTGGCATCCCACATCGGTATTGAGGAACAATTGCCCTCGGGATATAGGTTTGTAAGTGCGGAAACCTCATTGGGGACTTTTGAGACATCATCAGGATTTTGGGAAATTGAAACGCTCCAGGTATTGGAATCGGCCACTTTGGAATTGACCGTTGAGGTGTTGGACACCAATGATCATGTGAACCGGGCACTATTGTCCTATGTGGACCAATTCGACAGTGATGGTTCCAACGATAGTGCAGAAGCTTTTGTGACACCGAGCTGTTTGGTGGTGTACAATGAATTTTCCCCCAATGGGGACGGGGTGAACGATTTTTTCACGATCGATTGTATCTCCCAATACCCCAACAATGTGCTCCAAGTGTACAACCGATGGGGAAATATTGTGTTTGAGACGCGGTCCTACAAAAATGATTGGGATGGAACCCCCAACGGGCGCGCCATTATCCAAAAAGAAGACCAACTGCCCGTGGGCACGTATTATTACCTCCTCGATTTGGGGGATGGGTCGCAACCACGAACCGATTGGCTTTACATAAACAGATAGGATGGGAATGGGAAGGAAAAAAAATAGGATAACAGTATTGAGGTGTCTGTGCAGTATGGGACTTTTGGGAACCATCTTCGTTTCGGCCCAACAAGATCCACAGTTCACGCAATACATGTACAATACGATGAGCATTAACCCCGCTTATGCTGGTTCGCAGGGACATCTTACGGCACTTTTGATGCACCGTTCCCAATGGGTGGGCATCAATGGGGCTCCCAACACACAGGTCCTGGCGATGGACACTCCCTTGGAGAACAAGATCGGGGTGGGGGGTGTGCTGGCCCACGACGCTTTGGGCCCTTCTTCAGAAATATTTGTGGACGGGAACGTGTCCTATACCATACAGTTGGACAGCACCAACAGACAATTGTCCTTTGGGTTGAAGTTGGGAGGTAGAATCTTTGATGTTGATTTTTCCAAAGGACTCACGGATAATCCAGATATGGCCTTTCAAGACAATCTGAAGAGTAAATTCTTCCCTACAATAGGCGCTGGATTTTATTATCATACCAAAAAAGGGTATCTGGGCTTTGCCGTACCCAATTTCTTTTCTCAAAAGCATTACGATGGGGAAGAGCAGGAAATTGCGGCCGAACGCCTTCACTATTATTGGATCGGGGGGACTTTTATGGACATTACTCCAGATGTGGTGCTCAAACCTGCCTTTTTTATCAAATGGGTGCCCGGTGCGCCCATGATTGCCGACATATCGGCCACTACCTTGATCAAGGAGACCTTCACCGTGGGACTAGCCTACAGGTGGGACGATTCGTTTTCTACCTTGTTGGGAATGCAGATCAATCCCAACCTAAGCGCAGGCTATGCCTATGACCTCACATCTTCCAATTTGGCAGGTTATACCGGGGGCTCACATGAAATATTTCTTCGGTACGAGTTCAAATCGCCCCAAAAGCAACTCCAACGGCCTACATTTTAGGGTCGACCCCATCCAGAATAGTCATTATCTTTAGGGTGTCAATACAGAAAGATTGAAAAGGTATTATGGAAAGAAATGAACTGTACCCAATTTTCTTGAAGGTTTCCCAATTGAACGTGCTTATTGTGGGCGGGGGAAACGTAGGTCTGGAAAAACTGACCTTTTTGCTCAAGTCCAGCCCCAATGCCCAAGTGCAGATGGTGGCACTGGATTTTTTGCCCGAAACTGTGGAATTGGCCCAAAAGCACCATGTGGAAATGGTCCAAGAGGCCTACGACAAGAAATTTTTGGAAGGAAAGCACATGGTCATCGCCTGCACCGACAAACCTGGGGTGAATGAACAGGTATATCACGATTGTAGGGAAAGGAGTATTTTGGTGAATGTGGCGGACAACCCGCCTTTCTGTGATTTTTACATGGGTGGGATCGTGACCAAGGGCAATGTTAAGGTGGCCATATCCACCAATGGCAAGTCGCCCACAACAGCCAAAAGACTCCGTCAGTTTTTTGAGGATGTCCTTCCCGAGGATATCGATGATCTGGTGAAGAACCTCAACGAATACAGAAAGACCCTAAAGGGCAGTTTTGAAGAAAAAGTGGAGGCCCTTAATGAGTTCACCAAGGGATTGATTGATAAAAAAGAATGAACACGCCAGAAAGCCTGCCCAATTTTTCCCGTTCCTATAAGCGTTTCATCGCCTCGATGAGTTCATCTTTCCTTCTGGACGATATGTTGACCTGCATGTCATTGCTCATGATGAGATAACCGCCATCTGCCTTCATATATTTTTTCACCTCTCTCAGATTGATTACATAACTGTTATGGACACGCATGAATTGGTGTTCCGCTAGCAGGTTTTCATATTCCTTCAAATGTTTGCTTACCATGTGGGTGCTACCGTCCTTTAGGGTAAAACAGGTATAGGAACCATCCGCTTTGCAGGTAACGATGTCATCTATGGCTATGAATTCCATGCCCAAGGTCGTTGCCAGGCAAATTTTTTCCGGTCTTATATCGCCTCTGGAGATATTCTGCATCAAAGTGTCCAATTGTTCCCTATAAACGTTGGTGTCCCGGCGGGTCCGTGCTTTTTTCACGGCATCTTGTAGTTCATCAAGGTCTATCGGTTTGAGAAGATAGTCCAAGGAACTGAATTTTATGGCCTTGATGGCGTATTTTTCAAAGGCCGTTGTGAATATGACCTCAAAATCGGGATCTTTGATTTGGTTGAGCACATCAAAGCCGACCCCCGATTGTAATTCGATGTCGAGAAAAACGACATCAGGGCTATAGAGGGACAGTACTTTGACACCTTCTTGCACCGAGCCGGCCATGGCGATTACCTTGACATCTTTACAAAATTCTTCGAGCATGGATTTTAACGTTTCCCTGCTGTGTTTTTCATCTTCGATTATTACTGCTTTTAGGACCATTGGATTGTCTTAGGGGTTATGGATTCGTATTATGATTTTGGTTCCGGTTGGATTTCCCTTTGAATCATATTTATCAATTATTTCTATGGTGTTTTTTTTCCCGGGATGTGTTTCCAGCATGTTCAATCTTTTTTCGGTGATTTCAATACCGCGGGATTTCATTAACGGGTTTTTGGTGTTATGTTTCACCATAAAGCCATGTCTTCCCACCCCATTGTCCTCTATTTCAAAAACATAGGAGTCTATCTTTTTCCTGAACCGGAGGAAGAGCATTTTTTCACCATCTTTTTTGCCCACAAGCCCATGGATAATCGCGTTTTCCACAAAGGGCTGGAGCAACATCAAGGGAATCTCTACGTTGTCTGGGTCAAGGTCCCGATCGATTTCCAAAACATATTTAAAATCGTTATCAAATCTTAAGGACTCAAGTTCCAAGTATGAACTTAACATTTCTATCTCTTCGTTTAACGTCACAATGGCTTCATGTGAACTTTCGAGCACATTTCGGGCAATTTTTCCAAATTTTGAAAGGTAGTTCAGGGCAGAAACCTTTTGGTCGTTGAGTATTAGGTGTTGTATGGAGTTCAGGGAATTAAAAATAAAATGTGGGTTCATCTGTGCTCGGAGTGTGCTTATTTCCTTTAATGAGACTTCTTGTTGGAGCGCCAACCTTGCCTCATATTGTTCTTTGATCTTGTAGGCAAGTCCCAAGGAAAAGATTATGATTTCAAGTGTTGACCCGATGATCATGTACTGTTTGGTAAGTGTGAACATGTACATCAATGCACCGGACATATAAATGAAAGAACCCGCGACCAGGAAAATGGCCAGTTTGTCCTTTGCCTTGAACAATAGATAGCTCATGGAAGATATCCCAAAAAGTGTCATCACTCCCCTTTGTACATTTAAGATCCAGTTGCTTATGAAGTAATTGGAGGTATATTGGGTATATATCAGTGACAGTATCAGTAGCACCAATACCACAATTATAACTAGTATCGCAACGTGGAGTTTTGGGTATTTCTTTTTGGTGTTTAGGAAATACATGGCAAACAGCACATAAAAAAGATTAATTAGAATCTGCGAAACAAGAATGGTCCCGTACCCCAATAATGAACCGTAATAGGCTCGGTATCCTGGAGCAAATACCCGTACAAGAAAAAGAGCTGAAAAAAGTATGTAAAGTGCATAAAATAAAAACTCAGCTTTTTTAGTTCGCGAAAAGATAATGAAAAAGCTCAAGAAGAAAATTAGGCAGGCACCTAAATATATATGGTCTATTATGATAGGGTACAAGTCCTCGTTTGTATAATAATCTGTGTAGAACCGATTACCTTCCTCGGAAAGGTATCTAAAGCTTGGAACTGAATGAAAGCCCTCGAAGACCCTTACCTTTAGATAGAGGTATCTTTGATCAATCAGTTCCTGTTTTTTAAAGCTGACCCCCTCTGGATAGATAATGGAGGTTCTTTCGTCACGCTTGTCGAATTGTCCAAAAGGTTTATGGGCTATACGTCCTTTCTTTATATAAAAAAGAGTTGCGTAGCTAAAGTTGGGGGTGCGCAATCGCCAGGAACTATGTTTTTCCAAAGTGTCCAGTTCATTCAAAAAATCCAGCCTTATCCAATATATAGCGTTTAGGTCAGAGAACCTCCAGGATTCATCAGAAGTGAACGTATACTCAGAATCCAAAATTTTACGGAGGTCCAAATTGGGATTGTACACCTTTAGAATGGAATAGGGAACTTCCGTGGTCTTTCTGTCCATTTGAGGGTTCTGGGCGTTCAATTCTATCATTGGGGCCAAGGAAAGCATTAGCCAAAACGCCAAAAATGAAAAAGCACTTACTTTTCTTATAACATAGCAGCGTACTTTTTTTGGGGATATGACTATTGCTTCGTTGAACATGAACAATAAATTTCTTACATTATTTTTCCTATAAAATTTGAAAGAATATTTTTATTAGATATATTTGTTTGTCGGGGTAACATATGCTCTTTGGTGAATAAGATTCTCCAAGAAAAAATGAACCGATAGAAGAGTCCATATAGTTATTTGGTTAGGTCAAAGGTATATTGCCAATCAATCATGAAAATTCCTTAGCTATCCTTGCAGGGGATGGGTCAAAACTTTTTTTTCGCTTATATAAGCACTTAAATTTTATAACCCTTTATTTCCTGAAATAAAGCCAACTTCCTTGAGGTTAATTTACAATTTTTTTTGGGGGAATTATCTAAATATGTTTGGCCTAGAATATTTTTTGAGAAAATTGGGCCATGAGTGGGGGATTGTCATAAAAAAAGAAATCTATGTCTAGGATTTGTCCAAAGAGAATCATCATTTTAGGCATAAAATTAACTCACCACTTTCTTTCCGTTCACTAACTGTGTGCAGCATAACCCCATACTAGCTCTCAGCTTTCCAGGAATTACTAATGGTGAGTATTCTATCAATATCTTTGATCCAGGCTTCAATTTAGGATCAGCTATGTTAAAACTATCGGACTGCACGATCTTCAGAGCCAGAACTGAAGAAATGGGCCTAATGTCCGTGTGCAGCCCAATCCCTTTTTCTTCTTTTTCTGCGGTAAATCTAATTTGGTTCAATGAATAATCTGGATGCCATTTGACGTAGATGGGGTTTGGGTTTACGGATGGCCCTTTTGGGTTTACGGATGATGTTTCAAGTCGAAAAAACCAAAACATAAAGTGGGATTTTCATAGGGATAAATCCCACTTTACTAACATGAACACTAAGGGGTCAATTTTTTATCCGGTGGAACAAAGCTCATGATCTGGCCTGGCCACGGGGGTAAAGATTTTTTTCGCTGTCCTCTGCCTAGGTGGTCTGGCTTTGGCAATAAAATGACCTTTAAAATCAATGGCCGCGATGTTGCTGAAATACCCCAACATATCCTCATAATCATGGATGTTTATCCCTGCCTTGGTCAAATTCTTATGGATAGGGGAGACACTTGGCTTTGCACCCCAGTCCCCATTTATCCTTTTGTCATTGGATTTTATGATCAGGATCTTGAGTTTACTCAAATGCCAAGCTGGAACATAGAAGTTTGAAACGCCGTCCTTAAGCGATTTGAAAGTGACATATATCTTACCGACATTTTTGTAAACGCTGGCACGGTATCCCATGGATGCGTTGTTGAGAGGTAGTTTAAGACAATTGTTCTCCGACTCCAGATAGAACAAAATGGGATTGTTGCAAAGCACTTCCTCGGTGAGCTGGGGAACTTCTAAGGTGAAGGACCAGCCGGGCAGTTGTTCCCTGATATCAAAGGAAAATAGTTCCACGGTGTTGGAGCCCATGTTCTTTTCATGGTCCGTTTTGCCCTCCCTGGTGTGGGAGGATTTATTGAAAAGATAGAGCGGGTAGCCGATAATGATTGCGGCACAGATAAGGGTCCATATTATGGTCAAAGAGAGCATAGGTGACATGTTTGGATTAAAACTTGGGAACTTTAAATCATATCCTAAATAACAAATTAAAATCATGCCCGTACCTGCCTAATTGACGGATGTGGCTTCTCAATTGACGGATGAAAAATGAACGATTAAGTGTTGGCTTTCATCGACGAAAAACCGGGTTTTGACCTTGATTTTTCGGTTTTTCTCCAAAAAATCACAAAAACACTGCATCTTCGAAGGGGAATCTTGGGGCCAGATTCCCAAAAAAACGCGAAATGGATGTCCAAAGACCCCAAAGCACAACATAATGATCAAAAAAACCATGCTTATACCTCCTTCTCTGAATCAATGTTCTCCAGTTGCCCCAACACACCCATAACATCATAGTTTGCTATTTTCCGGGTACTATAGTTTCTTTTGATGTGGTTTATATAGGTGTGGATTTCCAGCGTATAATAATTCTCAAGTTCAAAAATGGGATCCTTGACAATTTCCATACTTTCGTCGGCTTTCATCTTCCCATATGATCTTGCATGGTACACTATCTTATGGCTGTTGTTCTCGGAATCCATCCATTCAATGGTGACCTCTATAAAATCATTCATTCTTTCCCTAAGCTTGTAGGTGGCTTGTTTTGGGATCTTTCCATATTCATACTCAGATTTGACAAGATCCAAAATCCATTTTTCAAGAAAATTTCCTTTCATGATCGATTACATTTATTTAGGTGTTCTGATTTGGGCCCGTTTCCGGGGTTTTTGGTTCAATTTATTTTGAGGATGATAATGGTTTCCTGTGGGCTCCCAAGTTTCTGTTGGGATGAGGTATGGTTCGCAGGAGGTGGATGTTCCAAGACAAGCTTGGACGTATTATATGTTCGGAATATATGTTCCGGATGATTCTACTCTTGTATGTGCAATTTATCTTTAAACCAGTTTAGGGTTCGCTCTCTTGCCAATACACTTTGGGCATTGTCATCAAAATCGAACCCGTGTTCAGCTCCTTCATAGAAGTGCAGCTCCACAGGGTCGCCCTTTTGTTCAAGGACATTGAACATGCACAAGGTATTTTCGGTAAGATCGTCCACTTCTGGAATTTGGTACAGGATGGGCACATAGGTTCTATATATGTTCCCTGTCATGGCATTAGGGCCGCATATGGCGGAGCCCCAATAATCGTAACCTCCCGAACCTCCATAGTAGAACACGCCTGTTGCAAATCCAACTTCTGGTCTTGGCTCCGGGGCCAAGACCCCTGAAGATTCATCATATTCCTTACCATTGAAAGTCTGTGTCCATTCCCAATCATTGGGAGTGGCATCTGTATCATATAAGGTGGAAGCCACCGCAGTGGCACCATCGGAAAATCCCAATAGACCGATATCGTTCGGGCGTACCACCGAACTTCCATTGGTATATCTAAGGTTTTTGAGCAAGGACAGGGCTACATTGGCATCACGCGGACGTACAAACTGCGAGCTTATCTTAAAATTGTCCGGCGCCGTGGTCCATTTTCCTGTCCTAGTGGAAACACCCCGACCGGAATAACTATCGACAAAGGCACCTACTATGCAATTTTCATCGAACAATTGACGCCATTCATTGAACTGCCCTGACATTGCTCCTTTGCTGGGATCATGGTTTGCCCACATGCCATCGGAACCATGCATCACCACTACCGCAGCATGATTTTTTTGTTCACAATCCTTCGGAATCGACAAATAGATGGGAATACGGTCGTTACCCACCATAACATGGACAATGGTATCCGATGTTGTCGATGAGACCACTGCTTCACCGGGTTCCAAAACCAAGGGTGGATGTATGCCATCTTCGCTACAGGAGGACAGTAGTAATAGAAATATCAGGGATAGGTTGATCAGGGGCAATGATTTGGGATTAGTTTTCATAGTTTCTCTTTTTTAATATGTGCATGTACAATTTGAAATACCTTGGAAAAGATCTACCCCCAAGGTGAACACATGGGTTCCTTTGGAATAGCCCAATATTTCGTTCATAATGACTTGATAGGAATATCCAAAATAAAAGTCACCCTTTTTAAGTCCTATAATGGGGGCCACATACAAAGGGGAACCCAATTGGTCGTTCAGGAACCTGTAGGTGAAACCAGCATAGTAATAGTCTTCAAAGTCATACCATTTGAACTTGGTGTTTACGTCTGTCACAGACCTGCCATCATTTTCAAAATATTGGAAGAAAACGGAAGGTTCTATTTCAAAATCGTCCCTTCTGTTCTTTCTGAAGCTATACCCGGAATAGAGATAATAGTTCCGTAACGTATTGGGCTCATGGATAGGGTTGAACTTCCGAAAATCCTTGTTCAGGATATTGGAAACATTCAGACTGACATAAAACCCACCTCTCCTGTATAAAGTGCCAAGGTCAAAATTGGGATTGCTGGAAGCCCTATCGTTTATGATCCCTTGATCACTTTCTGCTTCTGGGTCAAAGTTTTCAATATCAAGTCTAATTTGATTGAGATTAAAGGACAGCGCAAAGGAAAAGTAACTTTCTTCATACTTGTCAAAGGTCAAATGGTGGGCGAAGGAAACTTTACCTCCGCGCTGCTTGGTCTCCCCATTGGCATCATTGTACAGGACCATACCGATTCCGGACCTATTGCCCAGCCTGACGTCTGCGGATAGCGACTGGGTGTCAGGAGCATCCTTGACACCCACCCACTGTGTTAATCCGTTCATCCTGACCTTTACATAGTTCCCGATACCGGCATAGGTAGGGGACATCAGAAAAGGGTTGTCGGATAAATATTGGGACAACTGCGGAATAGTCAGTTCCTGTGCATTCATCAGACACACATTCATCAACATCATAAGAACAATAACTTTTTTCATGTATCATCTATTTTTTATCGGTACAGGGTGAAATGTCCAACAAACTCACGTCCAGAACCATCATTTAATTTTACAATGTACCAGTAGTCACCGGAGGGCAAGGGCTTGGATTCGTAGGAGCCGTTCCAAGCATCAGATTGTCCTAGAATCTGGATTTTTCTGCCATACCTATCAAAGATGTATGTCTGGATATTTGGGAAGGCCTCAGTATTCCTTGGTGCCCAAAAATCGTTTTGTCCATCATTGTTGTCCGGGGTAAAGAAGTCTGGTATGGAGATATCCACAAAGTTCATGGTGATACTTTCTGTGATTTCACAACCATTGGCATCGATTACCGTCACCATGAAAGTGCCATTACGGTTAATGGTATAGGTGTTGGAAGATGTTCCGTTCCCATTGTCAAAATAATAGGTATAAGGAGCGGACCCACCGGTCACATTTGCCGTTATCCCGTTCACAAAATTATTGGAAAGGGTAAGTCCTAAAGGCTCAATTCCATCAATGGAAAAAAGATATTCAGACAGACAACCATTGTTGTGAATGATAAACAGGCTATGGTCACCAGGACTTATATTATTGAAATTAGGACTCAATACAAAGTCGTTTGGATTCATAGAATCCAAGGCATACATCACATCATCGTTCATGGATGGGTCAAGCAAAGTAACCAGAATGCTGTTTGTTGGCTGATTGGCATCACATGAGTAAACAGGTTCCACGAAGGCTACTAAATCTCCTTCAGTGACGGTGACGGTGGCCGTCGCGTCGTTGGTGCATGGCGCGGTGGCGGTCACGGTATAGGTGTAGATGCCGGCCCCTGCGGGAGCGGGGCTCCATGTCCCTCCCGCGTCGGGTGTCCCCCCGAGCTGTGCGAAAAGGTCGGCGGCCGTTACGGCATCGCCCTCACAGAGGGTTAGGCTTCCATCGGTCCCCGCATCGGGCCTTTGCTGCTCGTTGACGGTGACGGTGGCCGTCGCGTCGTTGGTGCATGGCGCGGTGGCGGTCACGGTATAGGTGTAGATGCCGGCCCCT